>NZ_JAJJZF010000078.1:0-692 GCF_020966275.1 Pseudoalteromonas sp. MB41 | reverse complement strand
CTTCATGACCAACACTACGCGCTTTGCGTGCCCAATAATGAGCACCGCCACATGATTCCATGACAACTTTACAACGAGGAGACGTGGTGAGTATCGACAGTAGCTCTTTTCTGCTTACCGCTTTATTACTTTGTAGTTTTTGATGAAAAAATTGACCGACTTGAAAAACATTTTTTGCCAAGTCGATACAAATTAAGTTAAATTTTGACATGTATGGATTCCTTATTGGTAAAAGTGGTTTTGCAATTTCTTTATACCGTACTTACCCTATTTAGGGGAGGAGTCCATACATCTCCTACAGCCAGAAGTGAAATGAGCGATTTAGAGCCCCTTGCACTTCTGTCATTGTGATTAAGAAGCGTAGGAACGGCTTTAGCCGTCAATGTCAGTGGTTATGTATGAAGGGCATATCAGACACTTCGGCACTAAAGTGCCTTATATGGACTCCTCCTATTGCACAATACCCTTCGTTAATTTTGTTAGACTGCGTACTTATATGCGGGCTCATAATGAGGAGCTACCTCGGCCCTATGATGTATTCGCGCCCTTGTGCCTCTTCTCCTACTCGGTGTTTTAACACACTAATCACTTTACAGGCTATCAAGGGTGGGTCTAACCGCTTAACGCAGGTTCTTGGTCAATACAGTTATTTCTGTTATCGAAGACTAAATGTTAATTTGCTAGTAGGCTTG
>NZ_JAJJZF010000077.1:0-709 GCF_020966275.1 Pseudoalteromonas sp. MB41 | reverse complement strand
TGTTTCAGTTCTCCGCGTTCGCCTCTTACACCTATGTATTCAGTGCAAGATACCTGCAAGCAGGTGGGTTTCCCCATTCGGAAATCCTAGTCTCAAGTGCTTTTTACTAGCTTGACTAGGCTTATCGCAAGTTAATACGTCCTTCATCGCCTCCAACTGCCAAGGCATCCACCGTGTACGCTTAGTCACTTAACCATACAACCCAAACGGGTCTTTGTTAGTGACAGCTGTTAACTTCGCCAGAAGTTAATTCATCAAATAATGATGAGAATACTAAAGTAGATACCGATTAATTTTTCAATTAATTGGCATATTTTTACTTTTGAAAACTCTTGATAAATAACAATCGTTATTCATCAGAATTTTATTATCAGCTTTCCAAATTTTTAAAGAGCATATTAATTAGTGAAGCCTGCGGCTTTACTAACTAACAATCATCTGTGTGGACACTACGAACAAATAAGTTCTAAATCGTATAAGGAGGTGATCCAGCCCCAGGTTCCCCTAGGGCTACCTTGTTACGACTTCACCCCAGTCATGAATCACTCCGTGGTGAACGTCCTCCCGAAGGTTAGACTATCCACTTCTGGAGCAACCCACTCCCATGGTGTGACGGGCGGTGTGTACAAGGCCCGGGAACGTATTCACCGCGTCATTCTGATACGCGATTACTAGCGATTCCGACTTCATGGAGTCGAGTTGCAGACTC
>NZ_JAJJZF010000076.1:0-726 GCF_020966275.1 Pseudoalteromonas sp. MB41 | reverse complement strand
CGTTCACATTGCTCATCTTGTTTTACTAAGCCTGTCAGTAACTCATTTAATGTTTCTTTTAATGTTGATTGGGCTTTAAATAATTCATAGCACTGCGCTATACACTGCCTTAAACCAGCGGTTAACCCATTATCGCTATCTTCTAAAATCTCAGGGATAGCCTGCCTAAACGCGCATTCTGATTGCTTGATTACAATTCCAAATTCAAGTAACAAGCCTCTGATTTGATTCGCCAACTGCCGTTTCTGCTTTTCAGCTAACGCACGCATTCGCTCTATCGACTGTAGGCTTTGCTGTGCTTGTGTCAGTGATTTACACGGGCGAACATTGGGTGAGAAAGAAGCCGCAGCTATTGCAATAACATCGTTTGCATCTGTTTTCTGGCCAATCCTAAATGCTTTGACAAATCGAGGGTCTAGAATCACGACTTCATGACCAACACTACGCGCTTTGCGTGCCCAATAATGAGCACCGCCACATGATTCCATGACAACTTTACAACGAGGAGACGTGGTGAGTATCGACAGTAGCTCTTTTCTGCTTACCGCTTTATTACTTTGTAGTTTTTGATGAAAAAATTGACCGACTTGAAAAACATTTTTTGCCAAGTCGATACAAATTAAGTTAAATTTTGACATGTATGGATTCCTTATTGGTAAAAGTGGTTTTGCAATTTCTTTATACCGTACTTACCCTATTTAGGGGAGGAGTCCATACATCTCCTAC
>NZ_JAJJZF010000075.1:0-740 GCF_020966275.1 Pseudoalteromonas sp. MB41 | reverse complement strand
GTGGGTGAGGGCAGTGATGTCACGCCGGTACTCAGTGGTCGTAGTAATGAAGTGGGCGGCACTGTCACCGTGACAGTCACCGACAGCAATGGGGCAGAGCAAACACTCACCGCCACCGTAAATAGCAGTGGTGATTGGAGCGTTGAAGTACCGACAGCCCTAGCCGAAGGCAGCTACACGGTTGCCGTGACCATCAGTGATGATGCAGGCAACACCAGCAACGTTACCGCCACAGGCAATATCGATACCACCAACCCCGTTGTTACTGTAAATGACAATGGCTTAGGTAATGACAGTACACCGGTTATTTCAGGGACTTCAACCGAGCCTGCTGGCACGGTCGTGAACCTCAGCATTGTGGATAGCAATGGTGATTCACACAGCTTGACCGCGACAGTCTTAGCTGATGGGTCATGGCAAGCTACATCAAGCAGCTTGCCAGATGGTGCGTACACTGTAACTGCCACTATAACTGATGCTGCGGGCAATGTTGGCACAGACACAGGCACCGGCAGCATTGATACCTTACCGCCTAGCTTAGCAATTGATAGCTTGGGAACGGTGAATGATACCACCCCGACCATTAGCGGTACGTCTAACGAGCCTGCGGGCAGTGTGGTGAACTTAAGTGTCTCTGATGGCACCAACACCTACACCTTCACCGCGACAGTATTAGCGGATGGCACTTGGAGCGCCGATGTCCCTAGCCCACTGGATAATGGCACCTTCACGATTGATGC
>NZ_JAJJZF010000074.1:0-765 GCF_020966275.1 Pseudoalteromonas sp. MB41 | reverse complement strand
TGCCCAATAATGAGCACCGCCACATGATTCCATGACAACTTTACAACGAGGAGACGTGGTGAGTATCGACAGTAGCTCTTTTCTGCTTACCGCTTTATTACTTTGTAGTTTTTGATGAAAAAATTGACCGACTTGAAAAACATTTTTTGCCAAGTCGATACAAATTAAGTTAAATTTTGACATGTATGGATTCCTTATTGGTAAAAGTGGTTTTGCAATTTCTTTATACCGTACTTACCCTATTTAGGGGAGGAGTCCATACATCTCCTACGTCTCTTCACCTTGCGCTTATGCGCCTTTTATCTTTGTATGCAATCTAGGCATAGTGCTGGACAATTTAGCCCTGAACGCAAAAAACCCGCTGCATTGCTGCAACGGGTTTCTCTAATTAGGAGCCTGGCGATGTCCTACTTTCACATGGCAAATGCCACACTATCATCGGCGCTGTTTCGTTTCACTACTGAGTTCGGCATGGGGTCAGGTGGGTCCAAAACGCTATTGTCACCAAGCAAAATGCGTGGAAAGGATTCTCGACAAAGCGCATCGCGCTTACGAGTCCTTTGCGCAAGGTGAACTGATTTCGCATTAAGCGCTGCGGTTCACCCTACATAAAATCTGGAAATCTGATAATCGTAAAATCTACTTTAGTATACTAACTTCTGTCTGTTACGCTGTCATAAAACGCGTTTGGCGTTGTATGGTTAAGCCTCACGGGTAATTAGTACAGGTTAGCTTAATGGCTCACACCACTTCCACATCCTGCCT
>NZ_JAJJZF010000073.1:0-858 GCF_020966275.1 Pseudoalteromonas sp. MB41 | reverse complement strand
GTATGCCATGCTGAAAAAGGGCACGCGTTATGAACCAAGCCTACTAGCAAATTAACATTTAGCCTTCGATAACAGAAATAACTGTATTGACCAAGAACCTGCGTTAAGCGGTTAGACCCACCCTTGATAGCCTGTAAAGTGATTAGTGTGTTAAAACACCGAGTAGGAGAAGAGGCACAAGGGCGCGAATACATCATAGGGCCGAGGTAGCTCCTCATTATGAGCCCGCATATAAGTACGCAGTCTAACAAAATTAACGAAGGGTATTGTGCAATAGGAGGAGTCCATATAAGGTACTTTAGTGCCGAAAGTGTCTGATATGCTCTTCACACATAACCAGAAACATTCATGGCTAAAGCCGTTCCTACGCTTTGTAATCATGATGTTCAATCACAGTCCTAACGTTGTTTAATCATGATGACAAGATTGGAGGGCTCTAAAATGGGCTACTTCACCTTACGCTAATCCGTCTCTCATTAATGAGCAACACAACAACGCGGTGCTTGACGAATAAATACGAAAAAGCCCAGCAGGTTTCCCCGCTGGGCTTTTATATTTATATTGTCTCGTCCTGAAATGTGTTTACACATTTAGGACTTATTATGACCAAGTCAAATAATACACCGATCAAACGAACACAACGAGATTATTCATTAGGCTTTAAATTACAAGTTGTCGACGCTGTAGAAAAAGGCGATATGACTTATAAACAAGCCCAAAAAATTTATGGCATACAAGGTCGCTCAACTGTGCTTACTTGGTTGAGAAAACACGGTAAGATGGATTGGACTCAATCACCTAAGATGACTATGCCTAAATCACCTAAAGCCAAAGAAAGCCCCGCACAAAAAATCAAGC
>NZ_JAJJZF010000072.1:0-930 GCF_020966275.1 Pseudoalteromonas sp. MB41 | reverse complement strand
GACGGCGTATGCCATGCTGAAAAAGGGCACGCGTTATGAACCAAGCCTACTAGCAAATTAACATTTAGTCTTCGATAACAGAAATAACTGTATTGACCAAGAACCTGCGTTAAGCGGTTAGACCCACCCTTGATAGCCTGTAAAGTGATTAGTGTGTTAAAACACCGAGTAGGAGAAGAGGCACAAGGGCGCGAATACATCATAGGGCCGAGGTAGCTCCTCATTATGAGCCCGCATATAAGTACGCAGTCTAACAAAATTAACGAAGGGTATTGTGCAATAGGAGGAGTCCATATAAGCGGCTTTAGCCGTGAATATCAGTGGTTATGTATGAAGGGCATATCAGACACTTTCGTCACTCAAGTACCTCCTACGTCTCTTCACCTTGCGCTTATGCGCCTTTTATCTCTGTATGCAATCTCGGCATAGTGCTGGACGATTTAGCCCTGAACGCAAAAAACCCGCTGCATTGCTGCAACGGGTTTCTCTAATTAGGAGCCATGGTGCGCTACGCAGTAGGATGTCCTACTTTCACATGGTCAATGCCACACGATGCTTACAAAGATATAGGTCGTAGGGGTCTTGGTTGGGTATTTTATTTTTCTACAGGCAACAAAAAACCCGACTCTTTCGAATCGGGTTTCTCTAATTAGGAGCCTGGCGATGTCCTACTTTCACATGGCAAATGCCACACTATCATCGGCGCTGTTTCGTTTCACTACTGAGTTCGGCATGGAGTCAGGTGGGTCCAAAACGCTATTGTCACCAAGCAAAATGCGTGGAAAGGATTCTCGACAAAGCGCATCGCGCTTACGAGTCCTTTGCGCAAGGTGAACTGATTTCGCATTAAGCGCTGCGGTTCACCCTACATAAAATCTGGAAATCTGATAATCGTAAAATCTACTTTAGTATACTAACTTCTGTCTGTTA
>NZ_JAJJZF010000071.1:0-979 GCF_020966275.1 Pseudoalteromonas sp. MB41 | reverse complement strand
TTTTGAGCAGTGGTGTGGACTTAATTTACTTGCAGTGGATGGCGTTAGCTTCCGAACTCATGATAATCAAGAAAACCGAGAAAAGTTTGGCAGTGACAGTAATCAGCATGGAGAAGTCAGCTATCCACAAATTCGAATGTGTAGCTTAATGGAAGTATCTAGCCACTTATTGTTAGACAGTAGTTTTGATGCCCGTTGTGTAGGCGAAATGAGCTTAGCTCAACGTCTATTACCAGCCGTACCGGATAACTCTCTGACCTTGTTTGACCGTGGTTATTACTCATTAGGGCTACTTTATCAATGGCAAAGCCAAGGAAAAAACTCTCACTGGATGTTGCCAGCAAGGAAGGATTTACAGTATCAAGTTGAACACAGTATCAGTGACAATGATAAGATTGTTACCTTGTCTACAAGCCTTCAGGCGAGAAAGAAGTTTGAGTCATTACCAGATACCATAACGGCAAGATTAACCACTTATAAAGCTGATGGAAAAAGCTATCGTGTTCTGAGTTCTCTTATTGACCCTTTACGATTTCCGTATGACGAATTAATAGAGGTTTATACACAACGCTGGGAAATTGAGCTGGCGTTTAGAGAAATAAAGCAGGGATTGAATCACAGCAAACATACATTACGTAGTAAGAAGCCAGACATGGTACGCCAAGAGTTATGGGGATTACTACTCGCTTACAACTTAATACGCATAATCATGCTTGATGCAACTAAAGAAGAAGATATCTTGCCTACTCAATTAAGCTTTAGCCAATCTATGCGGCAGGTAATCGCTTTCTTCATGTTTACGCCAATACATAGTGCAAGTAAGTTACCTGTTCATTATGATGAGTTACTGACAACACTTAGGTTGTTTATCTTACCCGATAGGCTACCAGACAGGCATTATCCAAGGGTGATAAGAAGGAAACCAAATAAGTATCCTTACAAAAGAAAATGCCAGTCAGCTCTTAACTGACTGGCATTA
>NZ_JAJJZF010000070.1:0-1010 GCF_020966275.1 Pseudoalteromonas sp. MB41 | reverse complement strand
TCGTTTGCATCTGTTTTCTGGCCAATCCTAAATGCTTTGACAAATCGAGGGTCTAGAATCACGACTTCATGACCAACACTACGCGCCTTGCGTGCCCAATAATGAGCACCGCCACATGATTCCATAACAACTTTACAACGAGGAGACGTGGTGAGTATCGACAGTAGCTCTTTTCTGCTTACCGCTTTATTACTTTGTAGTTTTTGATGAAAAAATTGACCGACTTGAAAAACATTTTTTGCCAAGTCGATACAAATTAAGTTAAATTTTGACATGTATGGATTCCTTATTGGTAAAAGTGGTTTTGCAATTTCTTTATACCGTACTTACCCTATTTAGGGGAGGAGTCTATACATCTCCTACTAAGCTCTAATTATTTGAGCCAGAAGTGAAATGAGTGATTAAAGAGAACCCTCATTCTCCACTACTGTCATCATGATTAAACAACGTTAGAACCGTGATTGAACATAGTGATTAAGAAGCGTAGGAACGGCTTTAGCCGTGAATGTCAGTGGTTATGTATGAAGGGCATATCAGACACTTTCGGCACTAAATTGCCTCCTACTAAGCCTAATTATTTGAGTCAGAAGTGAAATGAGCGATTTAGAGCCCCTTGCACTTCTGTCATTGTGATTAAGAAGCGTGGGAACGGCTTTAGCCGTGAATGTCAGTGGTGTTGTATGAAAGGCATATCAGACACTTTCGGCACTAAAGTGCCTTATATGGACTCCTCCTATTGCACAATACCCTTCGTTAATTTTGTTAGACTGCGTACTTATATGCGGGCTCATAATGAGGAGCTACCTCGGCCCTATGATGTATTCGCGCCCTTGTGCCTCTTCTCCTACTCGGTGTTTTAACACACTAATCACTTTACAGGCTATCAAGGGTGGGTCTAACCGCTTAACGCAGGTTCTTGGTCAATACAGTTATTTCTGTTATCGAAGACTAAATGTTAATTTGCTAGTAGGCTTGGTTCATAACGCGTGCCCTTTTTCAGCATGGCATAC
>NZ_JAJJZF010000069.1:0-1053 GCF_020966275.1 Pseudoalteromonas sp. MB41 | reverse complement strand
CCGGTTTCGCTCGCCGCTACTTCCGGAATCTCGGTTGATTTCTGTTCCTACGGGTACTTAGATGTTTCAGTTCTCCGCGTTCGCCTCTTACACCTATGTATTCAGTGCAAGATACCTGCAAGCAGGTGGGTTTCCCCATTCGGAAATCCTAGTCTCAAGTGCTTTTTACTAGCTTGACTAGGCTTATCGCAAGTTAATACGTCCTTCATCGCCTCCAACTGCCAAGGCATCCACCGTGTACGCTTAGTCACTTAACCATACAACCCAAACGGGTCTTTATTAGTGACAGCTGTTAACTTCGCCAGAAGTTAATTCATCAAATAATGATGAGAATACTAAAGTAGATACCGATTAATCTGTCGATTAATTGGCATATTTTTACTTTTGAAAACTCTTGATAAATAACAATTGTCATTCATCAGAATTTTATTATCAGCTTTCCAAATTTTTAAAGAGCAAGAGAATTAACTTCTCAAAATTAAACACACTCTATTCTCAAGCAGTTTATTACCTGATAAGAATGTTTATTTTTAAGGAGTAAAAGTGGTGGAGCTAAGCAGGATCGAACTGCTGACCTCCTGCGTGCAAGGCAGGCGCTCTCCCAGCTGAGCTATAGCCCCACATATGCTGGTACTTACTGTTTCCACTTCATGGAAGTGGTGGGTCTGAGTAGATTTGAACTACCGACCTCACCCTTATCAGGGGTGCGCTCTAACCAACTGAGCTACAGACCCAAACAATAAGCATTGTTTCTCTAACTAACAATCATCTGTGTGGACACTACGAACAAATAAGTTCTAAATCGTATAAGGAGGTGATCCAGCCCCAGGTTCCCCTAGGGCTACCTTGTTACGACTTCACCCCAGTCATGAATCACTCCGTGGTGAACGTCCTCCCGAAGGTTAGACTATCCACTTCTGGAGCAACCCACTCCCATGGTGTGACGGGCGGTGTGTACAAGGCCCGGGAACGTATTCACCGCGTCATTCTGATACGCGATTACTAGCGATTCCGACTTCATGGAGTCGAGTTGCAGACTCCAATCCGGACTAC
>NZ_JAJJZF010000007.1:0-161438 GCF_020966275.1 Pseudoalteromonas sp. MB41 | reverse complement strand
TACTCGCTTACAACTTAATACGCATAATCATGCTTGATGCAACTAAAGAAGAAGATATCTTGCCTACTCAATTAAGCTTTAGCCAATCTATGCGGCAGGTAATCGCTTTCTTCATGTTTACGCCAATACATAGTGCAAGTAAGTTACCTGTTCATTATGATGAGTTACTGAAAACACTTAGGTTGTTTATCTTACCCGATAGGCTACCAGACAGGCATTATCCAAGGGTGATAAGAAGGAAACCAAATAAGTATCCTTACAAAAGAAAATGCCAGTCAGCTCTTAACTGACTGGCATTAAGCTTAAGCTGGCTTTTCTATCGTATTAAGATTTATTTGTGTGATACATCAATCAGTTCAACAGTCCCGTCTTCGCGTACTTCAGCAATTTGACCTCGCGGTTCATCCATAAAGAACAAAGTAACAAAGCCAATCATTGCCGTACCGGCGATAACATAAAAGAAAGTTGCATAATCAACGAACGATAACACAGTTAAAAATGTAACTGCCCCAACGTTACCATATGCCCCTGTCATCCCTGCAATTTGCCCTGTTAAGCGACGTTTAATTAATGGCACGACCGCAAACACAGCACCCTCACCTGATTGAACAAAGAAAGAACACGCCATGGCTGTTGCAACTGCTAACCATAATGGCCACTGCGAATTAACCATGCCCATTAACAGATAACCTGCGGCTAAACCGGCGGTTAAAATAAGTAACGTTGTACGGCGACCAAACTTATCTGAAATAAACCCACCTGCTGGGCGTGACATTAAGTTCATAAATGCATACGCACCGGCCACCATCCCTGCCATAACAGGGTCGAGCGAGAAGGTCTCAGCAAAAAATAGCGGCAGCATTGACACCACAGCAAGCTCAGAACCAAAATTTGTAAAATACAAAATATCCAGCACAGCTACTTGCTTAAAACTATAGCGATGTAACTCAGGTACTTCTTGCTCAAATACCGTTTTATTTACGTTCCACACTTTTTTAACTTCAAACAAGTACAACAGCACTAACCCACCATAAATAAGGTGTACGACATTTGCTTCAATCATCCCAACACCATTGGGTGAGAGTTTCCAAGCCAGTAATGCCATTGCTGCATACATAGGGATTTTCATGATTAGGAGTAAGAAAAAATCGCCTTTAGAAGTGACTTCCATCGCCCCTAAATTTTTAGGACGAAAGTACGTCGAGCCTTTAGGTGTATTGGTTACATTAAAATAATAAATAAAACCATAAACAAAGCTCATTACACCCGTAATACCAATTGCATAACGCCAACCATCATCGCCGCCAAAAATTAATGCCAACGTAGGCAGTGAAAAAGCCGCAGCAGCGGAACCAAAGTTACCCCAGCCACCATACACACCTTCTGCGGTGCCTAACTCGTGATGAGGGAACCACTCAGACACCATGCGGATACCAATAACAAAGCCTGCGCCGATAAACCCAAGTAAAAAACGAGCAATGGCAGCTTGCAAAAAACTATCAGCAAAAGCAAACATTAAACAAGGTACTGCGCTGACAATCAGCAAACATGAATAGACTAACCTTGGCCCGTATTTATCGGTTAGCATGCCAATAATCACGCGGGCAGGAATGGTCAAAGCCACGTTCAAGATCAGTAGTGTTTTTACTTGCTCTGTACTTAATCCCAAGGTGGTTTTTACAGCCTGTAGTAACGGTGCAAAATTAAACCACACAAAAAAGGTGATAAAGAATGCAAGCCAACTAAGATGTAAGATTTTCATTTTTCCTTGAAAGGAAAAAAGGTTAAATTTTTCACTCGCCATTGTCGTCTCCAAACGGTTTTATTAATTTGATTCTGAGCCGACTTACTAAAAAAGAATTGATGTAAATCAAGGAATAAAGGTAACCGCCGTGCAGCCAAAAACACCTCTACCCCCTATGAATAGGCGCACTGTAAAGCAATGCCTTTATTAACTGCGCTTACTACCTACTAAGGTGTATTAACACTCCCTATCACTCTACGAGAGAGATAAAAGGAGATATTGGAGGAATAACAATGAGGTTTTGGGATATCACACAGAAAAAAGCCTCCGAAGAGGCTCATAATTGCAGGGAACTGAAACTAATCTAGCTGCTAAAAAGCATGCTAAGCGGTTAAAACTTATGAGTGAGCATCAACCATACCTTATCGGTATCCGTGGCATAATCATCAGCGTTGTACATGGCATATTTAAACAGCACATTACAGTTGCTTGAAAGTGCATATGCAGCCGTTAAATCAAGCTCTTGGCCATAATCGATGCTGTGTGCATCACTATCAAAAAAGTGATAAGTCGCGCTCAGCTTTATATCTGCCAACTGCCCATTAACGCCAAAGTATAAATCAGCAAGTCCATTACCTGGAGTCGCTAAAAACTTATCTGCAAAACCTTGGAACTTATGCCCTGTTGCCAGTGGTGTACTAAAACCTATGTTGTTATCTGAGCCTAACAGCTCATAGCCAACTTTCCAGCCAAGCTTACTCACTTTGCCCTTTAGCTCCGCTAATATATAGTCAGCATCAAACGAATTGGGGTTATCGGCATAATCTTGTTGAGTTGCATAACTGAGCGTATAACTCAATGAATCGGATAATTGGCCTGTTGCGCGCACACCTATTGTTTGTGTTGAGCTGGCTAAAGCAGCATCAAAGTCATAGAGATAGGCAAACACACTGACATTAAATTGCTTATTAACTTGGTATGCAGCATTGGCAAAGTGTAATTTACCGTGCAAATCGCTTTTATTGCTGTCTTCACCAAAAATACGATTCACATTAAACACATAGCTGTAGTCGAACTTTAATGACTCTGTTGGTTTATAAACGACTCTGTAACCATCAAAAGTTTGTTCATTCTGGCGCCATGCGACACCCCCTACAAATCGTTGGTCATCAAGGTTGATACGTTGTCTACCCGCAACAACGTGCAACTCTTTATTCTTGAATTGTAAGCTTGCTTGATTAAGCTCAGTACCTTTAGGGTCAGCAACAACGGGGTGATCCGTATGACCATTAACGGTACTGTTATAATTGTCATTACCAATCTCGGTAACATTATCAAACTCGAGAAGTGCTGAAACGCCTTTGAGTGTCGCCGTTGTATAATTAATACGCGTGAGTAATGTTGATGCATGTGCTTGTTCAGCGATCCCCGATTGATCGACATTTTCATATCGATAACGCAACATGCCATGCACTTCACCATTCGCCAACATGTTATGAATGCCATTATCTTCAGTTGCACTCACTTGCGTACTCAAAGCAAATGTAACTAACGCTGTTAGAACTGAGAGCTGTGTTTTCATATCACTACCTTGCTATGTTTTTAAGTTATGCACAGATTACGGCTATGCATAACTATGAAAATTGATTTAAATCAATTTTTTCATAGCGTTACCTAATATGACTCACTGCACCTCCAAAGAGGTATAACAACACTGCCCTATTTAATGTAGGCTTATAGACGCGTTCTAAAGAAGGAAAATTGCATGTTATTAGAGAGTGCCAACACCCTGCGTTATTGCCGCCATATTCTGCTTCCTCAGGTTCAAGAAGAAGGGCAAGAAGCCATTATGGCAAGCCACGTACTCGTTGTCGGAGCTGGAGGACTGGGTAGTGCAGTACTCCCTTACCTTGTTGCGGCAGGTGTCGGAAAAATTACTTTATTTGATCATGACACAGTGGATATAACTAACCTGCAACGACAAATATTACACACCGAAAACAGTGTGGGTCAGTTAAAAGTTGAATCAGCTAAACAGCAATTAACAGCACTCAATAGCCAAGTAGAGATGACAACCTATGCTTCTGAGTTTACGACACACCATGAGCCAGAGTTAATCAGCGCTGATGTTGTCGTTGACTGCAGTGATAATCTCGCAACACGCTTACTGCTTAATCGCCTGTGTTGGACACATAAAACGCCCCTAATTTCAGGTTCTGCAATTCGTATGGAAGGGCAACTCATTCACTTTCCAATGCGTGACGGCGATCCCTGTTATGCCTGCGTTGCTCGGCTATTTAAAGAGCCCTCATTAAGCTGTATGGAAGCTGGGGTCCTTGCCCCAGTAGTTGGCACTTTGGGTTCATTGCAAGCCACAGAGGCGCTTAAAAGCCTGCTATCTATGCCCCCTAAAACAGTGTCAATGCTGTTATATGATGCAGAGCACCTGACATTTAAAGAGTTTATTATTCCAAAACAACCCCACTGCGAGGTGTGTGCAGAGCGTTAAAGTTACATTGCTAACCTTAACGCTCTGCACACGGAAACATCGCGATCACTTTGCTTCCTGCGGCTTCCTTTTGATTCACTCTATGTTGCTTTGGTAGGACAGACGCGAGTTGATACTGCACCGTTTTTGTCACTTGCAAACAGGCCGCTAGCGAAGGTTTGCCCACGCCATTGTTTATTTTCTGAAGCTGCTTGGTCATATCAAAATGATAAAATGTATTAATAGATAACTTTTCGAGGCTTAACTTCGCACAGTTAAGCCCACAGCCATCAAAAACAATAATCGCAGGAGAAGATGCTAACTTTTGCCAATGCATAGCAGAACCTGCTGTTAATGCCGCAATGGAGACTTTTTCAACTTTCCCCTGCATAATTAAACTTTGTGATAAGTCTTCAGCCAGCTCTGCACCATAACTACAGCCAGAGCACGTTAACAATATTGGTAAAGATTGCTCCTTCATGCTTTCCACTCTTTTTACTGATACGTAAATATCAGCTTAGTAAGCGTACAAAAATTCAGCTTGATCTACATCAAGAGGAATGAAGTCCACACTAATTCAAAAGAGGTAGCTACTTTACCTAAACAACCATATTGACGTATAGAAACGTTAGCCTGCGCGGCCATCTGCTCTTGGTTGTGTTAACACCGGAAAATACACTAAGCAGAATAAACCATAAGCCATACACCATGTAATCACAGATAAAGAAATAAAGTACAGGCTCAATTGTGAATTTATCAACACACCAAATACGCGTAATAAGGCCGCTATTAATACCGCACCAAATGCAAAAATAATGGCGTGTTTAACCACTAATTTTCTTCCAGTGTGGCCTAAGCTAACACGCGCCATCATGCTTAAAATCATATTGCCCATAGCCCCCACAGTCAGTGCATGGAAAGCGGTCGAAATTGACAATAAATCAGTGAAGTAAGACATCCCCATTAATATAATTCCCACAGGAATAAACCAATAAGCCAAATGCAAACTCCACAGCAGTGGAACCGCTAAGGTTTTAAAGAACGGCCATCGCGCCGCACGAAGACAATGAAATACAGCACATATAATTAGCATGCCGCCAATGAGCTCATTGCTCAGGTAATAAACTGCACCAGTAAAAAACAACACAAAAATAAACCAGGTACTGCCAAGCGCTGCAATCTCTAACCAAGGTTTACCGTCGACCTTCTTTGTCGCAGTTGCATTTGCAGTGAAAAAGGGAATTACACGCCCGCCTAATACACTCATTAATAACGTAATTAGCCAAATAGCAGACATATAACCATGCTGATACAACTCAGGCATCCCCAGTGTCACGCCTAAGTGCATTAATAAATTGGCAGCACTGAGTAATAAAATAATCGGCACAAAAAAGAGGTTTCGCATTTGCCCTTTAACAATGATTGGTTTTGCTAACCAATAACCCGCTAAGGGCAAAAACACCATATCAATACCAAATACTAACCAGTGCGGCAAAGCGGGCACCACCATGGCAACTCGCGCGATTAACCATGCAAGAGTTAACAGCAGCAGCTTTCGACCATGAATAGAGCGTAAACCTGTCCAGTTTTGTACCGCGGTTAATAAAAAGCCGATAACAATAGCGCACACAAAACCAAATAGCATTTCATGGCTATGCCAAAACAAAGCCCCTCCATAAGGAGAAAAAGACCAGTGACCATTGAGTACTAATCCCCACACAACCAAAGCAATACAGCTAAATAAACCCCCACACAAAAACAGCGGACGAAATGCGAGCTGAAATAAGGCAACGTCACTTTTGGTTTGTTGTTCATCGGATATTTGCATCATAAACTATCATCTTCTAAAAAATTATAACTCGCAGCTTCATTCAATCTTCGTTGATAGCGCTCAGCACGCACCGCGAAATACATCAGCATCATACAGACAGCTAACACAGCGTAAAGCAACATAAAAGAGGCACTGTAAAAGCCAAATAAATCAACCACCGCACCAAACATTATCGGTAATGTGAATCCTCCCAGGGCCCCAATGGCAGCAATAAAACCGCCTACCTTGCCCATTTCTAACGGGTAGTTTTCATGGATAACTTTAAACACACTGGCACGACCAAAGCCTTGCGCTAAGCCAATCACAAATAATAAGCCGGTAAACACCCACACATTCACCGACACAGATAAATTCACATCTTGCTTAATACCATGAATGGTCATTGTTGTGGGCGGGTAGCTTAAGAAAAACAAACACACTAAACACACCCAAAATACGCTCCAGTTAACACTACGACCGCCATACTTATCGGCAAACCACCCACCAAGAGCCCGTATCACCGACGACGTTGCAACAAAAAACAATGTAAAGGCCATCGCTTGTTTAATTGATAATTGATAGGCCTGCATATAGTAATATGGCAGCCAAAGCAGTAAGGCCAAAAAAGAACCAAACACAAAATAATAATAGAGCCCTAATCGCCAAACTTGCGTATTTTTCAGTAACAGTGTCCAGGTTTGCGGTTTACTATTAATAACATGAGCGTTATCTGGCTGGCTGGGGGCAAACACACCATACAGCACAGCAACAAATAACAAGCCAAACGCATACACAGGCCCAACCCACTGCCAACCATAGCGCTCCATTAACCAAGGCGCTAACACGAGTGTAATAGCGGCACCGGCATTACCCACGCCAAAAATCCCCATCGCGGTTCCTTGTTGACTGCGTTGATAAAAATCACACACATAACGGATACCAAGGGTAAATGAGCTACCACTGAGACCAATCCATAAACCGAGAAAAAGTAGTTGAGAATAGCTTGTCGTTATATACAAGCATGCAAGGGCAGGCACACACACTAACATTTGCACAACAAAGAGCACTTTTGCCGAATAGCGGTCAGCCAATTCGCCAGCGGGGATCCGAGACAATGCACCTGTGAACATCGGGGCTGCAAGTAAGCCACCTAACTCAGTGACCGTTAATTGCCATTGCGATGATAAAGGCAATACTATCGCCGCATACAATGTCCATACGGAAAAGTTAGCCGCAAAAGCTAAAGTAGCAAATAATAACGCACGTTTAGCGCGAGACTCTGACATGCGATGCTCCAATTAAAAACGGTCGATGAACACGTCATCTATAAATCATTGACCCATTCTACCTAAAGCACGCGCTTTTTATGAGGCTCTACCCACAATGCCACAACTTAAAAATATCAACAGACAAAAACGTCGAACAAAATAAAAAGCATATAAAAATCAAATCATTAAAAACAACAACAATTACCCCAAAAGAGGTAGTTAAGCTTATTTGATAATAAACAGACCCGAAAAACTGACCGTTTATTGATCTGTACAGGTTGAATACTCCCCCCGTTTTCTTGCACTATTTTGATATTATTTCAAAGCTAACTACACATTATGCAAAGCACTCAGGTTGATGCAGGATTTCATACCTCACGCGGAATAAAAGAAATCAACGAAGATTGCGCAGGTCTTTTTATTCCAAAAGATGAGTACCTCAGCAATATTAAAGGTGCCGCATTTTGTGTTGCCGACGGTGTTAGCTCAGCAGAAGCTGGTAAAGAAGCGAGCGAAACAGCCGTTGAACGCTTTCTTAGTGAATACTTTAAAACCCCCGATACATGGTCTGTTAGTCGCAGTGGCGAACAAGTATTATCGGCAATCAATTTACGTCTTTTTCGCAAAAGCCATGCATTTTCACAAGAAAATAAAGGCTACTTATCAACCTTAAGCTGCCTGATTTTAAAAGGAAATCATGGTCATATTTTTCATGTGGGTGATAGTCGAATTTATCGCTTTAGAAATGGAAACTTAAAGCAACTCACAGCCGATCACACCACCAATTTAGGGCAAGGAAAATCGTTTTTATCGCGTGCCATTGGCATGGATAACAACTTACACATTGATTACAGCAGCAATGAATTACAACAAGGTGACATTTACTTATTAAGCTCTGACGGGGTGCATGATTTTCTCCCGACCGATATCTTAATAGATAACTTATTGAGTTATCAGCCAGCCTCTAAAATAGCAGAGCAACTGTGTATAGAAGCCAAAAAGCATGGCAGTGATGACAACATCAGTTGTGTCGTTTTAAAAATAAAAGAGCTGGCATATCAAAATGAAGCTGAATATAGCGCTGAGCTCACAAAATTGCCTTTTCCACCGCCGCTTAAAGCAGGTATGAAATTAGATGGTTATCTTGTCATTGAAGAGCTGTTTGCCTCATCACGTAGTCAACTTTATTTAGTGGAAGATGAGCTTACAAAAAAGCGTTACGCAATGAAAACGCCTTCAGCCAACTTTGACGACGACACACATTACATCGACCGCTTTATTAAAGAGCAATGGATTGGCAGCCGAATTGACTCCCCTTATGTCGTAAAAATTTATCAACATTCACGGCCAAGAAGTGCCCTGTATTATTTAATGGAATGGCTCGATGGTACCAGCCTCGACAACTGGTTAGCTGAGCATCAGCCCCTAAAACCTAAACGAGCAATCGCCATCGTTAAACACATTGCAGCGGCCTTAAATGCTTTTCATAGTAATGATGCGATTCACCAAGATCTCAAACCTGGCAATGTGATGGTATTAGAAAATGATGAAATCAAACTGGTTGATTTTGGCTCCGTGTTTGTTGCTGGAGTTGCGGAGCTTTATCAGCCAATAGAACATCAAGGGGCACTTGGCACGGCCAGCTATTCAGACCCTAATTATTTGCTGGGCAAAAATGCTGCCGTGCAAGGTGATGTGTATAGCCTCGCGACTATTTGCTATGAATTATTTACTCACCACTTACCCTATGGCGAAAAAGTTGAGCAATGCACAAGCATGGCAGACTACGACAAACTACGTTATCACAGTGCCATTAAACATAACCCCGTTATTCCAATTTGGTTTGATAAAGCACTGCAAAAAGGGGTTAGTTTTGATTTAACAGAGCGCTATCAAACCGTGGATGCACTCATGCATGACTTAACCGTCCCTAATCCTGAATTTTTAAAACCGGATCCTGAACCGAAGGAAGCCAGCAGTTTATTATTTTGGAAAATGGTAAGTGGTTTTTGGTTTATCACACTGGCTCTCATATTGTATTTATTTAGCCAGCACTAAGACTGGCAATGCATACCCGCAATGTGATGCCAAAAGCCATTAATATGTTCATCCGGTCGCTTAGAGTCGGTGCCCAAAGCAAACGACTCAATCCATTGTAAGTCGTCCATATAGTGCATACTTAGCCGCGCGATATCCGCACTGCTATTAAGTGCATGGCGGTCTTCACACAAGTTATACACTTGCCCAGACATTGTTTGAATGCCATTTAAGGTAAACACCTTTTTACCGTCTTGGCTGTGGGTCATTAATCCCGAAGGGTGCTTTTGACAAATGAGCTCACATTGATCTTTAGCTAAGTCATAATGGCGAGCCGTGAAGCATCGCGCACTGTAAGCCAAAGGCAACAAGCCATAACTAAACACTTCAAATTGCATCGGTAAATCTGTCAAACCCGCGTATTCGTGTTTTAAAGCCACCAGCCAATCTCTCGACAATTCAACAGGCATAACCCAGCGCACAGCTCCCATTTGAGCAAACTTTGCTAGCGTATAACCGTTATAAACATTAATTGCGGGGCCAATCACAAATGGTAATCCCAAGCTATGTAATTGCTGCACGGCGGCAAGATCATTCGCCTCTATTAAATACGCGCTTTGACGACACACACGTTTTAACTCTTGAAGTTGAGCCCCCGACTCCAACAAGGCTAAGCTAGACAGCACCACTTCTTTTCCTGCTTGCTCTAGCATTTTAGCCCACTCAAGGTAATCATTTAGGCGACTTAAACGTCGCTTTCCACAGACGGTTTCGCCTAAATAAACAATATCGGCTGTCGACTGCGCTACCCGCTCATAAAATTGTTCGAGCAGCTCCTTTTGCCACAAAAACAACATGGGCCCTACCGCAACTTTTAACTGTGTCATTGTTACTCCTATTTCCACTTGCGATGATACGCACCTAAGGTGGTTTGCTGCCCCTCAGATAAACTGTCCAGCGTCGTTTGCCAATGCGTTTCAACACTGAAGTCAGTCACATTTTGCTTTGCATGGTCAATAGCCTGTCGCCAAACGCGTGTAACTTGCTCAACATAGGCAGGGCTGCGCTGTCGGCCTTCAATTTTAACGGCCGCAATATTCATGGCTAATAACTCAGGTAACAGAGAAAGTGTATTTAAGCTCGTTGGCTCTTCTAAGGCATGGTAGGTTTCGTTATTTACAACAAAACGCCCTTTACATAACGTTGGATAACCGGCTTGCTCATCGTCAGTGAACTGATCAATCAATACATCATTCAAGCGTGATTGCATTCGAGCGCCCTGTTGTTGCCAACGAACAAACTTGGCCGGTGAACAGGCACCTGTTGTATTAGGTGATTCGCCTGTTAAATATGAAGATAAATAACAACGCCCTTCGGCCATAATACATAAACTACCAAAGGCAAAAAGCTCAAGTTCGATGTCGGTGGTGGTTGCCAATTGCCTGACCTGTTGCAAACTTAATACCCTAGGCAATACCACTCGCTTCACACAAAACTGCTTATAAAAATCAATTGCGAGTGCATTTGTCACCGATGCCTGCACACTGACATGCATTTCTTGGTGCGGATAATTATTCGCAATAAAATCAAGCGCAGCAATATCAGCAACAATCAGGGCATCTACCCCCACTGCAATCGCTTCATCAATGGCATGCTTCCATCTTGTAAAATGATTGGGGTGAGCAAAGGTGTTAATAGCAACATGCAATTTTCTTTTATGCTGCTGACAATAGTCTGCCGCTTCAACGAGTTGCCGCTCATTCAAGTTAAGGCCCGCAAAGTGACGCGCATTGGTATCATTGTTTAAGCCAACGTAAACCGCATCAGCGCCTTGCGCAATTGCCCTTCTTAACGAGGGTAAGTTTCCTGCTGGGCAAAGTAACTCCATACCCACTCCTGATTATTTAAACTAAGAAATAAATTATCAATAATGGTAAGCCAGCAAACCTAATAAGGTAATCTACTAATATGATTAGTCTCACTGATATTATGAAGCATAAAACTCCGCCATTTTTTACCCCGAAATGGCTAACTGCTATTACTCATCTCACGCCAACCGCAGGCATAAGTTGGCTGATAGAACAGCGAATAAACCTCATTTTTAAAACACAGATCAACGACGGTGAGCTCGACTTTTTAATTGATAAACAGTTATGCATTGACGTCGATAACCTGCCACTCAGCTTGCTTATTTCGCTCAATGCGACCTCTAAACGGTTAACTATTTTCTCTATAAAACCGTGGTTACTCCCTAAAGAACACCTCAAATACGACGGAAAGTTAACAGGGAGTAGTGATACATTTTTAAGTTTGATGAGTGGAAAATACGACCCTGATACACTTTTTTTCTCACGTAAATTAGCAATCCAAGGCGACACAGAACTGTGCCTAACTGTTAAAAACTGGCTCGATACGCAAGACCCACAAGCAAGCTTGCCAGACTGGTTATTTAATCAGTTAACAGAGTACGTAGAGTCATTACAATAAAAAGAAGGCAGCGAGTAGCTGCCTTCTTTTTACATTTAGGAGAGTTGTGCACAGAGCACACTAACGGCCATTAATCAGTTTAATATCGACCACTTACTTTGTGCCATTATTGCCGTGCAATTTTTTATACTGACTTAACTACCGACCATTTCTACAAGGTTATCTTCTCTGTCGAGGACAACATACAACGCCGTGTTTTTACCACTTTGTACGTCTTTAATCATCGCCTTCATGCTACTTTCAATCAGGCTGACCTCTGTATTAGCACCAATACTGGTGACAAATAATAAATCCCATGCTTGGTTTATGTTATCTGCTTCGTGACAAAGCGCCGTATAGTCAGTTAACTCACTAGGCAGTTTATCAACACACATAACAGGCTCAATCACCCCTTTATTGACATCGTTAACTGAACTTTCAACATTTGCTTTTGTAAATAACAACAGTAGCTTAACGGGTTCAGCTTGATGGCGAGCCATGGATAATAATTCTTGAAACTTACTCATATTCTTTTCCTGCAACAATAGAAAAAGAGCCAAAAACCGAAGTTGATGGCTCTGGACAAGTGGAGATCGTTATGGATTATAAAATTCGCCGTCTTTTCTTAAGTAGAACCACCAATTAATAATCAAACATAGCGCATAAAATACCGCGAAACCAATCAGTGCTACCTCAGGTGTTGTCGCTTTAATTTGCTGACCAAATACCATTGGAATATAAAATGCACCGTATGCAGCCACTGCCGAAGTCCAACCTAATACAGGGCCTGCTTGTTCTTTAGGAAACACCATCGCAATCGTTCTAAAGGTTGAGCCATTACCAATCCCTGTTGCTCCAAATAGCACTAAGAATAAGATGAAAAATGGCATAAAGAACTCTTCAGGTGTAGGCGACTGATAAGCCTCTTTCATGTAATAGGCCGCACCTAACGACGAGCCAATCATTACCACAGAACACACCTGTGTTACTAACGCACCACCCCATTTATCAGCAATCCACCCACCTAGTGGACGAATTAATGCCCCAATAAATGGTGCCATCCACGCATACATGAGCGCACTTGGGCCATTTGGGTTTAAGGTACTATGGGTCATCACACCATCAACCATAATGTGTTGAAAACCAAAAATAACTTTGATTGCTAACGGAAATGCTGCCGCAAAACCAATAAATGAACCAAACGTCATGGTGTAAATCGTGCTCATTACCCAGGTATGTTTATTATTAAAGATTTGATATTGCTTAGTGAGGCTTTTACCAATCGCCCCCGGTATCATCTTCAGTAAAAATACGGTAATAGCAACAACCAGCACCAGTACCAACTCTTTCGGTACCCCAAAGCCAGAACCATTTGCTGATTCAGGAAGCATCAACCACAGACCAGCCGCCGCAGTGGCAAGACCAATCGTTAGCATCACAGAAATCATTGCAAATGCACTCAGAGGGCTGCCTAAGTTTGGTGACACTTCTGGCGTGCGAATGTTATTCATACCAAACCATGTTGCAAAGAACAGCGGTATTAAGAACAGTAGCCATAAAAAACCACCGTTTTGCAGCCAAGTTTCAGAACCGGCTGGAATTTTACCAATCAAACTTCCCGACGTGCTCACCAACGTAATTGGATCGCCGCCCAATGCACCAAACACCCCATATGTCATAAACAATGGAATCAAAATCTGCATCGTTGTCACACCAAAGTTACCTAACCCTGCATTGAGACCCAGCGCTAAACCTTGTTGTTTTTTTGGAAAGAAAAAGCTGATATTTGACATTGAAGAAGCAAAGTTACCCCCACCAATACCCGACAACAAAGCAAGTAACTGATATTGCCACAATGGTGTCGTTGGGTCTTGTAATGCCAAACCGGTAAATAGAGCCGGAATTATGAGTAGCGATGTAGTGAAGAACAGCGTGTTTCTGCCACCACAAAAGCGAATGAAGAAACTACTGGGAATACGTAATGTAGCACCAGAAAGTCCAGCTATCGCCGTCAGCGTAAATAGCTCATCTGCGCTAAAACTAAACCCTGCATTCATCATCTGAACGGTCAAGATTCCCCAGTAAAGCCAAACAGCGAAGCCACAAAGTAAACTTGGGATCGAAATCCATAAATTCCTTTGCGCAATTTTTTTACCTTGGGAATTCCAGAAAGCTTCATTTTCCGGTTCCCACTTGTCTAGTTCAGCCATATGCTGCTCCATTTCGTTCTAATTGAACTTACTATGCGCACATAAAATCAACTCAACAATTCACATTGATGGGTAAGCCACACACAGCATAAACAGCAAACAACTACCACTTAGTGGGTATATTTAAGCGTAAGCAATTGTTTATCATTAAATAATATAAGAAAGCTTAAGGTTATTAGGAGTAATAGGGAGGCTTTTTGGTGAATACTTTATTGATCCACGTTAAGATATTTTTAAACCGCCAGTCTTTCAGGCTAAAGCCAACAAAGAGTTAAAGTATGAATGCACTAACCAGCTCAATTTTATTAGTTGATGATCACCCATTGCTACGCAAAGGCCTACAACAGTTAATCGATTTAGAAGACGAACTCGTCGTCATCGGTGAGGCAGCAACAGGCAAAGAAGGGCTACAGTTAGCTATAGAGCATGATCCCGATCTCATTATTCTTGACCTTAATATGCAAGGAATGGATGGCTTAGAAACCCTTAAAGCCATGCGTGCCAGTGATGTTACATCGCGTATTATTATGCTAACGGTTTCTGATAACGATGAAGACGTGCTCACTGCAATCAGCTATGGCGCAGATGGTTACTTACTAAAAGACATGGATCCTGAAGAAATTCTCGAAAAAATAAAACAAGCGGCACTGGGTAAAATGGTGCTGAGTGAAAAGCTCACAGGGGTACTCGCCCAAGCTATCCGCAAACCTGATGTATCGCAAAAAGCGAACATCCTCAATTCACTCACTAGCCGTGAATTTGAAATCCTCAAGTTAATTGCGAAAGGGTTATCAAACAAGTTAATCGCACGAGAATTAGATATTTCTGATGGCACCGTTAAAGTGCATGTAAAACACCTGCTGAAAAAGCTAAACCTGCGCTCACGTGTTGAAGCTGCCGTGTGGATAATCAATCAGCAAAAAGGGGCTTAATAATGAATCAGTTTTCGAGTGAGCAGCCCCTGCTCTCTTTTCAACACGCTAGCGAAGCACTTTTATCAGACACGCCGTTATTAGTTAAAACAGAGACACTGCCTTTATCGGCTGCTCATCGTCGTATTCTTGCTGCACCGATTATCGCCGACATTAATGTGCCTAACGCAGATAACTCAGGAATGGATGGTTTTGCATTTCGTTTTAGTGACTTAAATGAACACACACATTTAAATATTATTGGCACTGCCTATGCCGGGCATCCATTCAACGGCGAATGGCAATCAGGTTGCTGCATACGCATCATGACAGGCGCACATATTCCGGCTGGTTTTGATACGGTGATAATGCAAGAACATGTCACGGTCTCCACTGAACAAACAATCACTTTAAACACTAAGCCTTGCTTTGCACAAAATGTACGTAAACAAGGTGAAGATATCAGTATCGGCAGCCAATTATTTGCATCAGGGCAACGCTTAACAGCCACAGATATCGGTATGCTTGCCTCGCTTGGTATTGCCTCTGTTAGCGTTTATAAGCCACTTAAAGTGGGGGTTATTTCTACGGGCGATGAACTTTTTGAACCCGGCACGCCACTTTCACAAGGTGGAATTTACGATACTAACCGTTACACGATTCAGGCTATTTTAACTAATTTAGGCTTTGCGGTGCAGGATTTTGGCATCATTGCTGACGACCCTGACGCGCTAAAGTTGGCTTTTGAAGAAGCACTTTCAAATACCGATGTCATTATTACCTCGGGTGGTGTGTCGGTCGGTGATGCTGATCACACAAAAACAGTGCTCACAGAGCTTGGTCAAATGCAGTTTTGGAAAGTAGCAATAAAGCCAGGTAAACCATTCGCATACGGTCATTTTAAGCATTTAACACAAGACGGCCACAACAAGCGATTTATGGGATTACCAGGCAACCCGGTTTCAAGTGTTGTGACATTGCATCAACTCGCGATACCTGCGCTTCGTAAAATGGCTGGTGAAACAGTGCGTACACAGCCTCCCCTTCAGTTACCTTTAGCGTGTGATATTAGTAAAAAACAAGGTCGCGCTGAATTTATTCGTGCTTCATTAGTTGTCGATAACACAGGAACCTATATTGAGCCTTTAAAAGGACAAGGTTCTGGCATGCTCAGTACTTTTGCAAAAAGCCAAGGTTATTTATTGCTTGATGCTGAAAAAACTCAGTGGCAAAGTGGCGACTTAGTGCCCTTTATTCCTTTTGATTGTGCATTAAATTAGAAGCAAAGCAGTCAAATGCAAACACGTAAACCTGACCGCGTCACCGCCATGCAGCAATTAATCGAGCAGGTAAAAGTAGAGCTTCCCTTATACGAACCTGATACCTTTTTTTGTGGCACCGATAACTCGTGTATCGGCTGCCCTAAAAAGCTAATGGAGTTGGTTGATACCGAACTATGCTACTGGGAACACCAGCTGCAAATAGGCACAATCCCTAATTTTGACGATATTTCTCGATTCGCGAAGCTCTGCAAAAATGTAAAACGCGGTTTAGTAAGAAATAACTTAGTCGATAGTTAACCGTGTAATGCGTCCGCTTTACCTATTAAAAACCACGTTTCATCTAATTTAGGCTGTAGTTGATTAAATGATAAGCGCGTGATCCACACATGCAATGATGCGGGTTTATGCACACCGTCTTGTTCGCTGTTAGCGAGCCTTACTTTCACCAACATACCTTGCTCTTTTCCCATATTAACGGGGTAAAACGCCGTGATCCGCACTTTTAATTGGTTCACAAAACTACTCTCTGGTAGTGCTATTTTTGATAAACCCAGACGATTTGCTTTCAGTATTAATGGCTGCAAACGCCCTATTTGATGCTCTGAATTATACGCAGCAAAGCAGCGCTGCCCGCCAACGTGATACTCCGTTAAGCCCAGCGCAGGAAAGTGAGCATGAACCTGTCCGTAAAACATAGAGGTAAATTGACTTCCCTGTATGTTCTCACTCGATTGGCTCTCTAGTAACTGCTGCTGATAACGCTCAACACCTTCATCCACAGGGAACATTTGCCACTGTGTACTATTGTTTATCGTATGCTGCAATAAGCAGCTATCAGCTAAAGCTAATACATCATCCAGTTGGTGGCATGCTAACAAAGCAGCACCTTGCACTTTACAAAGGTAGTCTTTTATAACCCCTATACAGGCTTGCTTATTAAGTTGATCGAGACCGGTAAGCACTTCATCTAATAATAATAAAGGCGCTCCTTTTATCATCGCAAGCAAAAGCGCAACGCGCTGGCGCTGTCCACCACTTAATTGGTGAGCCCGATACACTAGTTTGTCGGTCAGCCCTAAGGGGTCTATTGCCCAACTTATATCAAATGGCTGCGCTTGTTGCTTAGCAACCAACTTTAATAAAGCGGCAATGCTTAGGTGGTCAAATAACAAAGGAGACTGTGTTACGTAAGCGATGCGGCGCTTATGTGCTGGCATACCTAACTGCTGCTGCCCTGTTACTTTTAACCCGCCAGAAGCAGGAGCAACACCCGCAATTGCATTAAACAAACTGCTTTTACCTGTACCACTTGGGGCTAATAACACCGTTATTTGCAAGGTCTTAAGCTGACAATCAAGTTGCTGAGTAACAGGCTCTGAACAATTAAGTTCAATATGCGCAACCACAGGCTTAGACGTACACTGTGGGTCTGAAATACCCATGCTGCTGTCGCTATTTAATGCCATCATCTGTTTAAACCTATTCAAAGCAAGCTGGTTGGTGTACTTACACGCTGCGTTTGCCTTTGCCACCATTGACATGCAAACACAACGGCAAATGAGAACACGAGCATCAGCCCTGCAAGCATATTTGCAGCCTGAAGATTAAAACTCTCAACATGATCAAATAACGCCAGTGACACAACTTGAGTTTCTCCTGGAATATTACCGCCAATCATTAAAATAACACCAAACTCCCCCACCGTATGGGCAAAGCTTAAAGTCGCAGCGGTATAAATAGCCGGTTTAATCATGGGGAGTACTAACCATAAAAACTGCTTCCATGGCTTAAAGCCCAATAAGGCAGCACTGCTGTATAAGTTATCTGGCAATTGTTCAAATGCACTTTGTAAGGGCCGAAAAGTAAAAGGTAAGCTGTAGATCATCGACGCCACTAAAATCCCCGAAAAGCTAAAGACTAACTGTATACCCAAGGTATTTTGCAGCCATAAACCGATACCTTGTTGCGGCGAAAATAACACTAAAAAGTAATACCCTAATACCGTAGGAGGCAAAACTAAAGGCAAGGTAATTAAGGTTTCGAGGAAGGGTTTTATGGCCCGTTTACTTCGCGCAAGCCAATATGCGCAGGGAATCGTTATTACTAACAACGCCAGCGTACTTAACGCAGCAAGTTTTAACGTAATAAAGATGGCTTGCAAGTCTCCCTCGCTCATAGTATTACCTATAGCCCATTGATTTTATTAGCTGTTGTGCCTGTTCAGTTTGAACAAAATGATAAAACTGACGCGCAAACACTGAGTCTTTTACTAATAAAACATGCTGCTCAATTGGCTGATACCACTCACTGGGAATGGCGATAGCCGTGCCATTATGTGGTTGTTGCAGTAGGCTTTTTGCAATTAAACCTAACTCTGCATTTTGGCTTTCAACATATTGAAAAGCATGCAAAATAGATCCCCCCGTTACTGTTTTTTTCGGCTTGGTTTGTAAATGAGCCAATACCTCAACCGCAGCCTGTCCATAAGGTGCATAACGTGGATTCGCAATAGCTAAAGTAATATGGGGCAAACGTGTCATAACGCCTTCCAAACTGTCATAGCCCTCAGACGAATAAAACACCAATTCGCCAAGCGCATACACTGTGCTTTCAATGCCAAAACCATCGGTTTTTAGTTGTGTAGGTAATATTGCATCGGCTGAAAAAAATACGTCATAAGGGGCTCCATAACGAAGCTGTGTTGCGAGTGTGCCTGATGAGCCAGTCACCACTTTAACCTGTATATCGGTTTTAATCTGTGCTTTGAATACTGGCAGCAACTGATCCATTACAGCGACAAAGTTAGCCGAGCAAGCAATCGTTAGCGAAGAAGATGTGTCTTTATCATTAGCGCTTGCAGGCAATACACAGCAAAATAAAACCAGCACAGTCGCTATCGTGTATGTGGTTAGTTTATTTGTTAGCCACTGCATTGTTTCAACCCTACAGCCACTGGGCAGCCGCTATTTGATCTTTATGATTGGCACTCACCCAACGAGTCTGCTCCCCTTCAACGTGCTCTTTTTTCCAAAATGGCGCACGCGCTTTAAGTAAATCAATTAAATACTGTGCTGCTTCAAATGCGGCTTCGCGGTGGACACTCGACACTGCCACCAGCACAATTTGATCTGTTAAGCTTAATTTACCAACGCGGTGAATTAAGGTTACCTTTTCCAAAGGCCATAATGACAACGCTTGCTGCTCTAACTGGGTAAGGTATTTCTCTGTCATCGCCGGATAATGCTCTAGATATAAACTATCGACTTGATGGCCTTGATTAATGTCGCGAACACGGCCTACAAACATAACCACGGCGCCCGACACCGAGTCGTCTGCTAACATGGATTGATACTCTTCGTTCATATCGAAATCATGTTCTTGTACACGGATCATCACTAACCTCCAGTGACAGGTGGAAACATAGCAACCTCATCGCCAGTGCCGACCGCAGCATTATCATCAACCAAAATTTGGTTTACGGCCACTAACACATCTTTATCGAGTAACCAGGTGTGCCAACGCTCATCTCGTTCAGCCAATGTTTGGCGTAACTGCCTAACCGACATACCTTGTGCATCTAGTTGCACCGAGTCACAGCCTAAACGTTCACGTAACTGTGCAAAAAAAAGTACCTTATTCATTCATACTCCCCTTAATTAGCCAATATAGGTGCCGCGTCTGCCACCACTTTTATAGGTAACTCGCATGTTCTGTACTGTCATACCTTGGTCAACCGCTTTACACATATCGATAATAGTGAGTGCTGCAATCGATACCGCAGCTAACGCTTCCATTTCAACCCCGGTTTGCCCAACTAACTTGCAATAACTGTGAATATCAACCGCACTGCCTTGGTTGTTAATAGAAAACTCAACCGCCACCTTACTTAACGCCAACGGATGGCAAAGGGGGATCAAATCAGCTGTTTTTTTTGCTGCTTGAATTCCTGCAATACGTGCGACAGCTAATACATCGCCTTTGTCTAACTGATTTTGCTCAATAAGAGCGAGCGTTTTTGGCTGCATCACGACCGTTGCGCATGCACGCGCTTCTCGCACTGTTGCTGATTTATCTGCAACATCAACCATGCTTGCTTGACCACTTTTATCTATGTGGGTTAACTGCATTAATTCATCTCCCGAGAGTGGCATTGTTCAACACGATGTGATTTAAGCTCTGCTACAAAATTACATGGCCCACACCGCGAATCGAGTTGCTGACATAAAATCTCATCCCAGGCGGTAGCACACGCATTTGGGCTACCCGGCATAGCAACAACAAGGGTTCTATTCGAAAGCCCTGCTAACGCTCTGGATTGCAGTGATGAGGTGCCAATTTGCGAACAAGACAAATGCCTGAATAACTCACCAAAACCGCTCACAGACACATCAAATAACACATCGATTGCCGAAGGCGTAATATCATCTGGTGTCAGTCCAGTGCCACCAGAAATCAGTACCACGTCAATATCGTCACTGGCTATCCATGTAGCGACTTCCGCGCGTACTTTATAAATATTGGCTTTATGTAATTGTCGATTAAGCACATGATGCCCACTGTCTATGACTTTTTGCTGCAACAAATCACCCGCAGTGTCTTGCTCAGGGCCTCGACTATTACTCACTGTTAAAATCGCTATGTTTAATGGTACAAAGCGGTTGCTTTTTACTCGCGCCATGCGTAATCCTTTTGATCAACCAAACAACGAGCCTGTGCCCATTGTTGTGGTGTATTAACGTTATATAGTTCACGACCCTCGCCATTTGACTCAAACAACTCAATGACGGCCGCTCCAAGCTCTTCAAGTAAACCACTGACAGAGCGCTGCCCATGCTCTAAACGTTGCTGGGCAATTAAACTCGCGCGTTCAAGCCGATTGAGGTAACAAGGCAATACACTGTGTGCAAAGTAACAAGCACAATCTCGTCTGCGCCCTTGGTTGATAAGGGTGCGTAAACTTGTTTTAGATAGCAGCGGCATATCAATAGGAATAACAAGCGCATCATCATACTCAGCGTGATTCAAACAGGCATGAATACCCGCTACAGGTCCTTGCTGTACAAATTTATCAACGATAAAACCGCTGCTATTTCGACTCACAATGACCTCATCGCAGCCCGCGTCTTTAAGGCAAGCAATCGCGCGTGTTAATTGCGTTTGACCATTAATTTCAAGTAAAGCCTTATCTTGCCCCATGCGGCGAGAAAGCCCTCCAGCCAGAACAATACCCACTAACATACTAACCCCCTAACATAGCCAGTTGTTTGGTCAGCCCTGTTCGTCCCATTTGTAATTGATGGCCTTGCCATTTATGTTGAACACTGCTTAAAAGGTGAGTGGCTAAGCCTCTAACATCTTGATTATCTAACCATGGCGTTAAGTCATCATTTGCTTCACCAAATAAACACAAATGCAATTTGCCTTCAGCAGAGACGCGTAAGCGGTTGCAGCTTGCACAAAATGCCTTACTGTAAGGCATGATCAAGCCAATTTGACCCGCATAGTGAGGGTGAAAAAATTCTTCGGCTGGGCCCGCATCCACCGCTTTGGGGGCTGCTCGCCAACCCGACTGTAAAAGCTGTTGTTTAAGTTGCTGACCTTGTACATGTTGGGCATTGAAATAAGCCCGGTTATCACCGGTTTGCATCAGTTCAATGAAACGAAATGTGACAGGCTTATCTTTAATATAATCAAGAAATTGCTGTAATTGGTTGGCATTGTATTGCTTGAGTAAGACCGCGTTTAATTTAACTTTTTTAACACCCAGCTCTAAGGCTTTATCAACACAGCTAAGCACTTCATGTAATGAGTCACTGCCGGTGATTTGCGAAAATGTATAAGGATTCAAGCTATCGGCGCTCAGGTTTAGGTTTGTTAAACCACTGGCCACTAAACGAGGAAGTTTTTCAAGTAAGCGATAGCCATTGGTTGTCATTGCAACGGTATCAATACCTTGGGTTTCACTGCATGCTGCGACGATATCGGCAAGATCTTTGCGCAAAGTGGGTTCGCCGCCAGTTAAGCGTATTTTTTTAGTACCCGCCATCGCAAAGGCGTTTACCAAGGTGCTAATTTTATCAACACTGAGGGTTTTCGGGCGAGCATCACACACGTAGCCATCCGGTAAGCAGTAATTACATTTAAAATTACAGACTTCCGTTACTGACAAGCGTAAGTAATTATATTTTCTATCAAAATTATCTTGCAACATCACAGCCTTTCCAAGTCGGGAGGCAAACAAATTTCTTTATTTACCCGGTGGTCACCCACGGTACATTAACCATGCTAAAAACTAGTTTAGGTCGATGTACTTCAGCATCTTGGATACAGCTTAGAGAGTTTGCATTTGCATCACCATACAAAAGAATGGGCAGACAAACTACCCACAAATAAGTAATCTACAGCAACAAGCCCATTATCAATCATGCGCTTATACATTATAAAATCTTTAAATCACTGATACAGATCTTTACCGCCGACAGGCAAAAACGTCAGTTTTACTTGTGTCCCCTGCTCTTCTCGAGGTAATACCACTAACTCACCATTAAGGTGTTTGGCTCGCTCTTGCATAATAGCCATGCCGTAATGGTTTAATTTCTCTGCATTGTGGCTAATCCCTACGCCATCATCACTAATAGCAAGCTCTAATTGACCATCATCAAGTTGCTTTAAGGTGATCCACGCATTGTTCGCCTGTGAATGGTGCACGGTGTTTTGGCTTGCCTCTCGTGCAATTTGTAAGATATGAATTTCTTCCATTGGTGATAAAGGCACTTGCTTAACGGCAAACTCTAAATGAAACGAAATGCTGCTTTGCGAGGCTAACTGATCAATGGTTTTATTCAGCGATGCCTCTAACCCCTCTTCCACCATTTTTAAACGAAAAGTGGTTAATAGTTCACGTAATTGCCGATATGCAGAATCTAACCCCATTTTAAGTTCATCAATAATCGGCTGCTGCATATCATATTGCTGCTTATTCTGCGTTTTCGACAAGCGTGTCACTTGAATTTTCAAATACGATAATGCTTGTGCTAAAGAGTCATGTAACTCACGCGCAATCACCGTACGCTCATGGAGTAACGCGATACGACGGTCTTGATTATGCTGCTCGTCAAGGTTAAGCGACAAGGCAACCTGGTCGGTCACCGACTGAACAAGCTGTAACTGCCAAGAATCTTCGGCAAAGCATTTGCCTCCACGCACAACAATCACACCATAATGGTTATCCCCATACACTAATGGAAAGCGTGTTACGGTGCTGTCATCAATTGATACAAATGCAGCGCTCCCAATACAGTTATCACAACTTTGAGCGCGGCATGCTCCCTTGTCATCGTGTGTTGGTTTTATTTGTACATACGGCTGGTCGCCACCCGATGTCATTAAGCATAACTCAATGTCATTAACGCCAATGAGTTGCGACAACTCATCAAACGTTTGCTGTAAGTCATGCTTTTTTTCTCTAGTTTCCAGTAGCAAACGGGCTGTTTTAAACAAAAACGCAAGGGTCTGATTATTTAACTCAAGCTTTTCAGTTTGCTGCTTTACGCGTAATTCAAGTTGGCCATACATTGATGCTATCGCCTCGCAGGTATGGTTCAAGGTGGCTCCCATTAACGCCAGTTCGTCATCGCCCTGTAAATCAACATGATGCGTAAAATTTCCTTTCCCGATAGCGTAGGCAGCGTGAGTCAGTTCAGCCAAAGGCTTTTCAACCCTTAAACTGATTAAATGCAAGGTAAACATGCCCACCAATAAGGTAATAAACAACGCGCCAACTTGAATAGTGCGCAGTAATCTAATTTTGCTTTCAGCATCTATTTGCACCGCATAAACAAATGCATCAGCATTTTGAGCGAGTGTTTTTACGTAGAGATTAAATTGAGCCTTATCTTCTATCGGTAGGTTAAGCAGTGCGGGCTTTAAGAATGATTGCCAATGAACAATGGTTTGCTGCCACAACACATTTAACTGTTCATCATTTTGTAGCTTCTGAAAAATGGGGTTTCTTAGTTTTTCTTCAAATATTGCAATGCGTTTATCTATTTCCTGTTTGTTTCCTTCAAGGCCGTACATTCCCAGCTGATACGACTCCATTCTCAGCGAGCCACTCAAATTAATTGCGCGAGCATCTAAGTCGGCTAATTCTGTGATCCAATACGATGCAAACAAGGTCGTAATGGCCAGACTAATAATCCCGACCAATGACCCTTTGATATACACCATGACCGAGCCATTAAATCGATTTTTTAGTTCATTTAACCGAATACCCACAATAATTACCCACCTTTTCTATGTTACGAAACCATAACGCTTGTATGTTATCAACACCAGTATTTTCACCCTAACAGCCCCACATTTACACTACCTCTTTGTAGGTATTCTCATAATATTCATGGCCTTACCCCCCATTGAGATATTGATCCTCATCAAGTTACTGTAGCGGTGAAACACTATATTTGATTTGCAATGTAGCTTTCTGCCGCTTCAAGGTGCCTAGTGATTGAGCGCTAAAGTTGAGCAGGATAGGAGAATAAGTAAATGAGCCATTTGTTGAATAAAATGCGCTTTTTCAAGACTAACAAGCAAAGCTTTGCGGGTAGTCACGGTGTAACAACTGATGAAAATCGCGATTGGGAAGACGGCTATCGTCGTCGCTGGCAGCATGACAAAATTGTACGCTCTACACATGGTGTAAACTGTACAGGTTCATGCAGTTGGAAAATTTATGTAAAAGATGGGCTAGTTACCTGGGAAACTCAGCAAACAGACTACCCTCGTACACGTCCTGACTTACCAAATCATGAACCTCGTGGTTGTCCTCGTGGAGCAAGCTACTCGTGGTATATTTACAGTGCCAACCGCTTAAAATACCCTAAAGTTCGTCAAGCATTATTAAAACTGTGGCGCGAAGCTAAGCAAGTACATAGTGATCCAGTTAAAGCATGGGAATCAATTGTTACTGACCCTGCTAAAACGAAAAGCTACAAATCAAAACGTGGTTTAGGTGGCTTGATCCGTGCTAAATGGGATGAAGTGAACGAGATCATCGCGGCTTCTAATGTTTACACCGCAAAAACGTACGGCCCCGACCGTATCATGGGATTCTCACCTATTCCTGCAATGAGTATGGTTAGCTACGCGGCTGGTTCGCGTTATTTATCACTGATTGGTGGTAACTGCTTAAGCTTCTATGACTGGTATTGTGATTTACCACCTGCATCGCCACAAATTTGGGGGGAACAAACAGACGTTCCAGAATCAGCTGATTGGTATAACTCAAATTATATCATTGCTTGGGGCTCAAATGTTCCACAAACACGTACTCCTGATGCTCACTTCTTTACTGAAGTACGCTACAAAGGCACCAAAACGGTTGTTATTACTTCTGACTACTCTGAGTGCTCTAAATTATCAGATATTTGGTTATCGCCAAAACAAGGTACCGATGCTGCTCTGGCAATGGCCTTTGGACATGTAATTCTAAAAGAATTCCACATTGAAAAACCAAGTAGTTATTTTACCGACTACGTTCGCCGCTACACCGATATGCCTATGCTTGTCGTGTTGGATAAAACCGACCAAGGCTACACACAAGGTGCCTTCTTACGTGCAGCAGACTTGGCTGATAACTTAGGCCAAGACAACAACCCGAAATGGAAAACCATTGGTCTTGATGAAACAAGCAATGAACTTGTCTCACCAACGGGGGCTATTGGCTATCGTTGGGGTGAAAAAGGCAAGTGGAATATTGAGCAACGTGAAGGAACAAACGGCAGCGATATCAAGTTAGCGCTCAGCTTAAAAGATCACTCAGATAAAGTTGAATCAGTATTATTCCCTTACTTTGGTGGCCAAGCACATGAACTTGGTTACTTCCAACATACTGAACATGACGATATTCAAGTTCGTAAAGTCCCTGTTAAAACAATTACCCTCAAAGATGGTAGCGAAGCACTCGTTGCCACCGTATTTGACTTAATGATTGCGCATTACGGCGTTGACAACGGCTTGGACGACCCTGCGGTTGCAAAATCATATGAAGACAATGTGCCGTATACACCGGCATGGCAAGAAAAAATCACCGGTGTTAACGCAGCTCACGTAATCCAAGTAGCGCGTGAGTTTGCCGATAACGCAGACAAAACTCGTGGCCGCAGCATGGTCATCGTGGGTGCTGGACTTAACCACTGGTACAACATGGATATGAACTACCGTGGCTTAATCAACATGCTGATGATGTGTGGCTGTGTGGGTCAATCTGGTGGTGGCTGGGCTCACTATGTAGGCCAAGAAAAGTTACGTCCACAATGTGGCTGGTTACCGCTTGCGTTTGGTTTGGATTGGCAACGTCCGCCGCGTCAAATGAACGGGACGTCTTTCTTCTATAACCATTCTGATCAATGGCGTTATGAAAAACTTGAAATGACCGAAGTGCTGTCTCCTTTAGCAAATAAAGAAAACTGGACTGGCTCAATCATTGACTACAATACACGTGCAGAACGCATGGGCTGGTTACCTTCTGCCCCTCAACTAGGCATGAACCCACTGCAACTGTGTAAAGATGCAGAAAAAGCAGGATTATCAGCTAAAGATTATGCAGTGCAGCAACTTAAATCTGGTGATTTAGACTTTGCATGTGAAGACCCTGATAACCCTAAAAACTTCCCGCGTAACATGTTTATTTGGCGCTCTAATTTACTGGGTTCATCGGGTAAAGGTCACGAATACATGCTGCGTCATTTCCTCGGTACTAAGCATGGCTTGCAAGGTAAAGATCTTGGCGAAAGCGGAGATAAAAAACCTGAAGACGTTGTATGGCATGATGATGCACCTGAGGGCAAAGTTGATTTATGGGTCACACTTGATTTCCGTATGTCAACGACCTGTTTGTATTCCGATATCGTGTTACCAACCGCAACTTGGTACGAAAAAGATGATATGAATACATCCGACATGCACCCATTCATTCACCCACTTTCAAAAGCGGTTGATCCAGTGTGGGAATCACGTTCGGATTGGGATATTTTCAAAGGCATTGCGAAAAAATTCTCTGACTTATGTGAAGGTCACTTAGGTGTTGAGAAAGACTTAGTAACATCGCCACTCATGCACGACACGCCAAGCGAGTTAGCCCAGCCAGACGGCATTAGTATGTGGTGGAAAGGCGAATGCGATCTGATCCCTGGTGTCACAGCACCCAATATGATTGAAGTTGAGCGTGACTACCCTAATACCTACAACCGCTTTACCTCTCTTGGGCCACTGCTAGAGAAACTCGGTAATGGGGGTAAAGGTATTAATTGGAATACAGACCAAGAAGTGAAGTTTTTAGGTGAGTTGAATTACACGCACACCAGCGAAGGCCCACAAAAAGGTCGTCCAAAAATAGACACCGCTATTGATGCAGCTGAAGTCATTTTAAGTCTTGCTCCTGAAACCAATGGTCATGTTGCTGTTAAAGCGTGGCAAGCATTGGGTGAGTTCACGGGTCGCGACCATACACACTTAGCAACCCCTAAAGAAGATGAAAAAATTCGCTTCAGAGATATTCAAGCACAACCACGTAAAATCATCAGCTCACCAACATGGTCAGGGCTTGAAGATGAGCATGTGTCTTACAACGCAGGCTATACCAATGTGCATGAACTGATCCCTTGGCGTACCGTTACCGGCCGTCAACAATTTTACCAAGATCACCAATGGATGCGTGATTTCGGTGAAACCATGGTGTCGTACAAACCACCTGTAAACTTAAAAACAACTCAACCATTATTAGATAAAAAACCTAATGGTAATAAAGAGTTAGTTTTAAACTGGATTACGCCACACCAAAAATGGGGGATTCACTCAACCTACTCAGACAACCTACTTATGCTGACATTAAGCCGTGGTGGTCCGATTGTTTGGATCAGTGAAACGGATGCCACAGAAGGGGGTATTAAAGATAACGATTGGATCGAAATCTTCAATGTTAATGGTGCCATTGCAGCACGTGCCGTCGTATCACAGCGTGTACCACAAGGTATGAGCATGATGTACCACGCACAAGAGCGCATTGTAAACACACCAGGCTCTGAGATATCAGGAACTCGCGGCGGTATTCATAACTCAGTTACCCGCGCCATCATGAAACCAACCCATATGATTGGGGGTTATGCACAGCAATCATACGGCTTTAACTACTACGGTACTGTGGGCTGTAATCGTGATGAGTTTGTAATTGTCCGTAAGATGGACAAGGTTGATTGGCTAGATAACGAGTAACCGAGGATAAAATTATGAAAGTACGTGCACAAATTGGCATGGTCCTAAATTTAGATAAATGCATCGGTTGCCATACCTGTTCAATCACTTGTAAGAATGTATGGACTAGCCGAGAAGGTGTTGAATACGCTTGGTTTAACAACGTAGAGACCAAACCGGGTATTGGTTATCCGAAAGAATGGGAAAACCAGAGCAAATGGAATGGTGGCTGGAAACGCAACAGTAAAGGCGTATTAGAGCCCAAACAAGGTAATAAACGCCGTTTATTAGCTAATATTTTTGCTAATCCAGATTTGCCCGAAATTGATGATTACTACGAGCCGTTTGATTTTGATTATCAACATCTGCATAACGCACCTGATAGCAAGCACCAACCGGTTGCTCGCCCTCGCTCGTTAATTACGGGTCAGCGTATGGAGAAAATCAACTGGGGACCTAACTGGGAAGAGATTCTCGGGACTGAATTCTCAGAGCGTAAAAAAGATAAAAACTTTGACGACGTAGTACAAAAAGACATTTACGGGCAATTTGAAAAAACCTTCATGATGTATTTGCCACGATTGTGTGAGCACTGCATCAACCCAGCCTGTGTTGCTAGCTGCCCTTCTGGTGCGATTTATAAACGTGAAGAAGATGGCATTGTCTTAATTGACCAAGACAAATGCCGTGGCTGGCGGATGTGTGTATCAGGTTGTCCGTATAAGAAAATTTACTACAACTGGAAATCGGGTAAATCAGAGAAATGTATTTTCTGTTTCCCTCGAATCGAAGCAGGTCAACCCACCGTGTGTGCTGAAACCTGTGTAGGTCGAATTCGTTACTTAGGCGTCTTACTTTATGATGCAGACCGCATAGAAGAAGTTGCAAGTGTACCGAATGAGCAAGACTTATACCCAGCACAGCTTAGCATGTTCTTAGATCCGAACGATCCTGAGGTCATTGAAGCAGCACGCAAAGAAGGGATCCCTGAAAATTGGTTAGAGTCAGCACGCCAATCTCCTGTCTATAAAATGGCAATGGACTGGAAAGTAGCACTGCCTCTGCACCCTGAATACAGAACCTTGCCAATGGTTTGGTATATTCCACCATTGTCGCCGATTCAATCAGCGACAGAGGCTGGTCATGTTGGCATGAATGGCGTTATTCCTGACTTGAAGTCATTACGTATCCCCATGCGCTACCTTGCTAACTTACTTACGGCAGGTGATGAGAAGCCCGTTGTACGAGCACTTGAACGCATGATTGCTATGCGCGCTTTCAAACGTTCGCAACAAGTCGATGGCGTTGAAGATCTCGAAGTACTTCAGCAAGTTGGACTAAGCGCTGACCAAGTTGAGCAAATGTATCGTTATATGGCGATTGCCAATTACGAAGACCGCTTTGTGATACCCACCAGTCATAAATCGTATGCTGAAGATGCCTACGATATGAAAAATGGCTGTGGTTTCAGCTTTGGTAATGGCTGTAGTGATGGTAACAACGGCGTAAATTTATTTGGTGCCAAAAAAGCCACCGTGAAACAAATTATCCCCGTTGAGATCAAGGAGTAAGTTATGCAAGTTTTAAGTGTATTTTCTCATTTGCTTGATTACCCAACTGCTGAGCTTGTAGAAGCGAAAGATGAGCTAATTAGCACGCTTAAGCAAAGTTCACTAACAGAGCAAAATCAACGTGCTGTCTGTGATTTTATCACCACACAATGCGAAAAAGACATACTCGACTGGCAAGCCGAGTATGACGGATTGTTTGAACGTGGACGCGCGCTTGGTCTGTGGCTTTTTGAACATGTTCACGGTGAAAGCCGTGACCGTGGTCAAGCTATGGTCGACTTAGTAGAGCAATATAAACAGGCAGGTTTAGAGTTAAGTCAAAATGAACTACCTGACTACATTCCCCTGTTTTTAGAGTTCTTAGCAACCCAAGGTGAGGAGAATGCTCAGTCTTGGTTAGTTGAAGTTGATCATATTTTTGGTCTGCTATTGTGCCGACTCGAAAAACGAGAGAGTAACTACTCATTACTGTTTTTAAGCTTGCTAGAGCTTGCACAGAGTGACCTAGACCTCGAGGTATTACGCAAGCAAATCAACGGTGAAAAGCGCGACGATACGAAACAAGCAATTGACAAAGAATGGGAAGAAGAAGCCATTACTTTTGGTGCACAAGATGCAACTAACTGCCCAAGTTCAGTCAATCGCCCTGACGAAACTCAGCGCAAAGATCAATATGTTCCAGTTAGCTGGACTGACTTTAATCAAGAAGCCAGTTAAGGAGTTCATCATGAGTTATTTAAACACCTTTTTCTTTGGGATTTACCCCTATATCGCCTTAGCCGTGTTTGTTATTGGCTCGGTAATACGTTACGACCGAGAGCAGTACACATGGAAAACAGGCTCAAGCCAACTACTTGAAAGCAAAAAACTCAAGCAAGGCAGCCGCGCATTTCATATTGGTATCATTATGGTATTGCTCGGCCACTTTGTAGGCTTACTCACACCAGCAGAAGTATGGCATGTGTTTGGTATTGAAGCGGGTCACAAGCAACTGATTGCCATGACGTTAGGCGGTGTGTTTGGTTTGATTTGTTTTTACGGTCTAACCATTTTAATCAAACGCCGCTTATATGAACCGCGCATTAGAGCTACCAGTAGTAATATGGATATTGCAATTTTACTGCTGTTATACGTGCAGTTAATTTTAGGTTTATTGTCAATTTTTGTCTCAGCAGGTCATTTAGATGGTGCAGAAATGCTACTCCTAATGAGCTGGGCACAAAACATTGTGACCTTTGATTTAACCGAAGCAACCGCAGCAATTGCACAAGTACATTGGATTTATAAGCTACATGTTGCACTAGGTATGACGTTATTTGTGGTATTCCCATTTAGTCGCTTAGTTCATATTGCCAGCGTACCGGTACAATATTTAGGCCGAAACTACCAAGTGGTTCGTAGCAAATCTTAACCTATCATGCCCTGTTTCGACAGGGCATTCCCCCTCGAGGTCGATATGATTAACGTTAATCAACACACTATTAGCGAAACACAAATTCTTAATGAAATGCAGTATCACCCAGCCGACGATCATCGCGCTGCGATGGTAGAGGCGGCACAGAGTTTGATCATTGGCGAATTGTTACAACAACGCGCACAAGCGCTAAATATCAATCTAGATACGCACGCTTCAGACACCGACGAGCAACGCCAAAATAAATTGCTCGAAAAACTTATCGCTGCAGAAGTGCAACTGCCCCGTGCCAGCGCGACTGAGTGCGAACATTATTATCAACAAAACAAACCCAAGTTCACCACACCTCCGCTTATTGCAGCAAAACATATTTTACTTGCAGCACCGAGTAGTGATGAAAAAGCGCGTAGTCATGCGCTGAACCAAGCCGAAAACCTGCTTAACGCACTCTCGCAAGGCGCTTCTTTTAGTGAGCTTGCACAGCAATATTCAAAATGTGATTCGGCTCAGTTAGGAGGCCAACTTGGTCAAATAACAAAAGGGCAAACCGTCAGCGAGTTTGAACGTCAAGTATTCAGTGCTGATGTTGGCTTAATTGCTCACCCTATTGAAACCCGTTTTGGTTATCACCTTGTTTATGTTGATCATAAAGAGCCTGGGCTGCAACTGCCTTTTGAAGCCGTGGAGTCACGTATTGAGGACTACCTGAATAAAAAAGTAGAGCGCAAAGCCATCGCGCAATATATCCAACTATTAATTGCTGACGCCGATATTGAAGGCTTCGACTTTAATGTCAGCAGCAGTCCGCTTGTACAATAAAATAAAGGAAAACACATGAGTTGTTGTGGAGCCTGTGGTGGGCAAGAGAATACAAAACCAACCGATCAAGACAATACGCCGAGTGAGCAAGCTTTGGCGGATACCGCAAAGCACAAAGATGAGGGGCAAGCAGTCCCTGACAATGAAGACGAGTAATCTCACTGAAACTTGAGCACAACGCGTCAAATAAAGTACACTGTAGAATACAGTAAAGGCTTGTTGGAGTATTCGCTCCTACAAGCCTATTTATTTTCAATAGAGACAGATCATGGCGCAAACTCGCGGAAATTTATTTATCTTATCGGCCCCTTCAGGCGCAGGTAAATCAAGCTTAATTAGTGCATTACTAAACAAACACAGCGATATGAAAGTATCGGTTTCACACACAACTCGTTCACCTCGCCCAGGCGAAGAAAACGGTGTGCATTATCATTTTGTGTCGGTTGAGGAATTTAAAGCACTGATTGAAAAGAATGATTTCTTTGAATGGGCGCAAGTGTTCGATAATTACTACGGCACTTCAAAGCAAGCAATTGAGACTCAGCTTGCAGCAGGCATTGATGTATTTTTAGATATTGACTGGCAAGGTGCACAGCAAATTCGTAAATTAGTCGAAGATGTTGAAACCATTTTTATTTTGCCCCCCTCAAAAGAAGAGCTTGAGTCACGCTTAACGAACCGCGGCCAAGATTCGAGTGAGGTTATTGCAGGAAGAATGGCCAAAGCCCAGTCTGAAACCTCTCATTACAATGAATATGATTACGTTGTAGTAAATGACGACTTCGACACAGCCCTTGCTGAAATCGAAACAATTGTTATGGCAAAACGTTTATCACTCAAGAGCCAGGCACAGCGCCATCAAACGCTTTTAGAAAATTTATTAAAGTAAGACACGCGTTAATTAACGAATAGAGATAAAAATTAACCACTAGCTATTGGCGAATCTGACTTGGTGCAGTAAACTACGCCTTTGCTTAAGAATTTATTTGGAGTGCTAAGATGGCTCGCGTAACTGTTGAAGATGCAGTAGATGCAATTGGTAATCGTTTTGACTTAATTTTAGTTGCGGCTCGTCGTGCCCGCCAAATCGCGGTAGGTGGAAAAGATCCACTTGTTGACGCAGAAAATGACAAGCCGACAGTCATTGCTTTACGTGAAATTGAGAAAGGGTTAGTAAATAGCTCATCAATGGACTTAATTGATCGTGAAGAACAACAACACCAAGAAGCAGCAGAAATGGCTGCAGTGGCTGCTATCGTAGGTGGCAACCAATAATCAAGCTCCCCGCTTTGATTTCGCTAAACGGCTAGTATTTCAGCACTAGCCGTTGGCAAGCCCTTCTTTTCATCGTATATTCTATTCATACCGTTACCGATTTACTTCATTTGCGCATTGGAGTGTGACTTTGTATCTTTTTGAAGGTCTAAAAAAGAAAATATCCGAATATTTGTCTCCCGCCGATATCGAGCTGGTGCAAAAAGCTTACGTGGTTGCTCGTGAAGCCCACGAGGGTCAAACACGTTCAAGTGGCGAGCCCTACATTACTCACCCTGTCGAAGTGACACAAATTCTTGCTGGCATGCATCTCGATCACGAAACTTTAATGGCAGCATTAATGCATGACGTGATTGAAGACACCGACTTTAGCCAACAAGATTTAGCTGAGATTTTTGGCGACACAGTTGCCGAATTAGTTGAAGGCGTTAGTAAACTCGATAAGCTGAGCTTTAAAGACAAAAAAGAATTCCAAGCGGAAAACTACCGTAAAATGATCATGGCAATGACACAAGACATTCGCGTGATCTTAATTAAGCTGGCAGACAGAACGCACAATATGCGTACACTCGGCGCACTTCGTCCCGACAAGCGTCGTCGTATTGCCCGCGAAACACTCGAAATTTATGCGCCAATTGCAAATCGTTTAGGTATTCACGACATTAAAAATGAGCTGGAAGATTTAGGCTTTCAGGCACTCTATCCTATGCGTCATCGCGCTTTGAAATCTGAAGTGATCAAAGCCCGCGGTAATCGAAAAGAAGTCATCAGTAACATTAAAAGTGAAATCGAAGCACGCCTTGAAGAGGCTGGTATCGACGCCACGATTTCTGGCCGAGAGAAACACCTCTACAGCATCTATAAAAAAATGCTGAACAAAGAGCTCTCTTTTAACGAAGTCATGGATATTTACGCGTTTCGTATCAATGTAGATAACATGGATACCTGTTATCGCGTTTTAGGTGTTGCGCACAACTTGTATAAGCCAATTGAAACGCGCTTTAAAGATTACATTGCGGTGCCAAAAACCAATGGTTATCAATCATTGCATACATCATTAGTGGGCCCACATGGCATTCCGGTCGAAATTCAAATTCGTACCCACGATATGGATCATATGGCCGACAAAGGGGTTGCCGCTCATTGGATGTATAAAAAAGCCGGTGATAGCGCAGGTCACACCGCACAACAACGTGCACGCCAATGGATGCAAAGCTTACTTGAGCTACAACAAAGTGCTGGGTCATCGTTTGAGTTCGTAGAAAACGTTAAAACCGAGCTATTCCCTGAAGAGATTTATGTTTTCACGCCAGATGGCCGTATTGTTGAACTGCCCATGGGGGCAACCGCGGTTGACTTTGCCTATGCAGTGCATACCGATGTAGGTAATACCTGCGTGGGGGCACGTGTAAACCGCAAACCGCATCCACTGAGTAAAGCGCTTGATACGGGTCAAACCGTCGAAGTTATTACCAGTTCAGGCGCACACCCTAACGCCACGTGGCTCAACTTTGTGGTAACAGGTAAAGCCCGCTTAGGGATTCGTAACTACCTTAAAAGCCAACAGCACGAAGAAGCCTTGTTACTAGGGCGTCGCTTACTCGACTCAGCCCTTGGTGAGCAAAAACTGGATGACATTCCAGATGAAAATATTCGCCGCGTGCTTCAAGAACATGAACTGAATACCGTATTAGAGCTGTTGGTCGAAATAGGCTCTGGTAACTTAATGAGCGTCTTAATTGCCAAGCGCCTAATGCAAGTAGAGGCCGACGACCTTAATGCGCTTGCCAGAAAAGCCAAAGCGACCATTATCGGCACCGAAGGTATGCTCGTTAATTACTCTAAGTGCTGCCGTCCCGTTCCTGGAGATGCCATCACCGCGCATATCAGCCAAGGTAAAGGCTTAACGGTTCACCGCCAAGAATGTAAGAATATTCGCGGCTGGGAGAATGAACGTTCGAAATACTTGGTTGTAAAATGGGACGATAATCCCGAGAAAGAATACATTGCCGCCCTTCGTATTGAAATTATCAATCATCAAGGGGCACTTGCTAAGCTCACCAATGTCATCGCCTCAACCCAAGCAAACATTGTCGAGATAGCCACCGACGAAAAAGAAAGTAATCTATACATGATAGACTTAGGCATTACCGTGAAGAACCGTGTTCACGTTGCCAATATTATGCGTCGCATTCGTGTGATGCCAGATGTACAAAAAGTCTACCGTAAAAAGTAACAAGGATAATCATGAACAAATCTTTTATTTCTACTGACAATGCACCCGCAGCAATCGGCACTTACAGCCAGGCTGTTAAAGTAGGTACCGCTGTTTACTTATCAGGTCAAATTCCTCTTGTACCAGAAACAATGGACGTTATTTCTGAAGACTTTACAGAGCAAACACATCAAGTATTTAAAAACCTAACGGCTGTTTGCCAAGCCGCGGGTGGTCAAATTCAAGACATGGTTAAAGTCAATATTTTCCTGACTGACCTATCAAACTTTGCAATTGTTAATGAAGTGATGAGCCAGTACTTTAAACAACCTTATCCAGCTCGCGCTGCAATTGGCGTGCGTGCACTACCTAAAGGCGTGCAAGTTGAAATTGACGGTATTATGGAATTACCTTCAACGAACTAATACACACAGTGCCAGCAACCCCCTTGCTGGCACTTTTTTAGACAAAGTTACTATTTTCCTCAGCCGAAGTTCTTGACTCACAAACCATTCTCTAGCAATCTGTGTAGTAATAATAATTAGAAACCTTTAACTATTGTAGTACAAAAGGATCCCCCACGTGTTTAAGCTGGCTCATAATGGAAACGTCTTATTAGATGTTCACGAACACTCACCACCCAGTGCTGCGTTTATTATCGAAGCATTAGAAAAGTCATCCTTCTGCGAATGCAGAGTGGATCATGATGCGATCAATAACTTTTTTAAAAATAAATCTACTGAACGTATGCTCGTTGTAGCTTCAAAGCATGATGCAAGCCTTGAGGTATCATTAAGTGATGACAAAATGCTGGCCACTGGTGAGTTGACTATCGCTGAAGGCGGCAAAGCCCTAACCCTTGAAAACGCGAAAAAAGAACTCATTAAAGCCGGCGTAGCACGGGGTTATAAACAAGCATTTTTAGAACAGTTATTACAAAAACAGTTTGAGCTTCCCGCAGGCACTAAAACCAAAGGCGTATTAGCAAAAGGCCGCTTGCCCATTGATGGCCAGCCCTCAAAACTAGTGCCGCAAGTAGAAACGTTAAAAGACCGTTTAAAACAGCCCAAACTACGTGAAGATGGCACCGCCGACATGCGTGACTTTGGTAAGTTAGCCAGCGTAGAGCCGGGTGTACTGCTTATAAAACAAGTGCCTGCCACTCCCGGTAAAGAAGGGTTTACTGTCACCGGTGATGTGCTACCAGCTAAAGCTGGTGAGAGCCATGCCTTAGTTGCAGGTGAAGGCACTGAGATTTCAAAAAACAATCCGCTGGAGCTGATTTCAGTGATCGCAGGGGTGCCTGTTGATATTGCCAATGGCATGCGTGTAGATGACATTTTTACGATTGCTGATGTTAACGTTAAAAGTGGCCATGTTGATTTTGAAGGCAGTGTCATCGTAACCCATAACGTTGAACCCGGCATGCGCATAAATGCGAAAGGCGACATTACCGTCATGGGAACCGTTGAGTCAGGTCACTTAACTGCGGCAGGCGATATCACCATAAAACAAGGTGTAATAGGCCACCAGCTCGATGATAAAAGCTTATCTTGTCATATTGTTTGCCAAGGCGACATTCATCTATCTCATGGTCAATACAGCTACCTTGAAGGGAATAACATTATCATTGACCGCCAATCAAGCCATTGTGTGATGAAAGCCGCTAAGTTGCTGCAGTTAGGCAAAGAAGACAACCCTCAAGGTAAGTTATTTGGGGGCACTATTTTAGATGCACAAATGGTGATAGCAGGTGAAATTGGTAATGAATCAGGTGCCAAAATGGTTATTAACCTCGCGGCCTCTGGCGCACAAGTCACCGCACAAACCGATCAGTGTTTAAAAGACCTAGCACAAACCGACTCACAGCTAGATAACTTGCAAGAAGCCATTGAAAAAGCCGACCAAGTCAAAGACGCTGAAAAGAAAAAGCTGTTATTGGCTAAGATAGGCGCTACACAAATGCATTACTGTGAACAAGCAGAGCAACTCGAGAAAAAGCTCTCAAACTTAGAGCTTCATTTACATGAACTGCTTGAAGGCGCACAACTCGTCGTTAATAAAACATTGCACTCGGGAGTTGAGATCCATATTTTCGATAAGGTGTTACTCACTAACCGCCAATACCCACCTTGTAAAGTCAAACTCGAAGAAAGCAAAATTGAAGTAGAGTTTAAAACAAGTTAAAAAAAAGAGGCTTAAAGCCTCTTTTTACCAGGGTCATTAATCTTTAAACTAAAGAATTCCTTCAACTTGCTGCTTTAACTGCTCAGGCCACACGCCGACCTGCACTTGCCCGATATGGTGCTTTTGTAATAGCAGCATCGCTAAACGAGACTGACCAATACCGCCACCAATCGTTTGTGGGAACTTTTTCGCTAATAACGCTTTATGCCAATCAAATTCAAGACGCGCTTGGTCGCCCGTAATCGCCAGTTGTGTAGCCAATGCATCAGGACTTACACGAATTCCCATCGACGAAATTTCAAACGCATCTTCAAGTACTGGGTTCCACACTAGAATATCGCCATTTAAACCAGCAAACTTGCTGCAGGTTTGCGTCGACCAATCGTCGTAATCTGGCGCACGCACATCATGAATTTTACCATCTGCAAGCGCTCCCCCAATACCAATTAAAAATACCGCGCCGTATTCCTGCGCAATCGCTTTTTCACGCTGTTTCGCAGTGAAATCAGGGTACATTTGGCGTAATTGTTCACTGTGAACAAAAGTAATTTTTTCAGGTAAAAATGGGGGGATATCAAACTCACTTGCAACATAACGTTCAGTCGCTTTTATCGCTTGATAAAGTAACGTTACTGTTTCTTTAAGTTTATCTAAAGTACGTTCAGTGCTTTCGCAAATCACTTTTTCCCAGTCCCATTGGTCAACATACACTGAATGAATCGGGCTTAATGACTCTTCGTCTGGGCGTAATGCTTTCATGTGAGTATAAAGCCCTTCACCGACAGAGAAATCATACTCGGCAAGCGTTTTACGCTTCCATTTAGCGAGTGAATGCACCACTTCAAACTGGCTACCAGGAATCGTTTTCACCGCCACCGATACAGCATTTTCAGTTCCACTCAAGTTATCTTGAATGCCATCACCTACTTTTGCCAAGATAGGGGCTTGCACCTCAACTAAGCCAAGTTGTTGCTCTAATTGACTCGAAAAAAACTGTTTTACTTTACTAATTTGCTGCTGTTGCTGCAGGTAGTGTGAACTCATAATAATTGGCCTCATTCCCAGTTATTGTTACTTGCTTATAGAGAACTAAAATCTCTTCGTTAAAACAATCCTCAACCAAATGAAGATTATTTTCAATAACCCGCAACAAAAAGAACTTAACATTGCAATTATCGTAAAAATAATGCTATAAATTTTAGATAATCAATAATTACAACTCGGTTAATTCATGGAAAATTATCAAATCGATAATCTCGATAAAAACATCCTCAACGCATTAATGGAAAATGCACGCACCCCATACGCAGAATTAGCCAAACGCTTTGCCGTCAGTGCCGGCACTATTCATGTTCGCGTCGAAAAAATGAAACAAGCCGGTATAATCACAGGCACCCAAGTGAGTATTAATGCAAAGCAACTCGGTTACGATGTCTGCTGTTTTATTGGTATTAATCTCAATAATGCCCGTGATTACCCAGACACCTTACTGCACCTAAAAGAGCTCGAAGAAGTGGTTGAGGCCTACTACACCACGGGTAACTACAGTATATTTATCAAAGTAATGGCGCGCTCTATTGACCACTTACAGGATGTGTTGATCAATAAAATTCAAGCCATAGAGGCCATTCAATCAACTGAAACGCTTATTTCGTTACAAAACCCAATAAGTAGAGCGGTAGTGCCCTAGCCTTATACTGGGTATAATCAGCGCCAATTAGAATCCGTCAACGAGCACACAACTATGGATACAACTCGCTTTGAGCGTGTAAAACAGGTGTTAGAACGCCGCCAAACGGACCTAACGGTTTGTTTAGAAGAAGTACACAAGCATCATAATTTATCAGCCATTGCCCGTACTGCTGACGCAACAGGCTGTCATCATGTGCACGCAGTGTGGCCTGACAATCAAAAATGGCTAACCAATAACACCTCGGGTGGCAGCAAAAATTGGTTAGAAACGCACTTGCATCGCACCATAGACGACGCCGTAGCGATGATGCGAGCCCATAATCCAGAAGTGCAAATTTTAGCAACTAACCTCAGTGACGATGCGGTCGACTTTCGCGAAATTGATTACACCAAACCAACGGCTGTGATTGTAGGCCAAGAGCGTGATGGAATTTCGCCTCGCGCACTTGAGCATGCTGATAAACACATCATTATTCCAATGCAAGGGATGGTGCAATCGCTCAATGTATCCGTTGCAGCCGCATTAATTTTGTTTGAAGCACAGCGCCAACGCGAAGAAGCCGGCCTGTATGAACGTAATATGTTAGATGACAGCATAAAACACCGTATTTTATTTGAGGGATGCCACCCTATTATTGCAAAGCAATGCCGCGAAAAAGAACTGCCTTACCCCGCGCTTGATGAAAGTGGAGAAATAGTCGCTGATGATGACTTTTGGCAGATTTTAAAACATACGCAATCGCTTGAAGCCGCTAACGACTCACAGTAAACTGAAAAAAGTTTACTAATTAATAATTTGAGTCTCCATTGAGTCATTGTAGCTTAGCGTTATACCCGATAACTGAATTAAAAGGCGTTGGCCCCAAAATGGCCGAGCGCCTTGCTAAGCTTGGGATTCATACAGTGCAAGATATGCTGTTTCATTTACCGCACCGCTATGAAGACCGTACTCGCATTCACCCCATTTGTGAATTACAGCCACACAGCCATGTGAGTGTCGAGGCCACAATTGAAACCAGCCAAATTACATTTGGCAAAAGACGCATGCTGGTTTGCCAAGTTAACGATGGCACCGGTCGTTTAACGCTGCGTTTTTTTAATTTTAGTGCGGCACAAAAAAATGCGCTCAGCGCTGGTAAAATTATTCGCTGTTTTGGTGAAATACGCCGTGGTCGGGTTGGGTTTGAAATGACCCACCCTGAATACAGTTTGTCAGACACGCCATCAGAACAACCGACGAACACCACCCTAACACCCGTTTACCCTGTTACTGAAGGCCTTAAGCAGCTGTCTATCCGCGCTTTAAGCGACCAAGCCTTAGCTTTACTTGCTAAATATCCCGTTGAAGAATTACTGCCAGAACAATTTCAACCCACAGGCATGCGCTTAAGTGATGCACTATTGACCTTGCATCGCCCGCAAAACGATGTCGATTTAACGGCGCTTGAGCAAGGCTTTCACCCTGCTCAGCAACGATTAGTATTTGAAGAGCTGCTCGCACAAAATTTAAGCTTGTTGAAGCTACGCCAAAAAGGCCAAAGTGTAAAAGCTATTGCATTAAAGCCTCATAACCCGCTAGAGACAGAGTTTTTGTCGACACTGGCATTTAGTCCTACCACGGCACAAAGCCGAGTTGTGGCTGAGATCAAGGGCGATCTTCAACACCCTTTCCCAATGATGCGCCTTGTTCAAGGTGATGTAGGCTCAGGAAAAACCCTTGTTGCCGCACTCAGTGCGCTAACAGCAATTAGCGAAGGCTACCAAGTTGCCTTAATGGCTCCGACCGAAATTCTTTCTGAGCAGCATGGTATCAACTTTAGCCAATGGTTTAACAACTTGGGCATTGAAGTCGCATGGCTTGGAGGCAAAAGTAAAGGAAAAGAGCGCACCGCCACACTTGAAAAAATAGCCTCGGGTGAGGCGCAAATGATTGTTGGCACTCATGCGCTGTTCCAAGAGCAGGTCGAATTTAATAACCTTGTCTTAATCATTATTGATGAGCAACATCGCTTTGGTGTGCACCAACGATTATCACTGCGTGAAAAAGGGCGTTTTGGCGACTGTTATCCCCACCAACTGGTTATGACAGCCACACCTATCCCACGCACGTTGGCTATGACCGCGTATGCAGACTTAGAAACCTCTGTGATTGATGAATTACCGCCAGGTCGAACACCTATCACAACCGTTGCCATTCCAGATACTCGCCGTGATGAAATCATTCAACGAGTCAGAACAGCCTGCACAGCACAAGGCCGTCAAGTGTATTGGGTTTGTACGCTTATTGACGAGTCTGAGGTATTGCAGTGCCAAGCAGCAGAGGACAGCGCAGCACAATTAAAAGAAGCCCTGCCCGAGCTAAATGTCGGCTTAGTACATGGCCGAATGAAAGCCGCTGAAAAGCAAGCGATTATGAGTGAGTTTAAAGCGGGTAATATTCATGTATTAGTCGCGACAACGGTGATTGAAGTAGGTGTTGATGTGCCGAATGCCAGCCTGATTATCATTGAAAACCCCGAACGCTTAGGACTTGCGCAATTACATCAATTAAGAGGCCGTGTTGGTCGAGGAGCGATAGCATCGCACTGTGTACTTCTTTATCACGCGCCTTTATCTGCAACAGCACAAAAACGCTTAGGTGTATTACGCGAAAGTAATGACGGCTTTGTTATTGCCGAAAGAGATCTTGAAATCCGTGGTCCAGGTGAAGTGCTCGGCACCAAGCAAACCGGTTTAGCCGAATTTAAAATCGCCGATCTTAATCGCGACAAACAAACGCTGGCCCATGTCAGACCTATTGCCTTTAAAATGTTAACCGATTACCCAGAGCAATCAAACAAGCTAATTACACGTTGGTTAGCAGGCAAATCAGATTACGCGCTCGCATAAAAAAGCCCCGCATCAATGCAGGGCTTAAAATAAGGGAGTTATCCGTGTGAACGGTTAGAATTTGTATTCAATACCAACGCCTAGGTAATCTTGATCCACTTGATTGTCCATATCAAATGTTGAGTAGAAACCAAATACTTTGGTGTTTTTGCTAAGCGTGTGATCAACACCAGCAGAGATAGCCGTTTTCTTATCGCCTTCATCAAAATCAATCACTTGGTATTGAACTTTGAACGTGTTGCTATTCATTTTATACGCCGCATTCACCAAGTAACCATCCGCTTCTGCGCTGCCATCCACTTTCTCTTGTGTTTGGTACATAGCACCTAGTTTAAAGTCGCCGACTTTACCTTGTACGGTTGCACGTACAATATCGTAGCCTTTCACTTCACTATCTGCTGCAACAGAGGCATACAGTTTGCTGTCTTTTAATTGAGCGTCACCGTAAGTAACTGCAAGTGAATAACCGTTATCTGCATCAACATCATCTTCTGCAATATAGGTTGCAAGCACTTTAAAGCCACTGAAATCGTTAGATGCGTAAGAAATCGTATTACCTAAACGGTTTTCACCTTTAAATACATTTTTAATATCGCCTTCAAGGTCATTGAATAAATCAATTTTGCCTTGAGATAGCTTCATTGCTGTATCGTTACGACCAATCACAACCTGACCAAAGCCACCTTTAACACCTACGTATTGGTTACGTGCAGTGATGTTGTCATCATTGTCGCCTTTTGAATCAGCGTCAGATACGTCAACACCAAACTCTAGTTTATAAACAGCTTCTAAGCCTTCAGTTATTTTTTCAGAGCCTTTCAGGCCAAAACGTGAGTTATTGCTTTTGATTTCAGTGAAAGACCCTTCACCATCGTCAGATGATTGAACAGTCACGTTTGCTTTACCATACACATCAACATCCGCTAATGCTGAAAAAGATAAACCACCAAATAAAGCTAAGAATAAGCTAGACTTTGCAAATTTCATGTCGTTTCCTCAATAATCGCAACAAAAACACGTGCTCGTGTTTCAATGCGGGCAGTTTGCCAGCGAAAAATGACAGAAAAATGACAATTGAAATAAAATCGTAAATTTACCTTCATGAAATGTAATTATTTCTGAAATAAAAACGTAACTTACTACTGCAAAATAAAATTTTATTTAAAGCATCGTTTAAAATTTTTTAAGCTTTAATTTTTAATTCAGTCAATAAAGTCACCAATTTCTCTAATAGTGGCGTTTGTTCATTATCTCTGTGGTAGGCAACAAACACATCTCGCGAGGTATGCGCCACATCTTCAACATGATATAGCTCACCCGCTTTAAGCTGCTCCTCGACTAATAACTGAGGAATAAAGGCACTACCGCCACACTTCAAAATTAAGTCTAAGGCAATACGCCCTGTGCTGGTTCTAAAATAAGGAGGAGCGTGACCATTAAACTCACGAGCATGCCATAACGAAAACGAGGTGCCCCAGTCTACATACACATACTGGTTATCAAAAAAGTTCTCACTGTTTGCTGTTTCGTATGCACTCACCGGAATGATCGGCAATTCACAAATACGCTCAACAATTAACTCATCTACTTTAGGGGGATCGAACAGCACGGCTAAATCGAGTGTGCGCTCAAGTAATAAACGCGTGCTCTCTTGCTGCGCCTTCACTTCAGCAACCAATGAAACTCCCGGCATTGCCGAGACAATATTCGTGATCCCAAACTGTAAAAAAGCATCCCAAATATTCGGAGTGCCTGCTAAACTAATTTGCTTATGCATATTATCAGCAAGTGCCACATCGACTTTAGCCCTTTGCATGCCGGTGATAATCATTTGTGCGTGAGGTAAGAGTCGTTCACCCGGCGCTGTTAGCTGTATATTATTACGCTGACGAATAAATAAATTAACGCCTAAACCTTGCTCTAATTGACGGATCCGAAAACTCACAGCAGACTGGGTAATGTACAGGTTTTCAGCTGCCTTACCAAAGTGACGTGTGCGCACCACTTCAACAAAGGTCTTTAATAAATCGATATCCATTTTTTACCCTTACGATAAAAATAACTTGTTTAATAAAATCGACAACTTGATCCATACTCCTGCAAGAAAATAGGGTATGAGGATACAGCCATGAGCAATGACATTTCATCACTTCGTCAGGCATTCGTAAGCCAACGTCAATTTTATGATGATCAAAACTTCCCACGCGGTTTTGGTCGTAGTGGTCACTTCACTTTGCTAGAAGCCGACATTCTCGAACAGCATGGTGTTGTACTAAAGGGTTTATACAACAAAACCCTAGAACCACAAAATGAATTTCAAACTCAATTTGTGCAAGTAGTCACAGGTAACCTAGAAGCAACCAACCCAATTGAGCGCGCTTGGATAAAATACCTAAAACAAACTACCTGCAAAACTAAGTTTCATACTTTGTTCGGTCGTTCTCGTATCGCGAGCCCGACACCACAAAGCGTTGATTATTATTCTGAGTCGGATAGTTTGTAAGCAAGTTGCTTTTTTAACTTTTTAGAGTTACAACATGTAATAACTTACGCTACGCGATAAAGTTATTACAAGGTAAAACGTGACCAGAAAAATATTAATCATTGAAGATGCACCTACTATTGCGCGAGTGCAAAAGCATATCGCGCATAAAGTAGGGTTTGAAGCAGACATTGCAACATCGTTAGCTGAAGCTAAACAACTTATTGCTGAAAATAACTATTTTTGCGCCGTTGTTGATTTTATCCTTCCAGATGCACCCAACGGTGAAGCCATCCCCTGCAGCGTCGATGCCGACATTCCTACCATCGTTATGACCGGCAATTTAGACGAAAAAACCCGAAACACGGTCGAAAAGCATCCTATCATTGATTACATCACCAAAGAAAATAAACAAGCCTATCAATACTTAGAAAAACAACTGACTCGCCTACCGCGTAATGAACAAATATTGGTTTTAGTGGTTGATGACTCCCCCGCAACTCGCCGTCACATTTGTAATCTACTCGCACGACATAAGTACCAAGTTATTGAAGCGGTAGATGGCGTAGATGCACTGCGAGTCTTAGCAGAAAACCCCTCAATCTCTGTGATCATTACTGATAACGAAATGCCTAATATGAATGGCGATCAGCTCTGTGTCGAAATTCGTCGTCTGTATAACAATGACGAAAAAGCCATAATTGGTATTTCAGCACAAGATACCTTGCATTTATCAACGCGTTTTTTAAAGTCTGGCGCTGACGATTATTTAAGTAAGCCCTTTAATAACGAAGAGTTTTATTGTCGCTTAAGCCAAAACGTCGACATGTTAGAAAATATTAAAACGATTCGCTTACAAGCGAATACCGACTACCTAACATCATTGCCTAACCGCCGCTATTTCTTTGGCGAGGCGAGTCAGCATTTAAAAGCGGCACACGCGGCAAAAAAATCGGTCTCACTCGGCATGATTGATATCGATTACTTTAAATCAATTAACGACAAGTACGGTCATGACTCAGGTGATGATGTACTCAAATGCCTGTCACGGTGCCTACTTAAGTACTTTAAAGATAATTTAGTCGGACGCTTAGGCGGAGAAGAGTTTGCTGTCTTTTTTGCTGATAATGATCCGCAACAAGCACAGCAACGATTAGAAAAATTTCGCCATTTCATCGAAAAACACAGCGCGGAATTTAGTCGTGACAACATTACATTTACGCTATCTATCGGATTTCATAATGGGCCTGTTTACAGCATTGATGAACTGATAAAACAGGCCGATTTAAAACTCTATCAAGCCAAAGAGACTGGCCGTAACAAGTTAGTGAGCTGATATTAAATAGGTTTAGTCACTGCTTTTAATGATGCTTTACGCTGCTTACGGCTTTGACGGTACGAATCCCAACTGAACAAAGCCAGCGCGCTCCATATACACGCAAACGTTATCACCCTTTCAGCATCAAATACTTCGCCATAAAATGCCACTGCAAGCACAAACATTAAACTTGGACCAATATACTGAAAAAAGCCCAATGTACTGTACTGCAAACGTTTAGCAGCGCCTGTAAAACACAGCAAAGGCAACGTGGTCACCACACCTGCACTAATAAGTAACAGATTGATATGCCAATCATTGGCAGTAAAATCAGAACTGGCTGTGGGCACCATTAACCACCAGTAAACCAGAGCAACAGGCAGTAAAATTAACGCTTCAAGTAATAACCCTGGCAGCGATTCGATAGGCAGCTTTTTACGCAGTAAGCCATAGATAGCGAACGAGCCTGCCAAAGAAAAAGCCACGATTGGAAAAGAGCCAAAGCTGAGCAATTGTAATAATACACCGCATAATGCAAGGCCAACGGCTACGCCTTGCCATTTACGCAGTCGCTCACCTAAAAACAGCATACCTAACAACACATTTAAAAGTGGGTTTATGTAATAACCCAAACTCGCATCGAGCATGTGGTTATTGTTTACCGCCCAAATAAACAAGCCCCAGTTAAAGCCAAGCAAACTGGCCGTTACCACCAGCATTAGGAGCAACTTAGGCTGACCTAATACAACGCGAATGCGCTGCCATTGATGGCGTGCAGCAATAATGATCAACAAAAATAACACCGACCAAATAACACGGTGCATCAAGATTTCAAAGGCAGATATATTCTGTAAAAGTTTAAAATAAATGGGTGCTAAGCCCCACATAAAAAACGCTAAACATGCGAAAATAACCCCTTTTCGCTGTTCAAGATTGGTAGGCATAAGTCAGGCTTTATAGATTAAAAACACTATTTTACGCCGCCTATTTACTGGCGCAACTAAAACGCGGCAAATAAACCCATGTATACCCAAACCACCTCAAGATGCGAGTTCTAGTTAGAATTAAAAGCGATTTAGGCAAGACATTGATTGCAAGTAATAGTGGTTCTATTGTTAAAATCAATAACGCAGTATAAATCGCTTTTAAACCAACCCTTTGGGCGCTCTACAGGCACTTACTTTCATCGTTGTTACTTCTTAAAAGGGACTGCCATTGTTGCAAAGTAACGCCTTGATATTAAGCACCTGTGAAACGCTGAATTCTGCATATTGAGGTCGTTTAGGTATATTGCTACAGACATCATCCAAAAAAAACACTAAAATGCTCGGCGATGAATACCAATACCGCAATGACTAACACCCCCGTTCGATCACCACAAGCCGTACTCAAACAAGTGTTTGGTTACAAGGATTTTCGTGATGGTCAAGAAGCGATTATAGCCGCAGCGCTTGACGGACAAGACTCGCTCGTCTTGTTACCAACAGGTGGGGGAAAATCACTTTGCTATCAAGTACCCGCCTTGATCCTTGATGGTGTCACTGTCGTCATTTCGCCGCTTATTTCATTAATGCAAGACCAAGTTGCACAACTCAAAGCACTGGGCGTTCAGGCCGCTTATATTAACAACAGTCTGCCATTCGAAGAGCAGCAAGCGGTGTACCAGCAACTGCATTACGGGCAAATAAAGCTGTTGTACGTCGCACCTGAAAAAGTCTTACAGCACGAATTTTTAGAGCGCCTTAGTCACCTAAAACTTGCTCTGTTTGCTATTGATGAAGCGCACTGTGTCTCGCATTGGGGACATGATTTTAGGCCTCACTATTGTCGGCTTAATGAGCTAAAACAGCGCTTTATGCATGTTCCGATGATGGCATTAACTGCCACAGCCGATAAAGCGACACGTTACGATATTATTGAGCAGCTACAGCTTAATCAGCCTTACGTACACACAGGCAGCTTTGATAGGCCCAATATTCGTTACACCATCGAAGAAAAATTCAAACCCATGGTGCAGCTGCTGCGTTATTTAAAAGAGCAGCAAAACCAAAGTGGAATAATTTACTGCACCAGCCGTAAACGTGTTGATGATGTTGCCGAAAAACTCGCTGATGCAGGCTTTAATGCCGCGGCTTATCATGCGGGGATGAGTAACGAACAACGACAATTTGTGCAGTCAGGTTTTGCCCGTGACGATATTCAAATTGTAGTAGCAACGGTTGCCTTTGGTATGGGAATTAATAAACCTAATGTACGCTTTGTTGTGCATTACGATATTCCTAAAAGTGTTGAAGCTTACTACCAAGAAACAGGCCGTGCTGGTCGTGATGGCTTAGCCGCTGAAGCGATAATGTATTTTGATCCGGCCGACATAGGACGCGTTCGTCGCTTTTTTGAAGATATCGAAGATGAGCAACGCCGCCGAGTAGAAGAGCAACGCTTTAATGCGATGGCCAGCTTTGCTGAAGCCCAAACATGTCGCAGACAAATCCTGCTCAACTATTTTAGCGAGTACAAACGTGAAACCTGTGGCAACTGCGATATTTGCTTAAATCCACCGACAAGCTTTGACGGCACGTTGGTCGCGCAACAAGCACTCTCGTGCGTATATCGTGCAGAGCAGCGTTTTGGTATTGGTTATATTGTTGAATTGCTGCGCGGGGCAAATACCAGCCGTATCCGCGATAATAATCACCACCAGCTGAGCACTTACGGTATAGGCAAAGATCACAGTGTGGAGTTTTGGCTAAGCATTTTAAGGCAGCTTATTCACCAAGGCTTATTAAGCCAAGATATAACTCAGGGCTCTTCACTGCGCTTAACCGAAGCAGCTCGTGCAGTACTTAAAAGTGAATACGCCCTGCAATTAGCCGAGCCACGCTTACAAGCCAAACACGTTTATCAAGATAAACTCGCGCAATTTAATTACGACAAAAAGCTGTTTGCTAGATTACGAGCTCTGCGTAAGGAGTTGGCTGATGCGGATGACGTTCCTCCGTATGTCGTTTTCAATGATAAAACGTTGGCTGAAATGGCACAGCTCATGCCGACCAATGATAGCGAATTTTTAAAAGTATCAGGCGTGGGGTTTACGAAGCTAAACAAGTACGGTTCTCCTTTTTTAAACACCATTCGCGACTACCTCGCCGCCCACTAGGATTACAATGACTAACCTTATTTATGACGCCGAGTATGAAATAATTGTCATTAACTCACGCGACCTGCCTAACGATGAAGATTTTGAACTGTGGGCTACCCTCTTTTTGCACGCCCCCGCAATTAAAATTGCAGACTTTGATGCCGGTGCCGATCGTCATCAGTTAAGGTTTCACTTTACAGATCATAGTTTTAATCTAAACTTTGAACATTATAGCGAAAGTGTTTGGATAAACGCTGAAGGCGTTGAAGCAGCGAGTGTTTTGCCAAAACTTCATCAGTATTTAGTCATGCAGTTACAATAATAAGCTAGACTTTTTCTCACGCTTAGTATGTAGTAGTTGCATAGCAAATAAACAACTAAGGGTGTAAATGGGATTTAAGCAGTCGCACTTTGTTGCTCAGATTTTACCAATGGTGTTACTTAGCGTAACATCGCATGCCTATGCAGAGCAGGTACTCGCTGACAATAATAACTACTGTCACAACCAACGCACTCTTAAAACGCAAGACAACAACTTACGTCGCCAGCTCGATACTGACAATCCCCTCCCCGAAGCCGCCGATAACCGCAAAATCACTTCCATTAAGCTTGAACAGCTCAATGTCTTCAATACCGCACTTGAAGAAGAAAACAACGCGTTATTTCGCTTTGCGAATCGTGCTCATATGACAACCGAACCCGAAGTGATTCACAGTGTACTGCTGTTTTCAGAGGGGGATATTTATCAACCTCGTAAGTTACTAGAATCAGAACGACTCTTGCGTAAACAAGGTTATTTATACGATGCACGCATTCATGCTGAACTCGATTGCGACGGCAACGTGAATGTTAAAGTCGTTACGCGTGACTTGTGGACTTTGCTGCCCGAAATCAGCTTTAGTCGCAGCGGCGGTGAAAACGAATCAAGTATAGGCTTTCGTGAATCAAACTTTTTAGGCTGGGGTAAACGGGTGTCGTTCTCGCGTACGCACGATGCAGACCGCACCGGGTATTTATTTGTATACGATGACCCTAATATCTTTTCGAGTCGCTACCGTGGTCGACTCGAATATTCAGATAACGATGATGGTAAACGCCATTACATCGATGTTAGTTACCCATTCTACTCAATTGATACTCCTTACAGTTACGGTGCAACCAGTTACTCAGACCAGCGCCGTGAGCCACTTTATTATCGCGGCGAAGTTGTCAGTGAGTTCGAGCAAAAAACCACCCTCAATCGCGCTTACTTTGGACATTCAAGTCAACTTGCCCGAAGCTGGACACAACGAATCAGTTTAGGGATAGAAAACCGTGAAGACACCTTTAAAGCCATTGCTGCCACCCAGTTACCTATCGCAGATGATCGCAGCCTAAGTTACCCGTTCATCAGTGCGCAATGGTTCGAAGACCATTATGTAAAAGTAAGAAATTTCGACAGTATTTATCGTACTGAAGACCTAAATCTTGGCTGGAATATTCAAGCATTACTGGGTTATTCAAGTAAAGATTTTAGCGATGATGCCAGCCGGACTATTTACTCTTTGTCTCTGTCAAAAGCCCATTACAGCGGAGATAATCAGCTATGGCGCTTTAAAGCTGATATAGATGGTTATTGGAACGAAGAACAAGGCGATGTCGAAAATCTCATAACCAGTAGCCAAGTACAATACTATTTGAATACCAGTTTACAACAAAGCTGGTATGCCAAAGTGCGCCTGCAATATGCCAAAAACCTAACAGCCGATAAACAACTCACCCTTGGCGGCGAAAATGGTTTACGTGGCTACCCGCTTGATTATCAAATTGGCGATCGTAGCTTTTTAGTAAGTCTCGAAAAACGCTATTATTGGGAATATGACTTACTGCAACTATTTAAAGTCGGTGGCGCGGCTTTTTACGACATCGGCCGCGCTTGGTATAACGACAAAGATAACGGCACGAATGGTAATGTACTGCAAAATATCGGTGTTGGCTTACGGTTAGCACCCAGTCGAGCAAATGCCGGAACAGTCATTCACCTCGATATTGCTGCGCCAATCAACAAAAAGGACAGCGACATTGATTCTGTGCAATGGCTTGTCACCGTTAAAAATACTTTCTAAGATAGTGTTATTCGGTTAGTAAAGAGCTAAAATCTCGACGCTTAACATTAATGTAGGATCCCCCTTGGACTTCGAAACACTCTTTAACGAGCAATACCATTTAATCGTGACGATTATCGCGATTTTACTTTACCCATTACTAAGAAAAACCACAAAGAAACTGCTGTTAAAAGCCATCAAAGGTAAAGCAGATCCTCATCGTGTTTATCGTGCAGAACTGCTACTAAATATTATTCTCGCCATTGTAATGCTGTGCCTAGTGTTAGTATTTTGGGGCATTGAGCTGCGCGGTTTATTAGTTTTAGGTTCATCACTATTTGCTATGTTAGGTGTCGCCCTATTCGCAGCGTGGTCGTTATTGAGTAATTTAACCGCCTTTTTATTAATGTTCATTCAAAACGACTGTCGTGTGGGCTATTGGATACGTGTCATCGATGGCGCGAACTTTTTAGAGGGACGTATCATTGAAATGGGCTTGATGAACGTGGTGCTTGAGCATGTCGATGGTCACAAGGTTATTTACCCCAATAATATTTTTGTTACTCGCCCAGTAATGGTGCTCAATAAAGCCCCGACTCCGAGTAAAACGCAATCAACAAAGCGTATTCTGGGACCCAAAAAATAAAGCCGCAAATGCGGCTTTTATTTTATGTATTGACGATGTCAGCAACTAATTATTGAGTTCAGCCGTTTTAAGCTCGTCTTCAATATCGCTTATTTCGTCAATAAAGGTTTCTAGCTGTTGCTCTACCAAGCTATTCGCATGCGCAAAGTAAGCAAGATGGAATACCGCATCGCCCTCATTTACAAGCGGCATGGTTTGCTGGCCAATTACAATGCCACTTCGTGGCGCTAATAGCTCAAGCTCAGCATCACCAAGTGGACTGCTGATATAAGCGAGCACTTGCCCTTTCATGACGCGCTCACCAAGGGATACTTGCGCACGGACAATACCATCAACCTCTGCACGCACCCAACTTGTTGAACTTGCAATCACCGGCTCTGGGAGTTTTTTCGCCCGCTTACCACGCACCATTTTTAAATGACGCATAACATAATCAACGCCTTGCACACCGGCTGCAATCGCAATGGGGTCGAATCGCAGCGCTTCACCCGCTTCGTAGGTTATCACTGGGATACCTAAATTAGCCGCTTCACTGCGTAAAGAGCCATTGCGTAATGAGGCGTCTATCACCGCTGGTGTACCAAATGCTTTTGCCATAGCCGCGGTATCAGGATCACTTAAGTTAGCCCTAATTTGCGGTAAGTTAGTACGATGAATCGCACCAGTGTGCAAATCAATAATGTGCGTACAGTGCATTGCCACCTGCGAGAAAAAGGCATTCGCCATTCGCCCAGCTAATGACCCCCGTGTTGAACCCGGAAAACTGCGATTCATATCACGACGGTCAGGTAAATAACGCGACTTATGGATAAAGCCAAATACATTCACTATTGGCACCGCTATAATTGTGCCGCGTAATTGTTCAGGCTCAATTTTTGCGAGCAATTGCCTTACAACCTCAACACCATTGAGCTCATCACCATGAATTGCCGCGCATACCATTAACACAGGCCCTTGCTGGACCCCATTAACGACTTCAATTGGAATATTAAGCGGTGAGTGGGTATAAAGCTTTGCTGCTTCAATCGAAAACGTTTTACGTTCACCCACACCAACCGTATCACCTAAAATTGAAAACGGAGTATTTTTCTTAACCTTTGCCACGCACTTTTCCTTTTACTAGAGCGCTTGTAAATCTTAGCCTTTACCACGTGTTGCAGTTCTTTTCGTTGCTGCATTTTTTTCAATAAAATCAACAATCATGCCTGCAATATCTTTACCCGTAGCCACTTCGATACCTTCAAGACCCGGCGATGAGTTAACTTCCATCACCAATGGTCCTCGTGCTGAGCGAAGTAAATCAACGCCCGCTACGTTTAAGCCCATTGCTTTTGCTGCAGCAACGGCTGTTTTTCTTTCTTCAGGGGTAATGCGAACCAATGTCGCACTGCCGCCACGGTGTAAGTTAGAGCGGAACTCACCTTCTTGTGCTTGACGCTTCATCGCTGCGATTACTTTATCGCCCAAAACGAAACAGCGAATGTCTGCACCGCCTGCTTCCTTGATGTACTCTTGCACCATGATGTTCGCTTTTAAGCCCATGAAAGCTTCGATTACACTTTCTGCCGCTTTGCGCGTTTCGGCTAACACAACACCAATGCCTTGTGTACCCTCTAGTAACTTAATAACCACCGGTGTACCACCAACCATGCTTAGTAAGTCTTTAACATCATCAGGCTTGCTTGCAAACCCTGTGACAGGCATACCTACACCTTTACGCGATAATAGCTGTAATGAACGTAATTTATCGCGAGAGCGTGAAATAGCCACTGATTCATTTACAGGGAACACGCCCATCATTTCAAATTGACGTAATACTGCACACCCATAGAAAGTCACTGACGAGCCAATACGCGGAACAATAGCATCAAAATCTTTTAAATTTTCGCCGCGGTAATGAATTTCTGGTTGATCAGAATTAATGTTCATATAACAACGCAATGCATCAATCACTTTTACTTCATGACCACGTTGCTCAGCTGCTTCAATTAAGCGACGTGTTGAATATAAGTTTTGGTTGCGAGATAAAATACCAAGTTTCATAGTTAAAACCTTTACTGACAAACTCACACACTGAGCGTGCTATGAGCGCCTTTTATAATAAATGAGATAAAGCCGGATCGACGACTATGCGATTTTCCATTGCTGTACGCCCTAACAACATTCTAAACTTCATTGTTGAACGGTTACTTAAAGTCACTCTAACGGGCCAGCTTTGGCTTCCTGCGACTAACGTTGTTTCTATAAAGTAACGAAGCTCTCTTTGACCACTTGAACTGGTCACATACTTACGCTCCATCACTTTTGCACGACAGTGGACCACAGTATCCACATCATCCTGCAGAGGCTGGGTTGTGAATTTCACCCAGTTTTCGCCATTTTCTGAAAACTCTTCAATATCAAAAGCATGAATACACGATGTACGCGCCCCCGTGTCCACTTTTGCTTTGATTTTATCAATTCCTAAATCAGGAAGGCTTAGCCATTCGCGCCAGCCAACGATAATTTTTGCACTCATTAATGTGCCCTCTATAAAAAAGTGTCTTATACGCTACAGAGCTAGAAACACCAACAAAATATATTCATCTCATCGATAAATCGATTTCATTAATATAGTCTTGACTATACTAATGTATATACTCAACTATATCGCACTATTTGTAAAATGAGAGTTCAATATGATCAATGGGTTACTTCATGTCTTAATTTTAGACGAGCAAGGCGGTGCACGTGCTATTGACAATAGTACCGAGCTGGAGAATTGGCAACCCGAACATGGAAAACTTTGGGTTCATATGGATTACAGCCAAGCTGACGCTGTAAAGTGGCTTGCTGACAGTAATTTACTGACTGACTATGAATTAGCATCCCTGATTGCGGATGAGACGCGTCCACGCCTAACAAAAGTAACCAACGGTTCGATGCTCTTTTTACGTGGCGTTAATTTAAATCCCGCACAAAGCCCTGAAGACATGGTGTCTTTGCGCTTATTTATAAACGAAAACGTTATTATCACAACCCGCAAACGCCGTTTACTCTCAGTGCAAGATGTTGTTGCAACATTTGATGACAGTAACGGTCCATGTTCAATTTCAGAGCTCGTGTGTCAATTAGCACAAAATCTTACATCGCGTATGCAAGGGGTCATTGATAGCCTTGATGACACGTTGGATATATTTGAAGACGAAATTGATGAGCCAAGCAAAGGTTTTGATAACCAAGCTTTAGCACAAATGCGCCGTCAGACCATCGCCCTAAAACGCTATTTAAGGCCACAAAAAGAGGCCCTTATTACGTTGTTAAACAACAAATACAAGTGGTTAGATGAAGACGACAAAGCCCGTTTAAACGAAACAACCAATATGTTGATTCGCTTTTTAGAAGAGCTAGACAGCTCAATTGAACGTGCACAAATTATTCAACAGACTATTGCTAACCAAGTGTCTGAACAACTGAATCAGCGTATGTATGTGATGTCGGTCGTTGCAGCATTGTTTTTACCATTAGGCTTCTTAACGGGCTTACTTGGTGTCAATGTGGGCGGCATTCCGGGCACGGAAAGTCCGTATGCATTTAGCCTATTTTTAATCTTCTTAGTGGTCCTTACCGTTGGTATTGGTATCTACTTTAAGAATAAAAAGTGGTTATAAGCCTACCTTAGCGTGGCTCAGCAGATTTGATTAAATCAAGGCGAACGGCGTGTTCGCCTTTTTTTGTGCTCAAAATTAAGTGCTCACCTTCAGGACTTATAATCTGTAAGTTAATCGCTTTGCCATTTACTTGCTCGCCTGAGTGCAATGTAATCTGTAATTCTGTTGAGTGCATACACCACAATTCGAATTGGTCGTAATCACCACATGCAATGGGTTGATAAGTCATGTTTTAAAATCATGAAAATAAAAAGGATATAAACAGTGTAGAAAATAACAAAAGAAGGAGCAAATGGCGCTCTCGGCAGGGATCGAACCTGCAACTCAGCCTCCGGAGGGCCACGTGATATCCATTTCACCACGAGAGCACATTTGTCGTTGTCAGTACCAACTCGCGATATCAGCATGACAACCCGGCAATGATAATGGCATCTTGCTATAAATGCTAGCATTGAACACTTACATGCTTATAAATTCAGCAATTTTCATTAAAACACTTCACATTAAGGCAGAACCACGGTATTAACGTATACTTATAAAATTAATAACAAGGTGGGAATTTGATCATGAGTTTAATGTCAACAGAGCAAGTTGCAGAATTTTTAGGTGTAAAAGTAGAACGCGTGAAACGACTTGCTCGCGAACATTTACTGATCTCGAAATCACAAGATGACAAAGGTGAGCCTTTGTTCGAACACGATGATGTAAAAAAATACAAAGAGCTTGCCGAGCGAATTGGTGGCCTTTAGCGTTTTTGCTGTTTAATGAAGTGGTGAAGCTGCACAAGCAGTGGCGCCACTTTATCCATTGCCCCTCGTTGCTCGTACCAACAAATACACAATAATAAAAATAGCCCCTGAAATGCCGCCAGCTTGTTGAGCGAAAGGGTAAATTCGTGGTGGGCTGATATAAGTGTTCGGTATTGTTCAAGCAAAGCTTGCTGTTGTTCAGTATTCAGCTGAAAACTGACCACTAAGGCTGCCAAGTCAAAATAAACATCATTACTTTTGGCATATTCGAAGTCGATTAAAAACATACCGCTATTATTCACAATGATATTTTCTTTAACCAAATCATTATGGCAAAAGCCCATATCTTTTGGTGCACTAGCAATATAAGCGAGTGACTCTTCTATTAATGTAAGATGCTGTTGGTAGCGAGTGGTGTGTTGATAACAATTAATTTCATAAGCGATGTCCATTGGCTCTGTGAGCAAGGGATACTGGTGCAGATTGACTAAATCTGGCAGTAAACTGTCACAAAAATCGCCGCTGGCAATACGACCTTCAACATAATCGAAAATAGCCGTGTCTGTGGCTTGTTCTAGCCAAAGAGGCGCTGGGCAGCAACTTTGTTTAGCAAAATGTGTTTGAGCAGCCAAGCCTAGTGCAGGCCAATGGTCGCGATAATGTTTTACCAAATAGCTATTGGTCGCTGTTTTTACTAAGTAATTATCGTTACTTAACCCTTCAACCAATGGACTGATTGACGTAATCGTTAACGCGGGATCAAAACGCGAAAATAGCGCGTTTATTTGTTGTTCTGTTTTCATTTAAAGTTGAGCTAATGGCTTAGCTTGATGTTGCTCATACTCTTCATACCAGGTTTTAAACCCCCACGCTGCCATAATGGTATAAAACACAAACAGCACCAAGGTCGGGTAATACCCTTTTTCAAAGTACAAATACATGGAAGCCGCATCTATAACAATCCAGTATAGCCAATTTTCAAGAACTTTTTTGGCGACAAGGTAGGTTGTAACCACAGCAAAAGAGGTGGTAAAGCTGTCTAAATATGCAAAATCTGCATGCGTGTAATTGGTCATGATGAAACCAATCACCACCGAGGCTAATGAGGTAGTAAATAAGATCACGACATGCTTTTTTAATGACCACGAAACAATCGGCAACCGGTCTTTATGGTTTAAACCTCGTCGCCAAATTACCCACCCATACACAGCCATGTACATGTAGTATAAGTTAAGCAGCGACTCCATCAATAGTGCGCCATTCCAGTACATTACGGTGTAAATAAAGGTGCTTGCAAACGCGGCAGGCCAACACCATAAGCTCTCTTTAATCGCGAGCAACAAGTACGCCATCGACAACGCCACTGCAATATATTCCCAGTGCGACATTGCCGTAAAGCCAGAGAAAGTTTCGGTTAAAAATTCCATATCACGCCGTCGTTATCGATTACTTAATCATCGCTTGGCGACAAATCACCGTGTAAAAATTTACAAACAAAAATTGCTTTACCAAACTCTTCATAAGAGCGCTTAATTTCAGTGTTAAGTACAGACATGACTAAGTCGTAATCACCAAAAATTTGTGTAGATAGCGTATTAGTAATCACTTTAAGGCCATCATAGCTGTTTACGCGGTCAATAAAGCCTTTAATAAATGGAATGTAATCTTGATGAAGTGGGTATTTACTAATCTCTACAGAAAGTTTCATTTTAAGCTACCGAGTTTTTTAACAGTGTCGCATTGTAACCCGCTTATAGCGACAAGTCATGGCTAAGGCTCGTATTTAGTGTAAAATCAGCCCTATAAATTAAGAGGAGTCATTATGGCACGCCGCATTACATACACATTTAAAAACCAACCTCGCGAAATCAACTTTTCTAAAGACAAGTACCGCGACATGTACCACGCCATTGCGGCAGCTGAGGGAATTGACTTAAGCAATTATTTAAAGATGGAACAACAAATAGAAATGACCTCAAAAGGCTCTGCGGCAGTGCGTAATTTTCGTGACCAAGAGTTTGCAAAAATGGGCTTTAGCGACATCTATTTTATTAAAGAGTAACGTGCCTCGTTACTCTTGATACTCATAGCTGACTCGCGGAGTAATATTACACAGTAGCTCGTAAGGTATGGTACTAGCACACTGCGCTATTTCTTCGACAGGCAGCTCTGGGCCCCACATGATTACTTCGTCACCCACTTGAATATTGTCGCCATTATCGCCAATATCAACTGTTATCATATCCATCGCGACGGTGCCGACAATACCATAGCGTTGTGATTTAATGATCACCGGTGTGCCTTGTCGTGCATGGCGAGGATAGCCATCACCATATCCCATCGCGACAACCGCAAGCTTGGTTGGCTTATCACTGCACCAACGGCCTCCGTAACCAACACATTGATGCGCATCAACATCGCGAATCGCAATGACGCGTGTTGTTAAACGCATCACTGGCGCTAAACCGTGTTCTTTACCCACGCCATTTAGCATCGGCGAGACACCATAAAGCATTAACCCTGGGCGAACCCAATCACCATGCCCATGCGGCCATGCTAAAATACCCGCTGAGTTTGCTAAACAGTGCTGCTGAGCTTTGCCATCTGTTAATGAATCAAATAACGCTATTTGCTGGGTGGTTTTCTCATCGTTTACATCATCAGCACACGAAAAATGCGTCATTAATTTAATATCATCACGTGCATTGTCACTTGCTTTTAAACGATGATAAAACGATTCAAATTGTGATGGTGCAATCCCTAAACGGTGCATCCCTGTATTAATTTTTAACCAACACGCTATCGGTGCATCCAACGTGGCACTTTCAAGTGCAGCCAATTGATTTTCATCATGAATAATGGTCTGAAAGTTATTCGCGAGCAAAATAGGTAAATCGTCTTGATGAAAAAAGCCTTCAAGTAAAACGATTGGTTTTGTTAAACCTCCCGCCCGCAGCGCTAATGCTTCATCAATACGTGCCACTGCAAATGCATCAGCGGCACTTAGGTGCTGGGCAATTTTAACCAAACCGTGGCCATATGCATTGGCCTTTAACACCGCCATCACCTTGCAATTGGGCGCAAAGTGCTTCACTTGCGCTAAGTTATTAGCCAGTGCTTTTAGATTAATTTCGGCGATGGCTAAGCGCATTAATATTCGTCATCCATAGCTGGGCCCGCGTAGTTATCAAAACGTGAGAATTGACCTTGGAACGTAAGACGCACTTTACCGATAGGACCATTACGTTGCTTACCGATTATGATTTCAGCGACCCCTTTCTCGGCACTGTCTTCGTTATACACTTCATCACGATAAATAAACATGATTAAGTCGGCATCCTGCTCGATTGAGCCTGATTCACGTAAGTCAGAGTTGATTGGGCGTTTATCAGCACGTTGCTCTAGCGTACGGTTAAGCTGCGACAGGGCAATTACAGGGCATTGTAGCTCTTTGGCAAGGGCTTTTAATGAACGCGAGATTTCGGCAATCTCTAAGGTACGGTTATCAGATAAGCTCGGAACGCGCATTAGCTGCAAGTAGTCGACCATGATCATACTAATACCGCCATGATCGCGTGCGATACGACGTGCACGCGAACGTACATCGGTCGGTGTAAGGCCCGATGCATCGTCAACATACATCTTCCCTTTTTCCATCAATAAGCCCATGGTTGAAGAGAGGCGAGCCCAATCATCATCATCTAATTGGCCTGTACGTACTTTCGTTTGGTTAATACGACCGAGTGAGGCAAGCATCCTCATCATAATTTGTTCTGACGGCATCTCTAGTGAGTAGATCAGCACGGGTTTGTCTTGCGTCATTGCCGCATGTTCAGCTAAGTTCATCGCAAACGTGGTTTTACCCATTGATGGACGTGCAGCAACAATAATCAGATCTGAAGGCTGCATACCCGCGGTCATTTTATCTAGATCGGCATACCCTGTACTTACACCCGTTACACCATCTTGTGGCGATTGATATAACTCTTCAATCTTATCAACCGTTTTTTCTAGAATGCTGTGTAAGCTTTGTGGACCTTCGGTGCTTTTAGTACGTTGCTCGGCAATTTTGAATACTTTACTTTCTGCAAAATCGAGCAAATCATGGCTTGTGCGTCCTTCTGGACTAAAGCCCGCTTCGGCGATTTCGTTTGCAACACCAATCATTTCACGAATAACAGCACGTTCACGAACGATATTTGCGTATGCGTCGATGTTGGCAGCACTGGGAGTATTTTTTGCGATTTCAGCAAGGTAAGCAAAGCCACCCACATTGCTCAGCTGATTATTTTTTTCTAAGCTTTCAGAAATGGTGATCAAATCAATCGGGTCGCCTGCCTCTGCAAGACTCACCATCGCTTCAAAAATCAACTTATGTGTGCGGGTATAAAAATCCTGCGAGACAACCAACTCAGCAACACGGTCAAACGCTTGATTATCAAGCATTAAACCACCTAAAACAGATTGCTCAGCTTCAATTGAATGGGGAGGAACTTTTAACGTATCGACTTGCTTATCTGGTTTAGCCATATCTTCACAAAACTTAAATTGAATGGCTCTATTCTATCGACTTGCAAAGGCTGTGCAAATAGAAAAGCGGGAAATCTTCCCGCTTTATTGTAATTAAGCTAAACCTTGGTAACTAGACATATTACTCAGTGCTTAGATTAATGACGCTCACCTTCGTGATTATTTTTGTTTGCGCAGTTCTATGCGACCACTAATGGTATCCATTTCAATATCAGCGTTCCCGCCATTGACACTAAACTCAAGATCACTCGATGGCCCATACTTCGCTTTTATAGCTTTATCATCACTTAGCTCATTAACAATTTTGCCATTTGCATGTGCTTCTATTTCAAACTGGGCTGATACGTCAGCCGGGAAGTAAAACTCCGCATCTCCACTGACAGATTCAAAGCGCACATTTGCACCGGTGAGTAATTTATTAATATGCACTTCGGCTTCGCCGTTCACCGTATTGATACGTAGCTTTTTAATTGCATCAAATGCAAAGTCGATATTACCGTTTACATTTTCAAGACGCACATCTTCGGCTTTGGTTTTTGACTTGATATCGCCATTTACTGCTGTAAAACGCAGCGTACCTTGTGAGTTTTTATCATTAATTTCACCATTCACCGTTTCAAAACGAATATCACCGTTTAGGTCAATCGCATTGACATCACCATTTACCGTTTCAAAACTCATGTTACCGCTAATATCCTGCACCGTTATATCACCGTTCACAGTATCAATGTCGGCGCCTGCTGCCAGCTCTTTGGCACTGACAGTCACATTCACCCCAGCAAATTCGAGCTCACTGCTTTTTGGCATATAAATCGTTAAACGTGAACCGTCGCCTTTGTTCCAGCCACTTATGTTACGTGGCATTTTGACAATAAATTCGACGCGGCTTCCTTCCACATCTAAACGATAACCGTCGGCTTTATCATCTAATTCACCTTCGATTTTTAACACCGGTTTATCCCACCCTTCAATACGCACATCACCACGTTGGTTTTCAATAAAAATGCGCTTATTCGCAGGTATATCAACCTGTTCATTGATTGTTTGTCCTGCCATTGCCATCAGTGGTAGTAATCCTAATGTTAATGCGAGTAGTTTCATGGTTATCACTCCTAAATCGTTTGCCACTTAGGTGCATGCACCTTATTAATTAAATCAAGTTGTTGCTGATAAACCTGCGACAGCATTTGTAATAACGCAGGATTTTCAGGTTCATTTTCCAGTGCTTGCTTAATGGCACTCTCTGCTTCTTCTAATTCTTTAAGCTGCTGCTGCCAATTGTCGGTAAGTGCAGGTTGATTCTGATATTGCACCAACAAGCCCTGTTTTTGCTTCGTAAAATAATCACTCATGGCTATCATCGTATTCGGCTCGGTCTGAGCAACAAACAATTGCACGCTAAGCAGTGCCGCAACACAGCATGCAGCAACGGCTGCAAGCTTATTCCACGTAAAACGTGACTGTTCAGCTTGTTGCTCTGTAGGGTGAGCAATTGCACGCTCAATACCCGGCCATAAGTTTTTATCTGGGCCGATATCTTGCTTAGGTTGATTAAGCGAGTCATTTAAAAACTGTTCAAAATCTGGCTTACTCATTTTCATACCACTCTTTTAATAACTGCCTTGCACGGTGAAACTGCGATTTACTTGAACCAACGGCCATATCAAGCATGCTGGCTATTTCTTCATGGCGATAGCCTTCAATTGCATGGAGTACAAACACCATACGCGCTCGTTCGGGCAATCTGAGTACTAATTTATCAAGGCCATTTAAACCCTGACAGTCCGCTGCACTTTGTTCATCCATGCCACTTTGCTCAAAGCTCACGACTTTCTGTAACCAGTTTTTATGTTTACGAATATAGCTAATCGCAATATTACTCGTAACGCTGTGTAACCAGGTCGTAAACTGTGAGCGCCCATCAAAATTGGCGATTTTGTGCCACAACTGTACAAACACTTCTTGTGTTGCATCTTCGGCGTGCTCTTTATCTGCAATAAGTCGCAAACAAAGGCTGTAAACACGTTTCACATGCAACTCATAAAGTGCTGCATAGGCAACTTGATCGCCGCTTTTTACGCGCTCAATCAAGGTGTGCTCACTTTGCTGTGCAAACGCTTGCTCTGCATCTATCAACATCCTGGATGTTGTCCTTTATGATTATTGTTGTGAATTTAGTGTATTAGACGTAAGGAGGGATTCAAAAGGTTTAAATGAAACTAAATATTTTTTCGAGCAAGTATCATCTTGCTCGAATTAGGTCATTATTGTGCGGGGCTCGGTTCACTCTGTGGCGGTGTTTTGTAGCTCCAGCCTAAAAACACAATCCGTGAAGGGGTTGACGGTTTCCCCCCATTTTGTACTTTAAGTAGACCCGCATCATAGTGCGCCCCACTGCCGCCTGTTGAAGTGATCACCGCACCACGAACACTGCCAAATAGCTCGCCACTTCCCGACAATTTTACCGTGGTAAGCGGCGCATAAATTGCAGCATACAAGTTTGCAGCGCCACTAAATTGCACACCATTCACACCGTTAAATGACGAGTAAAACGACAGCGATGGATGCCCACTGGTCGTTAATCCTTCTTGTTCAGTGATCACTTTAGCACCTGCACCAATATTAACTTTTCCCGTTATTAATACGGTAAGACTGCTGTCTTTTTTGATCGTCAGGGTGGTATCACCCCCCATTGAAAAATCACCATCTATCAATAAGATGACATCGCCCCCTGAGACTTCCATTTTACCATCACTGGTCATTTTCAAACCATCTAAAGCAAATACATACTCTTTAGAATGGTTCCCATGAGATTGATTTTGAATCTTCTTATCAAACAAAAATACATCAGCTAAGGTCGGCACAATAATTTGGCTGCCACCATTGCTGTGAAACCCTTGTTCAGTATTAAACTTAAATAGTTGAGTAGGCCCAACCGAAATAGAATCATACCCAGTGATACCAGCCATTATGTCAGTCATTTTTTCGGGCAAAATTAAAGGGTCACAGTTGGTATCAGGGTTACTCGGATCGTAATCAGGTGCCGTGGGGTCGGCTACAGTGACGGGTTCAACATTCGGGTTTATATTAAATTTACTATTACTGTAATGTACGCCATCTTGCTGATTATTGTAGGTGTCTTTAAAGTCACCAATACCGCCATACATGATATCGAGGGTCTCACCTTGAGTATTATCAATGTAAGTAGACCATTGCATTGTGGCATCACCATTTGCTCTTACTACACCTGAAATGCGGCCACCTCGGTGTTTATAGTAGCCCCGGGTATACACATTTCCATCGACTCGCAGACCACTACCTGGAGAAATATACACCCCAGTATTGGAGTGAATATTACCTATAATGGGCGATGACCCGTTTAAGTAAATTACACCACTGGCTTTTACATCACCTCTAATTGGCGAGTGCCCTGAAAGCACAACATCAGAGTCACCGGCAATAGTTGATACATCACCGTCGTCCGATTTAGTTTCTTCGTAAGTACCTTGGCTTGAATCATAACTGTCGATACTTCCACTGCCCGACAAATTAACCCCTTTACAGCCAACCATCGCATTAGTAAATACCGAGCTGCCTTTAGCACCTTGAATGCCAAAGCGTGCGACTAAATTACTCTGTGCATCGCCTTCAAAGCGCTGCCCTAGGCTGGCAATTTCAAGCTCGCCATCAGGGTTTTTAGTAAGGGTTGCACTAAAGGTAGCATCACTCGCAATAATGCCGGTACCAGACGCTAAATTCGTTTTATTAATTAAATCATCAACCGCTAATACGCCTTCACGATTCAGTGTTTGTTGCAATAGTTTAGCTTGCTCAAACACCCCTTTTTCGGCTAGCAAACGGCTGTTTAACTTTTTCTGAAAATTACCGCTCAAACGTTCTTGCACAATATTTTCACGCAGTGAGCTCAGCACCACAAGACTGGCCATGCTCGTTAAAATCAGCACTGTAATTAAGGTAAAACCATGTTGCTTATTAAACACTGCCACCACCATATGCCTTCAGTAAGATTGTGTTTGTGAGCGCAATATCGATATTTATACCATTGCCGAATTGCCCAGGTAATTGCTCTGGTTTCACACTCACCGTCACTAATTCACCCGCGATATCAAACGATAAGCTCTCGACCCCTGTTAACAAACGCTCCGCAGCCGCGCCATTCAGTGAGCACATTAAGTTATTATCGTTTAAGCTATAAACTTCAGTAACTTGCACTGCGGTAACTTGACCATCACAGGCAATGACACCAGCAGGCTGAGTGATGGTTATCATGCTTTTATCAGCACTAATAACCGGGGTTATTTGAGTTTGCTTAATGCTGCGATTAAACACTTTACTCGTGTAACGAAGCACCTCTTGTGCATTTTCGAGCTCTTTGCTCACCTGAATCGTGCCTTTAATCGCTGAGTAAGACAAACTAATCCCAGCAAGTAAAAATGCTCCAGCAGCCAGCGCCACCATTAACTCGACTAAGCTAAACCCTTTTGTATGTTTTATCATTAACACACCGCCGACAAATCAGGGAAACTCGCATTCAAACTGATCTGGTTCTCAGCATTATCAGTCATGCGTTTATCGACCCAACTAACATTAATTTGCATGTCATTATTGTATACAGCAGGCAGAATTAGTTCGTAGTCACTAACCTGTGGAGAAAGACTCGCTCTAAAGGTCGCATCTTGAAATAAGCCGGGGTTGGTTTTTTGAATATCACAAATATGCGGCCAAAGTCGCTCTATGCTGTTTTGACCTTGAATAAGCGACACCGTGTAATGAAAACTGTTAGTAGCATACTGAAGCGATTTAAGTTGAGCAGCAGCCAACCCTAATAAAGCAATTCCAGCGATTACCACAGATATCATGACTTCTAGTAATGAAAAACCTTGCTGCTTAATCATGCACATCGTCGCTCTGAACTTTCAACTAACCAGTTTTGGCCACTTTTTAGTACACACATTACATAGTCAGTGGTGTTGCTGTGATTGTCTTTAATATCTATTTGCGCTTGCTGGTTAACCTCGCCACTGGCACTCACGGTCAAGGCCGCTAAATCAACCGTTATGCCAGATTTGGTTACACTAAATTCTTTAAGAACCGTAGCCACGCCCGCTTCATTTAGCGTTACCTGCCAGCGGTTATTATTAACGACTAAGTTAATTTTTCGCTCACGCTTTACTGCTTCACTGCGCGCATATTTATAGACACTATTTAGTTGATTTGCGGTCGTTACAACGCGATCTTGCAAGATTTGCTGGCTAAATGACGGGAAAGCAAGACTAGCCATAATACCAATAATAACCAGTACGACCATTAATTCTATCAGTGTAAATCCGGCCTTTCGTCGCACTTCAACTACTCCCAACAATCATTCTCTGAGGCGGTGTAACTGCCATCATGTTTCACAGTGAGATCACCACAACGATCACTTGCTTGCGCCGAACCAGACTTTGGTGATGCTTTTAAACTATAACCACGGTTTTTAAAGTCACTGATTGCACCGGCGACTTTATCTGTAGGGGTGTAAGTGAAAGTATAAAAATCAGTATTTTGTGCCGTAAATGCGTTAGGGTAACCACCATTTCTTGAATAAATACGCTCAAGACTCGCGCTATATTGCAATAACTCTTGTTGTATGTCGGCACGGCGACTGCGTTGCATTTGTTCGGTATAAACAGGTAACGCTACGCTATATAAAATACCTAAAATAGCGATAACGATCAGTATTTCAACAAGTGTAAAACCACGGTGTTTTCCCGATGATAATGTCTCCTTCAACTTTCATTCCTTACAACTTTTTTATGAAACCACTATAAATGACAGCGCTGTCGCTGTCAATTTAACCAATTCTAACTAACTAGCCTGATTATACTAACTAAAAATAAAAAATTAAGACAAAAGACTGTTTGTGTTTAAAATAGGTAAACAAAACCCCATTCCATCAAACATTAATGCAAATAGCACAACTATTGACAGGAAAGCAAAGCAAAAAGAGTCGTAATGTAGTAAGTAAGGTAGTAAGTAAGTAAGTAAGTAAGTAAAATTTAGATACAAAAAAGCCGCGCTTAATAAAGCACGGCTTTTTTTCTACTTAATATTGCTATTAAGCTTCAGCGATAACGATTACTTTGATAGTAGCCGTAACGTCTGAGTGTACTGCGATTGCAACGTCAAATTCGCCAGTCTCACGGATAGTACCTAGAGGTAAACGAACTTCTGATTTTGCAACTTCAACGCCAACAGCTGAAATAGCTTCAGCGATGTCGCGAGTACCGATAGAACCGAATAACTTGCCTTCGTCACCAGCTTTAGAAACTAGTGTAACTTCAGCTAATGCTTCTAACTTGTCAGCGCGAGCTTGAGCAGCAGCTAGATCTTCAGCGATCTTAGCTTCTAACTCAGCACGACGTGCTTCGAAAGTTTCGATGTTAGCTTTAGTTGCAGGAACTGCCTTACCTTGTGGGAAAAGGAAGTTACGTGCGAAGCCAGATTTAACTACAACCTGGTCACCTAGGCCACCTAGGTTTGCGATCTTGTCTAGTAGAATAACTTGCATGTCTCTACACCTTTTAAAAACTGTTAATCCGCTGCTTACTTATGTAAGTCAGTGTATGGAAGAAGGGCTAAGTAGCGAGCACGCTTGATAGCAGTTGCTAGCTGACGCTGATATTTAGCGCTAGTACCTGTGATACGGCTAGGTACGATTTTGCCACTTTCTGTAACATAGTTTCTAAGAGTAGCTAGATCTTTATAATCGATTTGTTGTACGCCTTCCGCTTTAAAGCGGCAGAACTTACGACGTCTGAAATAACGTGCCATGAGTTTAATTCCTCAAAAAATTCTTTCTATATGCTGAGCATGCAAGACCAATTGGCTTAAACCATTTCGGCCTTCGTGTCGGTTTAAAAAACCCGTCACTTGCACTTGTTGCCCAACGTGCAATTGTTGAGTCTGTTGTTGCATTGGCGTGCCACTGGCAACAACTTGAAGCCTGACATAACTATTACGGTTAAGGTCTGCTTCAACTTGCATCGATTTATGTTCAAGAACAAAAATACAATGCGGTATACCAGCAGGGCTTTGACTATATTTTGGGGTTTTACATACAACCCCAGATAACGTCAGCTGATTCATAAAAGGATTAACCGGTTGGCTCATCTTAGTGTCTCAACTGCAAGCGCCATGCTTGGACTCAAAACGATTAAGCAGCTGGTGCTTCTTTCTTCTCTTCTTTCGCAAGAGGAGATGCTTCAGTTACAGCGTCTTTAGTACGCATAACTAAGTTACGAAGCACTGCATCGTTGTAGCGGAAAGTAGTTTCTAGCTCGCTGATTACTTCAGTAGGTGCTTCAACGTTCATAAGAACATAATGAGCTTTGTGAAGCTTGTCGATTGGGTAAGCCAATTGACGACGGCCCCAGTCTTCAAGACGGTGGATAGTACCACCAGCTTCAGTGATAGAACCAGTATAACGTTCGATCATACCAGGTACTTGCTCACTCTGATCAGGGTGAACCATGAATACGATTTCGTAATGACGCATGGATATTCCTTACGGTTAATAGAGCCTTCTACCGTTTCGGCCAGTCGGTTTAAGGCAAGGAATTAAATTTAATAAGCCGAAATGAGCGCGCATTTTACGCTTAGATTGATAATTAAGCAAGATAAAACAGCAAGCCAAGTTGCAATCTTATAAATATTTGCAATAGCTTAATTTTCTAAGGTAGTTAAGCATAAAACAAAAAACCCAGCCGAGGCTGGGTTTTTGAGATTCTGAAAAACTAAAATTACTTGATTTTAGCTTCTTTGAAAATCACGTGTTTACGAGCTTTAGGATCGTATTTTTTGATTTCCATTTTTTCAGGCATGTTACGCTTGTTCTTGTCGGTAGTGTAGAAAAAACCAGTACCAGCAGTTGAAACTAAACGGATCTTATCGCGCATGATTCAGTTCCTTAAACTTTTTCGCCACGAGCACGGATTTCTGTAAGAACCGCGTCGATGCCTTTTTTATCGATAATACGCATACCTTTAGTCGTAGTGCGTAATGTTACAAAACGTTTTTCACTTTCAACCCAAAAACGGTGAGTTTGTAGGTTAGGTAGGAAACGACGTTTAGTCGCGTTTCTCGCGTGTGAACGGTGGTTACCAACCGCTGGACGCTTACCTGTAACTTGACATACTTTAGACATGTCTATATATCTCCAATAACTTCGCTCGAGCTTAATTTTCCCTTAGGCCATGTATTTGTGCCCCGGGATAAATCGAAGGGCGCTCTTTATACAGCTTATACAGGCAAAGATCAAGTAACAGATCTTATCCAATCAGCTCATGTGTAAATTTGATAGCGGCTAATTATAATGATCGAAAGCCCTTAGGGAAAGTAAAAACTGCATTTAAATTAAACTAATTTCTAAAAACAGCCTAAACTGCTCATTTTTAACACACTCTCTCGGGCATACAGCCTTATATAAGCCCTCGCTCGGCAAAAGAAACACAATTTTTACCGCCCACAATGATGTGATCCAGCACATTTATGTCAACCAACGACAGCGCTTGCTGTAATTTTTGCGTTATGAACTTATCGGCTTGACTGGGTTCTGCCACACCACTTGGGTGGTTATGAGCCAAAATAAGTGCCGCTGCATTATTTCTTAATGCGGCTTTAACCACTTCGCGAGGATAAACAGATGCGGCATTAATTGTGCCATAAAATAGCACTTCATCTTTAATCAACTGGTTTTGGCTGTCTAAGTACAGCACCATAAACACTTCTTGCTGTAACCCCCGTAGTTTAATTGTTAGGTAGTCGTACACCGATTGAGGCGAATTAAATACAGCCTCTCTATGACATTGCTCAAGCATGTATCGCCGGCTCAGCTCTAACACGGCTTGTAATTGTACATACTTTGCAGCACCTAGGCCCCTTTGTGCACAAAACTCATGCTCTGTGGCATTAAACAAGTTGTGCAATGTACTATTTATACGCAGTAGATGCTCAGCCAACTCAACCGCGTTCATGCCCGGCACGCCAGTACGTAAAAATATCGCTAATAACTCAGCATCTGAAAGCGCTTTAGCTCCCTGTAAAAGCAGCTTCTCACGTGGTCTCTCTGCCAATGGTAAATCCGTTAATGGCATCATTTGTCCCTAAAAACATTACTTTGGTCATTAAACTGTAATATAAAATCCAGTTTTTTCCTGTCTTTAAAAAAGAAAACTTCATGCAATCGGCAAAGATTTGCTATCGTTAGCCCATATCGACAAAGGTAAAATTTCACGTAATGACAAAATCAGTTAATAAAAAAATCCTGTTAGGTATGAGTGGTGGCATTGCAGCCTATAAATGTGCAGAACTTGTTCGTCGTTTAAAAGACGCCGGCTGCGACGTTAAAGTGGTCATGACCGACTCAGCCAAACATTTTATAACACCACTGACAATGCAAGCTGTGAGTGGAGAAATTGTCTCTGATTCATTACTTGACCCTGCAGCCGAAGCAGCAATGGGACACATTGAATTTGCCAAATGGGCTGACCTGATTTTAGTCGCCCCCGCAACCAGCAATATCTTAGCGAAAATGGCGATGGGCATTGCCGATGATTTACTGACTACGTTATTGTTAGCCACACCTGCTAAAGTAGCGGTTGCTCCTGCAATGAACCAACAAATGTATGCTCACCCAGCGACTCAAGCAAACCTTAGAACTCTCAAAGATCGCGGCGTCGCAATTTGGGGACCCGGTAAAGGTGAGCAAGCCTGTGGTGATGTAGGTGCCGGAAGAATGTTAGAGCCTCATGAACTAGTGGCGCTGTGTACGCAACCAGACATTGAGCCATTATTGGCAGGTAAAACAATCACAATTACCGCTGGCCCCACGCGTGAAGCCCTCGACCCTGTGCGTTATATTTCGAATCATAGTTCAGGCAAAATGGGTTATGCCCTTGCAGAAGCAGCGCTTGCTTTAGGTGCTAAGGTCAACCTTATTTCAGGGCCCGTCGCAATTACAGCACCCGCGAATGCAAAGCTCACCAATATTGAAAGCGCTGAGCAACTTTTAACTGCGTCGATGGAACTTGCGGTGCAGTCTGATGCTTTTATTGGGTGTGCTGCCGTCGCCGATTACCGCGCAGCCGCAATTCAAGATCAAAAAATGAAAAAACAAGGTGACGAAATCACGCTCACTTTAGTCAAAAACCCTGATGTGATCGCAAACGTGGCAGGGCTTAGTAAAAACCGCCCTTACACTGTTGGCTTTGCAGCAGAAACGCAAGATGTGGCTAGCTACGCCCAAGGTAAATTAAAAAACAAAAACCTCGACATGATCTGCGCGAATGATGTGTCAAAAGAAGGTCTTGGCTTTAATTCTGATCATAATGCTTTAACACTGTTCTGGCATAATGAGCAGCTAGATTTAGCCATGGGGAGTAAAAAGGATCTCGCGATGAGCGTAATGACTGAGCTTGCCAAGCGTTTGTAAAAATGCTGGAAAGAAGCTGAATAAAACATTAACATAAGCGCCTCATTTGCACAAAAAATGGCTTGTCTGACTCTACTGAGCACAAGTAATAAATTATAAGAAAGGAATGGTCATGCCTGCGACAAAAAGAAGTAATCGCAAAGAGCAGATTCTGCAAGCACTCGCACAAATGTTAGAAACCAGCCCAGGTCAACGTATCACCACCGCAAAATTAGCGGCTGAAGTGGGCGTGTCTGAAGCTGCGTTATATCGTCATTTTCCGAGTAAAGCACGGATGTTTGAAGGCCTAATAGAATTTATTGAAGATACGCTGTTATCACGCATTAACCTCATATTAGAAAATGAGAAAGAAAGCCAAACCCGTGTTTATAATATCTTGCTGTTATTATTAGCCTTTGCTGAGAAAAACCCAGGAATTACTCGCATATTAACCGGCGATGCCCTGCAAGGTGAGCAAGAGCGTTTACGCGAACGAGTGCAAGGCTTATTCGAAAAACTTGAAACACAATTTAAGCAAGTATTGCGTGAGCGAAAACTACGTGAAGGCAAAGCATTTCAATCAGACGAAACCACGTTAGCCAATTTCTTACTTGCCTATGTCGAAGGTAAGATGAATCAATTCGTGCGTAGCGACTTTAAAGCGAAGCCAAGCTCACAATTTGAAAAGCAATGGCCAGAATTACAAAAAATCTGGTTGTAAAACAAGCTTTATAAGCGCGATGTCATATCGCGCTTAATCCCCCACCTTTTGATTGTCCCCCATAAGCGAGTCCTCGTAGCTCATTTCTCGTAGCGCGTTTCACGTAACTAATAACTTTAACCCACCTTAGGAAACTGGCAACTTATCGTATCTACTCGAATTGTTTATTAAAAACGCTACACTGGGGCATAAACTTAAAAACAATGAGAAAGGTAAATGAAAGCGCAATTATCACTTTTGAGCTTAGCCTTGGTGACTAGCCTAGGCAGCACACAAGTCAGTGCTAAAGAAGCCCTGCAATTTAAAGACGTATTTGATTTTAAATACGCAAAAGGCACACAACTGTCTGAAGATGGCCGTATCTTAACCTTGAGTGCAGACCCTTATCGCGGCAATGCACAAGGCCAAGTATACACGCTCAATAACAATGCCTTACTAAGCACCGTTGAACGCGGTACGCGCCCTACTATTAATAAAGCGGCAAATTGGGTCGCGTTTACACAAGTACCAACCCTACTTGAAAAAGAAACCACCAAGAAAAAAGATGAGCTAAAAAACAACCTAGTTTTAGTAAATACTAAAGACGGTGAACAACAAACGTTTAACGATATAAAAGATTATGCGTTATCAGATGATGGCGTATGGCTTGCTTACCGTCTTGATCAAAAAGCAGATAAAACTGAGACCAAAGACGACCAAGAAAAAGACGAAAACAGCAGCGAAATCAAGCCAGACAAAAAAGATAAACGCTTTGATTTAGTGCTTGTTAACCTTCAAGACAAAACCACTCACACTATAAATAATGTATTTAGCTATGCGATTAGCAGCACTGGCGAGCAATTATTAGTAAGCCAAAGCTTTAGTGATGGTGCCGACAACCAAATCGTATTAGTCGACTTAACAAATAGTTTTAATACCAGTGTATTAATTGATGAGCCAGGTGTGGTTGCAAACAAAATTGCATGGCAACCTAACAGCAATACCGCAGCGCTTTTAGTGGGTAATTATGTAAACGATGATACAAGACGTCGCGACCACAGCTTACAGCTTTTAGAAAACGGGGCTCTATCAACCATTAACTCTGCAGATAGCAGCTGGACTATCGGTAAAACAGCCTCACTCACATGGTCTGAAGACGGTAAGCGTCTATATTTCGAGAATCACCCAAAACTGGCTGATAAAGTAAAAGCCAAAGAGTATACAGACGAAGCCTCTTTATATGATTTCGATACAATTCGCGACCATAAAGGCTTAAATGTTTGGCACAATAAAGACGTTGAAATTAAACCTCGTGAAGAACAACAGTGGAATGAGGCTAACAAACTTCGTCACTACCAAGCGGTTTACCACGTAAACGGTAAACAGGTTGTACAATTAAGTACACCCAATATGCCCGAGGTATCACTTAACACTAATCGTGACGCGCTTTTAGGCTACTCAGACCTGCCGTATTTAGAGCGTGTTATGTATGGTGGTTTCTTTGCTGATTACTTCAGTGTTGACGTTAAAACAGGTAAACAAACACCTATCGTCAGTGACTACCCCTTTAGACCCAGCCTTGCGCCAAATGGTCAATACGCGGCATTTTTTAAAGACAGCCACGTTCAGCTAAAAGACCTAGGTAACAACAAAGTTTCGACGTTATCTAAGGCAATTAACGCTATTTTTGCCGATGATAAGCATGACTACCCATCACCTCAACCGGGTTATGGTTTTGCAGGCTGGTTAAACGACAGCAGCCAAGTACTGGTTTACAGCAAATTTGATATTTGGGCTTTTGATGTCGCAACACAAAAGGCAACGCGCTTAACACAAGGTAAAGAAACAAATACCCAATATCGTGTTATTAAACTTGATAAAGACCACGTTGGCTTTGCTAAAGACGACACATTATTACTAAGCGCAACTAACTTACAAGATAAGCAAACCGAAATCGCTAAGCTTGACTTAACAAGCAATAAAGTAAGCAAAGTACTGTCGGGTAAAAAGCGCTATGATGTGGTGAAAAAAGCTAAAAATGCCGACAAATACCTCTTTACTGCGCAAACGTACCAACAATTCCCTGATTACTACCAAGCAGATTTTAGCTTCAAAAACCCACAGCGTGTGACGAACCTAAACCCGCAAATTAGCAACTTTGCTTGGGGCGAAAAACCTGAACTTATTAGCTATAAAGGCTTTGATGGTGAAGACTTACAAGGTGTTCTAATCAAGCCGGCAGGCTACAAAAAAGGCGACAAAGTGCCCGTCGTTGTGTACTTCTATCGCTATATGAGCCAGCGCATGTATGACTTCCCGAAAATGGAGTTAAATCATCGCCCTAACTTCCCTATGTTTACTTCGAATGGTTACGCCATTTTCTTACCGGATATCCGCTTTGAAATTGGTCACCCAGGTAAATCATCGACTCAAACCATGATCAACGCGACTCAAAAGCTGATTGATTTAGGCATTGCCGATCCTAATAAAATTGGTTTACAAGGTCACTCATGGGCAGGCTACCAAAGCGCCTTTATGATCACCCAAACAGATATGTTTAAGGCGGTTGTATCGGGTGCACCTGTATCTAACATGACCAGTGCTTACAGCGGTATTCGCTTAAAATCAGGTCTTGCGCGTCAGTTCCAATACGAAACGGGGCAAAGCCGCATTGGTAAAACATTATTTGAAGCACCTGAACTTTACATCGAGAACTCACCGGTATTCTTTGCAGATAAAGTAAACACACCTATTTTAATTATGTTTGGTGACAAAGATGACGCCGTGCCCTGGCACGAAGGCGTACAGTACTATTTGGCACTGCGTCGTGCAGGTAAAGATGCTACGTTCTTACAGTATGAAGGCGAGCCACATCACTTGAAGAAATTCCCTAATCAGGTGGATTTTTCAATTCGCATGATGGAATACTTTGACCATTATCTAAAAGGTAAACCCGCCGCTGAGTGGATCAAAAACGGCGTACCCTTTATTGAAGAATAAACAATAAGCTGAATATCAGCTTATCTTCCCCCTTCCAGAGCCAGCATTGTTGCTGGCTTTGTTCTATAAAATCAATCATTCCATCTATTTTTTCGATTTTATCAATCGATTTAAACCCCAGTTTGTAAGTGGAAAGTTAACCAGAACAGCTCTATATTTCACGCAACTTCCAACTGGAGACAACACAATGTTAAAAAAATCAACCTCAGCATTTTCAAAAGTCGCTGTTGCTGTTTCATTACTCATCGCAACAAATGTACACGCCACTAACGACATCAAATCAAATCAATTTTGGTGGCCAGAGCAACTCGACTTAAGTCAACTGCGCGCACACGGCGCTGAATCAAACCCAATGGGTCCTTACTTTGACTACAAAAAAGAATTTTTAAAGTTAGACCTTAATGCAGTGAAAGCCGATATTGAAAAAGTGCTGACTGACTCTCAAGACTGGTGGCCTGCCGACTACGGTCACTATGGTCCATTCTTCATTCGTATGGCGTGGCACGCATCAGGTACTTACCGTACATTCGATGGCCGTGGTGGCGCTGGCGGTGGTCAACAACGTTTCGACCCACTAAACAGCTGGCCAGATAACGCCAACTTAGACAAAGCGCGTCGCTTACTTTGGCCTATTAAACAAAAATACGGTCGCAGCATCTCATGGGCAGATTTAATGGCGCTAACAGGTAACGTGGCACTTGAATCAATGGGTTTCAAAACCTTCGGCTATGCCGGTGGTCGTGAAGACGATTGGGAGCCAGATTACGTTTACTGGGGCCCTGAAGGCAAAATGTTAACTGACGAGCGCCGTGACAAAAAAGGCAAACTAAAAGGCCCATTAGCGGCGGTTGAAATGGGTTTAATCTATGTGAATCCAGAAGGTCCACATGGCAACCCAGACCCACTTCTTGCAGCTGATGATATTCGCTTATCGTTTGGTCGTATGGCAATGAACGATGAAGAAATCGTTGCACTTATCGCAGGTGGTCACAGTTTTGGTAAAGCACACGGTGCGAAAAAAGCGACTTGTTTAGACAAAGAACCCGCCGCAGCCGCTATCGAAGAGCAAGGTTTAGGTTGGAAAAACAAGTGCGGTAAAGGTCACTCAGAAGATACTGTTACTTCAGGTCTTGAAGGCGCATGGACCGTGACGCCAACGCAATGGTCAATCAACTACTTACAAAACTTATTTGCATTTGAGTGGGTTAAAACAAAAAGCCCAGCAGGCGCAACACAATGGATCCCAGAAAATGGTCAAGCGTCTAACCTAGTGCCAGATGCGCACATTAAAGGTAAGCGTCATGCGCCTATCATGTTCACAACTGATATCGCGTTAAAGGCAGATCCCGCGTTTCGTAAAATTTCAGAGCGTTTCTTAAACGACCCGAAAGAGTTCGAACTAGCGTTCGCTAAAGCATGGTTCAAGCTAAACCACCGTGACATGGGCCCACGCGCTCGTTACTTAGGTGACTTAGTGCCAGAAGAAGTGCTAATTTGGCAAGATTACATTCCTGAAGTTGACCACAAGCTAGTTGATAGCAAAGACATCGCGTCACTTAAAGCAAGCATTTTAGATTCGGGTTTATCTGTATCTGAACTGGTACGTGTGGCGTGGGCATCAGCAGCAAGCTACCGCGATACTGACATGCGTGGTGGTGCAAATGGGGCACGTATTCGTTTTGCTCCACAAAAAGATTGGCCAGTAAACAACCCGAAAGAAGTGGCAAATGTACTGAGCAAGCTTGAGAAAATCCAAACTAAGTTCAATAAAAATGCAGCAGGTGGAAAAGAAATTTCACTGGCAGATATGATTGTTCTGGGTGGCGCGGCTGCTATCGAAAAAGCAGCAAGTGATGCAGGTTTTTCTATTGCAGTACCATTCAAGCCAGGTCGTATGGACGCATCGCTCGAAATGACTGACGTTGAATCGTTTGAAGTACTTGAGCCTACGGCAGACGCGTTCCGTAACTACTACAGCTCAGCATGGAAATCACCTGCTGAAATGTTAGTTGAGCGTGCTGATTTACTAAGCTTATCGGTGCCAGAAATGACAGCACTACTAGGTGGTATGCGTGCCCTTAACGCTAATACTAACCAAACACAACACGGTGTATTCACGAAAAAACCTGGCACATTAAGCAACGATTTCTTCGTTAACCTACTCGATATGTCAACGAAGTGGTCTAAGTCATCTGAAGAAGGTGTTTACGAAGGCCGTGACCGTCAGTCAGGCAAGCTTAAGTGGACAGCAACACCGGTAGACTTAATCTTTGGGTCTAACTCAGAGCTGCGCTCTATTGCTGAAGTGTATGCATCTGACGATGCTAAACAAAAGTTTGTTGACGACTTCGTTGCAGCATGGACTAAAGTAATGACGCTAGACAGATTCGACCTACGTTAATACCAATACCAACTTGCTTAATTCAGTATTATTGCGCGTTGGTATTCATTTTTCGCAACCGATTAAGCCGCTTTTACAGCGGCTTTTTTTATTTTGGATAAAATTCGCTCGACAATGCAGCTGATTACGTTAAAAATAACACTTTATTACTAAACAATTTAGCCATAGGCACCAAGGATGATCGCACGTTTATTATTGCTATTTTTTATCAGCCACTCCTTCTTTGCCTTTGCACAAAATAGCCCTACCACATCCGTTGACTCCGTTATATCACTCAACAATGAACAGGTTAACTTAACACGTTTCGATATGAGTTATTTTATTGATAAAACAGAAAAAATGACACTATCGCAAATACAAAATCAAACATTCACAGCCAGTAAAAATGAGCTCACTCTGGGCACCAATGCCAAAACAACGTGGTCAAAAATAACCGTTAAAAACAACGACAGCGAGACCTTACGTTTATTTATTCACAACCCCGATGCTTACCATCTAGAAGAGGTAGGATTTTACGAAACCCACAATGGGCAACTCATTAATCAATCTGAAATTCAACTAGATACATCGGGTCCAAAAGCCAATATGTTTGGCGGCAGTGCCGTGTTTTCGTTCTATATTGCCCCACAGCAGCAAAAAACCATTTATGTAAAAAGCGTTACTTTTTCGCATCAATGGTTTGCTCTAAATATTTATAATGAAGAGCATTCAAAACGCGCCCTAGTTGGCAACGGCAACTACATTGCATTACTGGTTGGCATGATGCTAGCGCTGATGATCTATAACTTTTTCTTGTACTTATCGGCACGTAAAATAGAAAATATTGTTTACGCCCTGTATTTAATATCGGGCACGGTATGGGTGGCGCTTTCGTATGGCGTAGCTGCTAACTTTTTTGGCATTTTTAGTGCTGAAGTACTGCAACTTAATTCTAGTTTGCTCAGTATGCCCAGCTTTTTAGTAATTTTTGTGATGCTAATTTTCGAAACTAAAAAGCATTACCCAAAAGAGCATATAGCCCTGTCGCTCATTCTCGTATTACTGGTTGGCGACTTTATCTACAGTTTATTCGATGTCGTTGGCGCACTAAAACCAGCCAGCACCCTTGCCGCAATGATGATGACCGTCACCTTTGGTGTCTCTATTTCACTGTGGCGAAAAGGGGATTCACTCGCCAAATATTTTTTACTTGGCCATTCACTGTTCGTTATATTCAATATGCTGGCCGTGCTTTATTACAAAGGTATCACCGACGCAAACGTGATAAACAGTCATGGCGTCGGCATAGGTATTTTACTCGAAGCATTAATGATGGCGTTTATATTGTCTTACCGTATAAAAACGCTCGAAAAAATCAAAGCACAGCAAAAAGAATTAACGCGCCTTGTCGATACCGACCCAATGACAGGCCTGTATAATCGACGCTACTTTGATAGAAAAAGTGAAGAGCTCATTGCTACAATGGCAAGCAATCATCAAGAGTTAACGCTGATCATCGCCGATCTCGACCATTTTAAAGCCATTAACGACACTTATGGCCATGATATTGGCGATAAAGTCATTATTGAGTTTGCAAACATACTCACTACACAACAACGAAAAGACGATATAGCCTGCCGCTACGGCGGTGAAGAATTTGTACTTTTACTGCATTGCAGCCTACACGACGCCAAAGCCGTGGCCGAGCGCATCCGCGAAAAAGCAGCAAACACCCGCATCAAAAGCAATGATGCTCAAGCCGTAAAGTTTACCGTAAGCCTAGGCGTTCACAGCGTTGCCCATGCCTCAACCACAATAAAAGAAACCCTATCAATTGCCGACAAAGCCCTTTATAAAGCAAAAAACAATGGCCGAAACTGTGTTGAAGTAGCGGTGTAAGCGAGTTCACATAACGGTAATGAACAAGTTATTCACCGTCGGTCATTTTATACAACTGCACGTTTAAAGCACTTCGCACATACTAAGCCCAACTAATAAGCAAAAGCGGAATTGGCGCAAAGCCGAGCGACTAGAGTCTAGTATCAATGATTTCTCATAATTAGACCGAAGACAATAACAGTACATTGTTTTATATAGAAATAATATGATTTCGTATTATATTCACTTTATTAAATGGTAATCGAATTACTGCAAGAGACTATCTTTTAGCGACATTCTGTGAGCAATATCTTAGAAAAACACAGCTAAGCTATTGCGTAAAAAACTCATGCTCTTGCCAATTGTTGGGAAAGCCCATGGGAAACAGAGGTATTTCTGGATGAAGTAATATTAGAGCCTTTACTTTGTTATGCCACTGGCTATCCGGACTAACCTGCTTCATTAAATGTGCGAGCATTAATAAGATCATGTATATACGTCGACTTGGTTGAACTTGGCTTGGCTCTAGTCTATTTGGTAATTGCCAATTATCACCACGAGGTATTTTAGGCTGGATTGCAAGCTCTCTATTCCAAAGGCGACTATGATGGGCGCAACAGTTTCGTATAAAATTTAAAGTGTGAAGCCAACTTTCCAACACTTCTTGAGGTAATTCAAATCGCTTTGCAATTTCTTTTCGATCAATATCTTTAGCTAAGCCTCTATAGAGGTGTGAGATACTACCAAATGTTAATTCTTCAGCCATCGCCCATCCTGGCATTAATCTGGGTACTTCGTATGTATGATGGTAAAACCGTGGGTAACTTTCTCTAACTCTTCTTTCAATTCGCTGTTGCTTTATCTCTGAGTTCGTTGAACTACGCTCAATTTTATTAATATCCCGTTGAAGATCGTTAAACTCTTTTGCTTGCTTATCTTCGACTTCTTTTAGTAAACGTTTGTGTTGGTAAGAACGTTTAAAAAGATTTTCATTCAAGTACCAATGAGAGCCGCTGCATTCAGCTTCTGTTTGATATTTTATACCCATCACATTATTTAGAGTTGCTCGAATAGCTACTTCTACTCGCTCAACAGCATCCATAATAAGGAGTCTTAATTCCCGATCAAAAGCATATAGATCAACTATCTGTTTGAACTCCACACCTTCTTTGAACTGGTGTTCAACCTCTTGTTGTTCTCTACCTTTTTGAAAAGGACGCATATAAGCACTAAGGCGAAAAAAACTTATAACTTCTAAGTATTTTTCTGCTCGTTCTAGTTGCTGAATATTGAGACCGCGATTTTGAAGAAGGGAAATTTGGTCTGTTACACTGATCGCGGGCTTGTTGAATTGAGTCATTATGTCTTCTTAAATTTTAGAAAAGCAGACATAAAAAAGCCCGCACAATTTGAGCATTAGAAAGAGGCTTGGCGGGCGTGTTGAAGACAATACTAGTCTGAAGAGATCACCCCGTCAACCTATTTTAATGAAAATACGTTTCTATAATTAACTCATAAAGATCATAAACAAACAAGCTACCAAGGTAAAACAGTGACTAAAATGATGTTCTGTAAGCAATATCAAGTGCCCACTCTCATATTAAATACATTTTGTCTATTTAGCAGTTTGGAAATACAAAAAGTAGTTCTAACGATTTCTTAGACTGTAAATTAAAAAATATTTCTGTAAGTCACCAAACCTTTCACCTATAACTAAATCAATAGGTTAAATATACTAAAAGGTGATTATATATTGATTATCTTCGTTTTAATTATATTGGATCATCAACAATACTGCCCTGCTGCAAAGCCACAGCTCCAAGCGTATTGGAAGTTGTAGCCGCCTAACCAGCCTGTCACGTCGGTAACTTCGCCGATAAAGTAAAGGCCGGGTGCTTTTTTGGCTTCGAATGTTTTTGAGCTTAACTCATCGGTGTCTACACCGCCTAGCGTGACCTCAGCTGTGCGATACCCTTCGGTGCCGTTAGGTTTTATTTGCCAGTTGTGGATGTAGTCGTGCAGCGCATCTATTTGCGTATGGGTTAGCTGATTAACATTACAATCAGGAATAGCTTTGGTGTCGTGCAGCATCTCTACAAAACGCTTTGGCAATATCGTCGCGAGGGTATTTTTTAGCGACTTTTGGCCTTGGCTTTGACGCCACTCTTCAAGCTGCTGTTTTAAATCGAGCGCTGGTAATAAATTAATATACACACTCTGCCCTGCGCGCCAAAACGAGCTAATTTGTAAAATAGCAGGTCCCGACAAACCTCGGTGAGTAAAGAGTATGTTTTCTTTAAATTGTGTACCGTCTTCACTTGTTACCACACACGGAATACTGATCCCCGACAGTCCATCAAAACGGTCTTTATCGTGCTGGTGCAAAGTGAATGGCACAAGCGCTGCCATTGTGGGTAAAACCGTTAAGCCAAATTGCTCAGCAATTTTGTAGCCAATGGGCGATGCACCCAGTTTTGGCATTGTTAAGCCACCCGATGCAACCACCAGCGATTCACATTGATAAGTATCTTGCTCGGTTATTACCTCGTACCCTGCATCAGTTTTTGTGACGCTAAGCACTTCGTTGCGCAAGGCTATGTTCACGCCCGCCCACTCACATTCAGTCAATAAAATATCAACAATATCTTGAGCGCTGTTGTCACAAAATAATTGACCCAGTGTTTTATGGTGATACGCCAAACCATGGCGGTCTACCAACTCAATAAAGTCGTGTTGGGTATAGCGACTTAAACACGACTTTACGAAATGAGGGTTTGTACATAAGTAATTATCTGGGCTGGCATTTTCATTGGTGAAGTTACACCGTCCACCACCGCTGATTAAAATTTTACGGCCCGGCTTTTTACCCATATCAAGCACTGTAACCGCTCGGCCTCGGTAACCTGCTTGTGCTGCACACATTAAACCTGCGGCACCGGCGCCAATCACAATTACATCTACTTGGGTCATTACGCATACTCATTAAAAAATTTAGCTGATTATAACAAGTTATTTTATACGCGGTGTTAACAGAAAGGTGTTTTTACAAAAAAGATAAACCTAAAAAACGAAATAAAGCAAAAACTCTAAATAGAAAAATTAAAACTTTAGAATGAGAAAACCACCTTAAAACCCAGTTAAAAGTCAGATTTAGCCATCTATACACTTGTTTATAACTAAAATAGAGACAAACATAACAAAACGATATTTTAACTTAATTTACATTTATTTTACCTTTGTCCCCCTTCGCGAAAAACATTGCGAAGAAACTTATAACAATCTAGGGATCATTATGACAACTAACAATAACTTAAAAAAGTGCGCAATCGCACTGAGCCTCACTGCGTTGTTTGGGACGACGGCAGCGATGGCAACGCCAAACCAAATGATGTCACCGTCTATGGCGGAAACAGCCGCTAAGCTACAAGGCCAAGACGGTTTTGGTACACAATTCATCATTAAATACAAAAATAACAATGATGAAATGATGACTATGTCGGCTGCAGAACAAACGCCGATGCTAATGAATAAAAAAGCGCAGGGCTTTGTTAAAAACTTCACAAGTAAAAAAGGCCAAGTGAAAGCACAATACGTGCGTGCAATGGCAATGAGCAATCACCACGTTATGCGTGCTGATAAAAAGCTATCAGCTGAAGAAGCTCAAGAGTTTATGCAAGAAATGGTTGCAACGGGTAACGTTGAATACATCGAAATTGACCAAATGTTAAAGCCATTTGCAACGCCTAACGATCCACGTTATTCAGATCAGTGGCATTATTATGAGCAAGCTGGTGGTTTAAACCTGCCTACAGCATGGGATACAGCAACAGGGAGTGGCGTTGTGGTTGCGGTACTTGATACGGGTTACCGCCCACACATTGATTTAAATGCCAACATTTTGCCGGGTTACGACATGATCTCTAACCTATCGGTAGCAAATGACGGTGGCGGTCGCGATAGCGATGCACGTGACCCAGGTGACGCAATTAGTGCTAATGAGTGTGGTTATACACACGGCGCACAAAGCTCAAGCTGGCATGGTACGCACGTTGCGGGTACTGTCGCTGCTGTGACTAACAACGGTGAAGGTGTTGCGGGTGTTGCGTATGACGCCAAAGTTGTGCCTGTACGTGTACTTGGTAAATGTGGTGGTTTAACATCAGACATCGCCGACGGTATCATCTGGGCATCAGGTGGTTCTGTATCTGGCGTTCCTGCGAATGCAAACCCTGCTGATGTTATCAATATGAGTTTAGGTGGCAGCGGTTCATGTAGCTCTACAACACAAAGTGCTATCAACCAAGCTCGTAATAACGGCACTGTGATTGTAATTGCAGCAGGTAACGATAACGACAACTCAGCTAACTATAATCCTGGTAACTGTAATGGCGTAGTAAACGTTGCGTCAGTTGGCCGTAACGGTGGCCGTGCTTATTACTCTAACTACGGTAGTAATATTGATGTTGCTGCACCGGGCGGCGCGCAAAGCTTTGCTAACGATTCAGAAGGTGTGTTATCAACTCACAACTCAGGCTCAACTAGCCCTTCAAGCGACAGCTATCACTATTCACAAGGTACGTCGATGGCTGCCCCACACGTTGCCGGTGTCGCTGCGCTTATTAAGCAAGCGAAACCTTCTGCAACACCTGATGAAATAGAAAGCATTTTAAAATCAACAACTCGTGCTTTCCCAGCAACATGTACTAGCTGTGGTACTGGTATTGTAGATGCGGCAGCAGCGGTTGCTGCGGCGTCGGGTACTACACCTCCACCGCCAACAGGTAACGTGTTAGAAGATGGTCAAGCTCTTACGGGTCTTAGTGGTGCGGCTAGCAGCCAAACTTTCTACACAATGGAAGTTCCAGCAGGTGCTACAAACGTAACATTCACGATGAGTGGTGGTACAGGTGATGCCGACCTTTACGTTCGTGCAGGTAGCGCACCAACAACATCAACATACGATTGTCGCCCATACAAAGGGGGTAATGAAGAAGTATGTTCGATTGATAACCCAACTGCAGGCACTTATCACGTTATGCTTAACGGCTACTCTGCTTATTCAGGTGTGAGCCTAGTGGGCGATTTAACAACATCTGGTGGTACAGGTGCACCTCAAGCAGGTGGCGGCACGGTTACTGATATTTCTGCAAGTGCGGGTCAGTGGAAACACTACACACTAGAAGTACCAGCAGGCATGGCAAGCTTCACTGTCACGACATCTGGTGGCACTGGTGATGCTGACTTGTTTGTTAAATTTGGCAGCCAGCCTACAACATCAAGTTATGACTGTCGCCCGTACAAAAATGGCAATGCTGAAACATGTACATTCAGTAACCCACAAGCAGGTACGTGGCACTTAAGCTTAAATGCGTATCGCACCTTTTCAGGTGTAACACTTGATGCACAATATCAGCCTTAATGGTTGAATACTCCCGTTTCCCCTGGGACTTTTAGCCGGACTCTCGTCCGGCTTTTTTGTACTTATAGCTTTTCTAAAATAGCCTCAGCACGACTTACTGCAAACTCTTTATCTTGTTCAACAAATAAGCCTGCTACCGTTTGGTTTTCTACGATCATTGCATAACGCGTCGAACGAATACCACCAAAACTCGCGGTGTCTTTATCTAAACCAAGCGCTTTAGTAAAACTGGCATCACCATCAGCTAACATACGAATGTGTTCAGCGTTGTGCGCCTCACCCCATGCCTTCATTACAAACGCGTCGTTTACCGATACGCAGTAAATAGCATCAACACCTTTCGCCATAATTTTATCGGCAAGTGCCACAAATTCAGGTAAGTGTGCATTTGAGCACGTTGGTGTGAAAGCACCTGGCACTGCAAATAAAACCACTTTTTTGCCTGCAAACAAAGACTCTGTTGAATGCGTTTGCATTCCTTCGCTCGTTAGTTCTGTTAGGCTTGCTGTTGGTAAAGTTTGGCCTTGTTCAATCATCATAATTCCTTGAAATTTTAGTATGAGTTCAGAGTATATACCCAAACGATACATTGCAGCACATGCTTCATTTTACGATACACAAAAGTGCGTGATATCTGCGAAGCCATTTTCGGCTAATTACAATCCTAAGCTACGTTTAATGGTATTCATTTGCTGTTGTAGGCGCTGTTGAATATCGCTCACAAGAACATTTGATTCGCTTACTTGGCCTTTCATGCTGAGCATTGACTGACTAAAGTTTTCGAGCAAAGCATTTTGCTGCTTTGCAAGCTCCATGGCATCAAACGCGACTTTATTGGCGTCTTGTGCTTTTTCGGCAACCCCTTCTGAGTTGCGCTTTAACTCTTGGGCATTTTGCGTTTGTAACTCGGCATCACTCGCAAGCGCACTAATTTGTGTTGATACCATGGTTGAGTTTTCACTTAAGCGATTAAGCTGGCTGTTAATATCATCCAGTGAGCCTTGGGTTTGTCTTGCTAATTTACGCACTTCGTCAGCGACAACGGCAAAGCCGCGACCATGCTCTCCTGCCCGCGCCGATTCAATGGCGGCATTAAGTGCCAGTAAGTTAGTTTGTTCGGCAATATTTTTAATGACTTCGATCACGTGGCCAACATCATTTACGCCACTTAATAGTGCTTTTAAACTTGTTAAACCTTGCTCTACACGTTGCTCAGTGTGTGAGCTGGCTATGAGCATGTTGTCAGCAAACCCTAAGCTTTGCTCCATGGCATCAAATGTGTGCTTGGCATTGTCGGCCACTTGGCTATTTATACTGTTAACTTGCTCGCCGATATGCTGAATATCATTGAGTAAAGCTTGATTTTGCTCGACCTGTGTTCGGCTCGCATCAGTTTGCTGACCAATCGTGTGGAGGTGTTCGCTCATTTCTAGCATAAAGTCATTAATGACTTTAAGCATTTGCGCCCGTTCTTCGGCTTCACCGCGTTGACGCTCAATTAGCTGGTTAAAGTAATGTGCTATTTCGCCCACTTCTGTCTTGGGGTTATTACTTTGAATATTTTTTAGTTCGTTGCTTTCAATTAAAAATGCAAACCCATCACGTAATTGACGCAGTGGATTTAGCACTTGATTACGCTGTACAAAGTACACGCCAGCCGCTAACACCACTAACATGCCAATAGCAAAGCAAAACACAATAAAAACCTGTTGCTTAAGTTGCCCTTGTTGCTCTTTTAATTTTTGCTCGGCACCGAGTACCGTACTAGACAGCGCGTTTATTTGCGCACGTAATGCTTGCATGCCTGTTTGGCGTTGCTCTGCTTGCGCGATGGTCGACGCTAAGTCGCGCGGAAAGCGCTTAGGCCAGCTGCTTAGCTCTGCTTTTATGTCGCCTGCTAAGTCTTCAGCCTCTTCGCCAAAAAATAAGGCGTCTTCGTCAACCTCGCTCATGACCCCTAAATTATCAAGTTGCGCTATTTTATTGGCAAGGGTGTTAAGGTTCGCCACACTTTGATTAAGGCTGGTTTTGGTGTCTTGATCAAAACTAACAATGAGTTTGTAAGTATATAAGGCAAGGGTCGTTACTTCGCTGTAGTAATCACTTGCAAGTTGATAATACTCAAGCGCTAATGCAGTTTGTGGCTTGGCTTGTGTTGCATAACCCACTAACGATGATGCCGACCCTGCCATTTGCCTGAGTGAATTATCAAGCAGCGCCATTTCGTTACCTGAAAGTTTCCCCAGTGCTCGGTATTTACCGTTAATGTCTTTATCTAATTCGCTGAGTTGTGCCGTTAGTTGGCTTGCGAGCTCGTTTGGTAAGCTTGCTAAATGCTGTTTTTTAACATCGCTGATCAGGGTAGAGGCTTGATTTAAATGTTGGCTATCACCTTGCTCTAAATAATCATCAAGGTGGCTTTTTAAATCAATAATAATGGTGTTTTTTAGCTTGTTGTAAGCGTTATCTTGTTGCTCTAAGCCGAGTAAGGTTTGGCTTGCCCAAAACAAGGTGGCCGCCAGTAAGATACTGGCAAGAGTGAGTAAAACGGCTAATAACCGAGTAAATGATGACACGCGCATGAACTACATTCCCAAAAGTCGTTACGCGCGTAGAATATTAACCTTTTATGACAATTTGATGTAAACCATCCAAATTAACGTCAAATGTAATCACAAATTAATACTTAATAACTGCACTACACCATGGCAGCTTTTACATACACATCAAAGCGGTTTTTCTTGGTTTTGATTTGCATGCTGGGGGTTTTGTCATTTAAAAAAGGCGCGTAATCAGGTCGCTTAACAACAACCCGCTTAGTAGCTAATGGATACGCAAATTCGAGTAAATCGTCTGCATCGTTGTCCGCACCCACCAGCTCTTGGAATACACGCATTTCTTTTTTAACCAGTGCCGACTTTTCTCGATGTGGAAACATAGGATCTAAATAAACAACATCTGGTACGTTGTTACACTGAGCCAGTAATGTGTGGCTTGAGCCAAACACTAAGCTCATTTTTTCTTTCATCCATGGACCAATATCAGCATCGTTATAGGCTCGCTCTAGGCCATCGTATAATAACGCAGCAACCACAGGATGACGCTCATGCAAAATTACATGACAACCTAACGACGCAAGCACAAAGCCATCTCGGCCAAGGCCTGCTGTTGCATCAAGCACAACGGGAGTGGCTCCTTTATTTAAGCCCACCGCTTTGGCTATCGCTTGACCTTTACCGCCACCAAACTTGCGACGATGCGCCGCCGCACCACTCACAAAATCAACATGAATAGCGCCCAGCTTCGGCTCATCCTTTTTTTTAAGGCTTAGGCCCTGATCGTCATAGTGCAATGAAAAGCCATCATTATTTTTAGCCCATTCGGCTAAACCGAAACGTTGCTCTATGGCGTCTAAATAAGGACGCATTTCTTTAAAAGGACAATGAATTACCACAATTTACTCCGTGAACCGAATGCAACGCAAGTATATACCCAAACGTATTTAAGATACATGGTTCACAGGTGTGCAAAGTAAAAGTTACGTCACTATTTAAATCGCTAAAATAGCTCGATATCTGTTTGCGAGGTGACATCTTCAGTATGGCGTGGCTCTGCAATTTTTTGCAGGTTTTCTAGTAACTCATTACGCGATTCAATAATGTGTTTAAGCTGATATTTAATAAATGCTAAATCATCATTAAGCGATGCAAATAACAACTGGGTTTGCTGTAACTGCTGAAGGTGAAAGACCACTTCATCACTGCTTGATACGTTACTTTGTTCCACTGACTTAGTTAGCTCAACTAATTGTGCGGCAAACTTTTCGACAGCCCGCTCTCGTGAGTCACTATTTTGATACATCTGTTCCGACAGCTCATTAAAAGCATTACCAATTTGCTGTGCTTGGGCTAACGCGCGCTCGTTCACTTCCATATCTTGTACTTTGGCGTTAGTCACTTCGAGAATATGCGGAAACAAATCTTTGTAACGCCCATAAAGCTGCGCATCGTCTAATGGCATGTTTTTTACTAACATCGATATTTTTGGGTAATTAACAATGGTGCGATGCCCAAAATCAACAAAGCGGTTTGCGTCACGGTGTTTTTCAAGTAGCTCTTGCTCAAGCGGACATACTCCACCTTCTGCACTGCAAAATACGCCGATATCTTGATACCAGAATGCAAGAACCACATCGAGATCCATCGGATTAAAAAACTCAAACATGTGTTCAGACAACGCTTTAATATCATGCGCATGATAACTTTGCCCTACGTAACGCATTATACGCCCCATATCGCCCGAGTCTGTCATGGCTATTTCGGCGGTGATCTGCGCACGTTCAACATCACTTTTTAACTTTTTAGAGTGCTGACGATATTGGTATAACACGCGAATACGCGCCATAAGTTCTTCAGCGTTGAACGGCTTAACAATGTAATCGGCTGCACCGGCATTGTAGCCCTTAACCCGGTCGGGCAATTCGGTTTTACCCGATAAAAACATCACCGGTGTATCTTTCGTTTGTGGGTGTGCTTTAAGTTCAGTGCATACTTCAAAACCCGTTTTGCCGGGCATTTCAATATCCAGCAAAATAATATCTGGATTATATTTAAGTGCCTGTCTTAATCCTTCTTCGCCATTTTTAGCATGGATCAATGTGCAAAAGCCCGAGAGCGACTCTTCGATGACATGATGTACGTATTTATCATCATCAATGGCTAACACCAGTTTTGACATGCTTTATTCCTGTAAATGCTTTTCTAAAAAGCATAGTACGCAAGATTGATTTTGCTAAGATTTATTAATAAAAAAAGCGCCTTACGGCGCTTTCATTCAATAATAACTTAGGCTGCAATGCCACTGTGTCTGAGGAGTGCATCGACTTGAGGTTCACGACCTCGGAACTTTTTAAATAATTCCATCGGCTCTTCACTGCCTCCTTTTTCTAAAATGTTCTTTAAGAAAGCGTGACCCGTTTCTTTATTAAAAATACCTTCTTCTTCAAATTTAGAGAAAGCATCTGCCGACAAAACTTCAGCCCATTTATATGAGTAATAACCGGCACTGTAACCACCGGCAAAAATATGGCTGAAACCATGCTGAAAACGGTTAAAAGCGGGGGCTTTAACAACCGCAGTTTTACTGCGAACTTCATCAAGCGTGGCTTGAATATTACAAGGTTCACCCGCTTTGTAATCATGGTGAATGGTAAAATCAAACAGCGAAAACTCTAACTGACGTAGCATTTGCATGCCCGATTGAAAGTTCTTCGCAGCCAATAATTTATCAAGCAGTTCTTTTGGCAGCGGCTCACCCGTTTCATAGTGACCCGAGATAAAGTTAAGGGCCTCTTCTTCATAACACCAGTTTTCTAAGAACTGGCTTGGCAGCTCTACAGCATCCCATGCCACACCATTAATGCCCGCCACTGGCGCAGCATCAACTTGGGTCAACATATGATGAATACCGTGTCCAAACTCATGGAATAAAGTTGTCACTTCGTTATGAGTAAACAGCGCAGGTTTATCACCCACTGCCTTATTAAAGTTACAGACTAAGTAAGCGACAGGCGTTTGTAATTCGCCATTAGCGCGCACTTTACGCCCCATGCAATCGTCCATCCAAGCGCCACCACGTTTACGGTCACGTGCATATAAATCAAGATAAAAACGGCCGCGTAGCGTGTTACTGCTATCGTAAATCTCGAAGAAGCGCACATCAGGATGATAGCTATCAAACTCATGCACTTCTTTCACGCTAATATCAAACAAGCGGTTTACTGTGGTAAATAACCCGTTTAAGACCTTATCGGCAGGAAAGTATGGGCGCAGTACTTCATCAGAAATTGCGTACTTTTCTTGCTTTAATTTTTCTGCGTAATACGCGTAATCCCATGCTGCAAGCTCGCTTACACCATGTTTTTCTTGTGCGTAGGCTGTTAATTCAGCAAGCTCTTGCTCAGCTTGTGGCTTTGACTTAGCCGCTAAATCTTCTAGAAACGAGAACACTTGCGACTCAGATTCGGCCATTTTAGTTGCTAATGACATTTCTGCGTAGCTGCTAAAACCGAGTAATTCGGCCAGCTCATGACGAAGTGCAAGCTCTTCGCTCATGATATCTGAGTTATCAAACTCACCTGCATTAGGGCCTTGGTCAGACGCACGAGTTACAAACGCAGTGTAAGTTTCTTCACGTAATTTACGATTATCGGCATAGGTCATAATAGGCAAATAAGAAGGGAAATCTAAGGTGAATACCCAACCATCAAGCTCTTTGCTTTTTGCTGTATCGGCACCGAGTGCCAGTGCTGACTCAGGTAAGCCTGCTAATTCACTTTCATCTGTAATGTGTTTTTGCCAAGCGAGTGTCGCATCCATCACATTATTGCCAAACTTAGAGGCAAGCTCTGATAAGCGCGCACTAATTTCACCGTATCGTTTTTGTTGCTCAGGCTTTAAGGCAATGCCCGATAATTCAAAATCACGCAACGCATTAGTAATGGTTTTTTGCTGTGCAGTGGTGAGTGTTTTAAATTCTTCGCTGCTATGTAAAGCATTATAGGCATCGTATAAACCTTGATGCTGACCAACAAAGGTTGAGTACTCAGATAACAACGGCAAACATTGCTCATAAGCTTCGCGTAGCTCGTCGCTATTTACCACCGAATTCATGTGCGATACTGGCGAAAATAGTCGTGATAACTTGTCATCAGCCTCTTCAAGTGGAAGAACTAGGTCATTCCAAGTGTATGACTTACTTGCCAATACCTCATCAATTTTGGCACGACAGTGTGCAATCGCTTCTTTTAATGCCGGCACAACATGGGCTGGTTTAATCTTAGAAAACGGCGGAAGCCCTTCTAATCCAATAAGTGGGTTATTTTCTGCAATTGTCATTTTCGTTCTCAATTTTTATGCGAATATGGTGTTGAAGTTGGGGCGAATTGATGAAATACAAGGGGCTTAACCTCGGTCTTTATTATGCTATTATCAACTTATTAATAAATCGATTAATTAATAAAAAACTATCTGTTTTTGAGGACAAACTATGGCTCAGCATTTTGATTACATTGCAATTGGTGGTGGCAGTGGCGGTATTGCCTCTGCAAACCGTGCAGCAATGCGTGGCGCAAAAGTCGCACTTATTGAAGCAAAACACATGGGTGGCACCTGTGTGAATGTAGGTTGTGTTCCAAAGAAAGTAATGTGGCATGGCGCACAAATTGCTGAAGCAATTAATGCATACGCACCCGATTACGGCTTTGATGTCGAATTAAAAAGTTTTAGTTGGGCTAAATTAGTAGAAAGCCGCGAAGCTTACATTGGCCGTATCCACCAAGGGTATAACAAATACTTATCAAGCAATGGCGTAACGGTAATCAACGGTTTCGCGACCTTTGTTGATAACAAAACCGTTGAAGTTAACGGTGAGCTATACACCGCTGACCATATTCTGATTGCCGTGGGAGGTCGTCCAACGATTCCTAACATCCCAGGTGCTGAACTAGGTATTGATTCAAATGGCTTTTTTGAGCTAGATGCCCAACCTAAGCGTGTTGCTGTTGTGGGTGCTGGTTACATTGCTGTCGAAATCGCAGGTGTACTTCACAGCCTTGGCACTGAAACGCATTTATTTGTTCGTAAAAATAAACCATTACGTACTTTTGACCCTTACATTGTTGATACGCTTGTCGACATTATGGCGAAAGAAGGCCCGACACTTCACACTGACTGCACACCAAAAGAAGTGATTAAAGAAAGCGATGGCAGTTTAACAATTCACTTTGAAAATGGTCACAGCCAAAATGTCGATGAAGTTATTTGGGCAATTGGTCGTACACCAACAACCGATAAACTGAATATCACAGCGACCGACGTTGAACTTAACGAAAGTGGCTACGTAAAAGTTGATGAGTATCAAAATACAACCGCTAAAAACATTTATGCCGTTGGCGACATCATCGAACACGGCATAGAGCTCACACCCGTGGCTGTAAAAGCGGGCCGTATTTTATCAGAGCGTTTATTCAATAACGAATTGCCTGATGATTTAAAAATGGACTACGAGCTAGTACCTACTGTTGTATTCAGTCACCCACCTATCGGCACGATTGGTTTAACAGAGCAAGAAGCAATTTCGCAATATGGTGCTGAAAACGTAAAGGTTTATAAATCAAGCTTTGCAGCTATGTACACAGCAGTTACTCAACACCGCCAAGCATGTAACATGATGCTTGTGTGTGCAGGTGATAACGAAAAAGTTGTTGGCTTACACGGCATTGGCTTTACTGTTGATGAAATGATCCAAGGCTTTGCAGTCGCAATGAAAATGGGCGCGACCAAAGCAGATTTTGATGCCGTAGTAGCGATTCACCCTACTGGCTCAGAAGAGTTCGTGACGATGAGATAAACTCGCGTTGCGAGAAAATATTAAAAACCTTGCGGTGCTGCCGCAAGGTTTTTTTATGCCTTGTAGAAAGTCGGCACAAACCTTGTAGCTACGACGTTATACCAACATTTTGCCATTGTTTACTGTGTTATCGAGTAAAGATTACGCAATAAGCTTGGCATTTTTACAAGGAGGCACTGTGTCTAAGTCTGCAATTTTATATCGCATGGTAACCGATGAGCATATATGCCCATTTGGTTTAAAATCTAAAGATTTGTTAGAGCGCAATGGTTACGAGGTTGATGACCGCCACCTCACTAACCGCGAAGAAACAGATGCATTTAAAGAGCAGCATCAAGTAAAAACCACGCCACAAACCTTTATCGATAATAAGCGTATTGGGGGGTATGATGATTTGCGCGACTTTTTCAATCTGCCCGAAGCGGGTCAACAAGGCACAACTTATACCCCTGTTTTAGCGATTTTTGCGGTTACCCTGCTCTTAAGCTGCGGGTTTAGCTACGCCAGCGGCACAGCTTTACTGTCGATGCAAAACTTAATGCTGTTTGTTGCACTGACAATGGCGGTGCTCGCTATTCAAAAACTACAAGATCTGTACAGCTTTTCAAACTCATTCATTACTTATGATTTACTGGCAATGCGTGTTGTGCCTTATGCCTATGTTTACCCGTTTATTGAAGCCTACGTTGCCATAGGTATGGTGGCTAAGCTGCCAGCTTTAGCTGTCGCGCCATTTTCGTTGTTTATTGGTGGCATAGGTGCGGTGTCGGTGTTTAAGGCCGTTTATATCGATAAGCGAGAGCTAAAATGTGCCTGTGTAGGTGGCGACAGCAATGTGCCGCTGGGCTTTATTTCTCTCAGCGAAAACTTATTTATGATAGCGGCAGGTATCTGGATGCTGAGTACACTTTAGCCATTTATGCTAAAGCTTTAGGTGATAATTTTCAGTGGCTTAATAAGACGTTAAGCCACTGTAATGGGCGTGCTACCCGCCATTGCGTAAGTCACGCTCAAACTCAGTTTCTGTTTTAACCGGATGACACGTCGACGTCACTGAACCTTTGCTGCTGTCATCTTCGTCTGTACTAAAAATGGTATAGCTGTAATCGGTTTCTAGTTCACCGCCTAAACACTCGTGCTCGGCATACACTTCATTTGCAGACCCCTCTCTTACTTCCTGTGATGCACAGCCGGTAAGCATGAGTAGTATTAATAAAATTGGCGTTACTTTCATATTTTCACCTTAAAATTATTATATTTACTGCGAACAGTAACGAATATAGTGGTATTGATGGTACCTATATTGATACATTTTTACTGCAAAGTGAAGTGTTATGAAATGAGGCAGGTTAAAAATTTAACCTGCCTTACTGAAGCGGGAAAAAGAGGGCGACTAAGCCGTACCACCGACCGTTAAGTTGTCAATTTTAAGGCTTGGTTGACCAACCCCTACCGGCACGCTTTGACCGTCTTTACCACATACCCCGACGCCTTTATCAAGCGCAAGGTCGTTACCTACCATCGAAATTTGCTGCATCACTTCTGGGCCGTTACCAATCAGTGTTGCGCCTTTGATAGGCTGAGTAATTTTACCGTTTTCAATTAAATACGCTTCAGAAGCGCTAAATACGAACTTTCCTGAGGTGATATCAACTTGACCACCCCCAAAGTTTGGCGCAAAGATGCCTTTTTTCACAGAGCTAATAATATCAGCTTGGCTGTGCTCGCCCCCCAGCATGTAGGTATTAGTCATACGCGGCATAGGTAAGTGAGCATACGACTCACGACGCGCATTACCTGTTGGGTTTACACCCATTAGGCGTGCATTAAGCTTATCTTGCATGTAGCCTTTTAGAATACCGTTTTCAATAAGCACGTTATACGCAGCAGGTGTGCCTTCGTCATCTACATTCAGTGAACCACGGCGATCAGCAATAGTGCCATCATCCACCACGGTACACAGCTCGGAAGCCACCTTTTGACCTACTTTACCGCTAAACGCAGAGGCACCTTTACGGTTAAAGTCACCTTCAAGACCATGACCCACGGCTTCATGCAGTAACACACCCGGCCAACCTGCCCCCAGTACCACTTCCATGCTACCTGCTGGCGCATCAATGGCTTCAAGGTTCACTTTAGCTTGGCGTACAGCTTCTTCTGCGTATTCCATCCAGCGCGGCTTACCATCAACTAACTCTTTAAAGTAGCCGTAATCTAAACGCGCACCGCCGCCTGCACCACCGCGCTCACGGCGACCATTCTTCTCAAGTAATACGGAACAATTTAAACGAATAAGCGGGCGAATATCGGTGGCAAAGGTGCCGTCGCTTGCTGCAATGAGTACCTCTTCGTACACTGCTGACATAGAGCTAATCACTTGCTCTGCGTCGGGGGCTAACTCGCGAATGTAGTTTTCAAGTTCGCGCAATAGGCTCACTTTGTCGTTATCGCTCATACTTTGAATTGGCTGATGCGGTGCATACTGCTGTTTTGCTGCTACATCGCTAAATACTTGAATCGTTTTGCTTTCGCCTGCGTTAGCAATGCTTCGTGCTGCTGTTGCGGCTTTATTCAGCGCTTCAAGATTGATTGCATCTGAGTACGAAAACCCTGTCTTTTCACCGCTTACAGCGCGCACACCCACACCACGCTCAACGTTGTATGAGCCTTCTTTTACGAGACCATCTTCTAACACCCATGATTCATGGTGGCTAGATTGAAAATACAGATCGGCATAATCCACTTGATGTTGATGAATAAAAGCGAGCGTTTTTTCTAATTCTTCTCTATTTAGCTGGCTGTCATGTAATAAATGCTGTTCAACCGTGTTCATAATAAATGCTCTCTAAATCGTTGCTGAGACTGCACAGGCATGTCTTGGCGAATTGTATTCAGTCGGTTTAAATCAAGCTCATGGCTGATAAAACCAGTGCCTGAGGCAAGCTCACTGAGCGTGTTTCCCCATGGCGAAATAATAATGCTGTGGCCATATGTTTGTCGGCCATTTTCGTGCTCACCCCACTGTGCAGCGGCTACCACATAACATTGCGTTTCAATCGCTCTGGCAGCCAACAAGGTATGCCAATGAGCGGCTCCTGTTACAGTGGTAAAGGCACTGGGTACTAAGATGAGCTCAGCCCCTTGGCGCTGCATCGCAGTGAATAAACCACTAAAGCGTAGATCATAACATACTGCTAAGCCGATTTTACCAAAGGGTGAATCAACCACCACAATATCTTTGCCCGCTTCGGTGGCATCAGACTCCCGATAATTACGCGTGCCATCGGCAACATCGACATCAAATAAGTGGATCTTATTGTACTGCGCAACCACCTCACCTTGGTTATTAAATAAAAACGAGGCGGCTAAATATTTACCGTTAGGTTGTGATACCGGCACTGTCCCAGCAGCCAGCCAAATATTATATTGTTTACATAGCGCAGCCAGTGCAGCTGTATACTGTTCAATGTGTAATCCGAGCTGATAACTTGCTTGAGTGTGCTTGCTAAAAATTAAAAAGCTTTCGGGTAGGCATACAAGCAGCGGGCGTGTCGTGGGCAATTGCGCCAGCGTGTCTGCTAAAAAAGCCAAATTTTGCTCCGCATTCATTCCCGAGCACATTTGCACTGCTACAACCTGCGGCTGAGTATTAACTGTCATTGTTATCGAAGCTCGCTGAGGTGGCTGCATCTTTTAATTTAAGCCTTGTTGATGACTGCGGCTGGCTTTGTGCCGCTTGCGGTAAGGTTACTTCACGGCTCTTACGATCAATTTCTTCAACAACCGGATCATTCATACTGCCTGTCACCTTAAAGTTGATTTCTGAGATCACTCTCGCAGAGTGAATTACTTTATCGATTGCAAGCGCCGCAAGGCCACTTACCGGGTTGACCATCCATGCCACGATCACTGGAATACTTGAGGTAACCTGCGGGGCAACGGCTAGATCGTAGTCTATTTCAAAGGTATTTAAGTTAGTGTGGCCTTTAATCGTTAAGTCGGCAGGCACACCATCAAGCTTGGTATCTTGAGTGTAAGCAATCCCTTTCTCTAACTGCATCGTGCCTTGCATCTTGTTATAAAAGAAGCCTTTTGAAAATACATCTCTAAAATCAAGTTTGAGCTTACGTACCAGTGAGTCGAGACTAAGCAATGAAAACACCCTAGCACCACCGTCACTCACTTCCGCTAAATGCCCTTCACCTAAACGCCAATCTAACTCGCCTGCTAGCGTAGGCACATCAAAATTATACGGCGCACCTTGCCAAGCGAGGGCAAATTTTATGTCGGCATCGGAGTCTTTTACTGTAGTAGTAATATCAAACTCATCAAATAAGTCGCCAATATCATCACTTTGTAGGTGACCGTTAAAACGCGTTGAGCCATCAGCAAATTGCCCTTTTGCTCTCAGTATATGGTCGCCTTTATCTATCACGAGCTCAGTAAATATCAAGCTATTATTATCACCACCAAACGTGGCTTTTACTTTATCAAGTTGGTACTCGGCTAGTTTGCAATCTTCACAGTTAAATTCGATGGCTGGAATACGTGTTAACCAGCTTAAGTCTTCAGGTTGTTCAACTTCGTGTGCAGACTCCGTCGCGGTGTCATTAAAGTTAACCCGTAAATAATCAGTAAATATTTGAATAGGCCTACGTGTATCGCCTGTCGGAATGAGTGCATCAGCTCTGAGCTCTTTGGCATTTAGTTTAAGCTCTAAATCGGCTTGCTTTGGTGCTAGCCTAAACTCAACATCATTAAAATCGATATTTTGAACCGCTAACTTATTAAATTGACCCGTTACATTGTTAAATGCAGGCATTACGCCAGGACCATCTGATTTAGCCTTGGTCAAATCGATAATTTGCTCAATCAACCCAAACCATGGCACAAGCTTAGTTTCTGGTAGGTCAATCGATACCGCAAAACCATCTCGATTAAGGCCTAAATCTTTTGAACCTAAAATAAGGTGTGCGTTATTAAACTGCTTTTTGCCATTATCTAAAATAGCATTGAAAAATAGCTGTTCATTGATATTTGCAGTGATCAAATTAGAAATATGATCGCCCTGCACTACCGCTTTGATAGGCCAAGCATTGTCAGCACTTTTTGTGTAAGGTGCGGGTAATTGACTGGTTATACCCACTAAGTTACCGCTGATATCAGCGCGATAGTTGAAGTCGTTGGGTAAAAAGTTAAGGGAGACATTAATAGCAACGTCACTTTGCCCCGTTAAATAACCTTCGAGCAGACCCTGCCCTTGCTCAATTAATGGTTCTGCATCTAAGGCCAATTTAATCGCGATTTCTGCGCGGTAATTATCAGCCACATTTTCGCTATTAAAGCTGGCTGTTAACGGCATACCTAACCAATCAGCTTTGGCATTTTTTAAATCAATTTTGTCGTTATTAAATTTAACAATGCCTGTCATATGATTAAGTGTGATGCCAGGCTGAGCAAGATAAACAGGTAAATTAGCAAGCTCAACTTCGCCGAGGGCATCAACATGGCCTGAATGTAAATCGACAAGCAAATTAATATTTGCTGTGGCTTCACCTTGCGCTTGTACTACTTCAAAAACACTTGCTAACGGTTTAGCGAGCGGTGTGGCTGCAAAAAATGACTGTAATTTATTGCCGTGGGCACGTTTATTTATCGCTACATTTAGAGTATCGGCATGCATTAAATCAGCAATACTTACGTGTACACTGTCGCCAAGTGATAAGTTTACAAGTGTGCCTGACTTGCTGTAAATATCCATGCGTTCATTTTCAAAATGCAAAATCACATTGGCATTTTCAACGCTGGGCCAACTGGGTGTGAACTGGTATTTGGCATTGTTCACATTTGCCAATACTTCGAACTGCCCTTGTTGCTCTTTAAACGGAAAACCGCTAAACGGCCCCGAAAACAACACCTGTGCTTTATTAACTTCGCCGCCTTTAATGGCGCCGTTTAGGTAGTTAACTAAGTTTTCGCTCATTACCGGTAATGGAAAATAATGCCCCGCCACGTTGGCATCAGGTGCGTACGCTTCGGCATATAAATCAAGGCGCGGCTCTGCAGTTAGGCTAAGCATCATTTCTGCTGCAACGGTTACTTCGTCATTATCAAGCCAAATGTTGTCACTGCTAATACGCCAGCCATCGTCGTAATGACGTAAATCAAGTTCAACATTTAACTGATTATAAGGAATGTCTTGGCTAAAACTGCCATTGGTTAACAAACGGTTATTTTCGCCAAATAACGTTATACGCCCCGCAGCTTGGTTAATATTTCCCTCAACCCGAATGGCTTGCCCACCAGGGATCCCTTGTAAGGATAACCAGTTGAGCTGTTCACCTTTAAACCACAACTGCCAGTTATCTTGCGCACCAAATTCAACATACGCTTCGCTTAATTGGCCATTAGGCTGTCGTTCTAAAAATGGCGCTAATACTTCAAAGTTACTCAATTGAGATAATTTTGATAACAATGCAAAGTCAAACTGCTTGAGCCAAATCTTATTTGTATCTCCAAGCTGGGCTTCAAACTGCAATGTTGGCCATTGTTTTAAATCACTTTCAAAAGCAAGTCCGGTACTTTTTAAACGCCAACCATTCTGCCAAGGGAATAAGTGAAAGCCCCCTTCATTTAAACTAATTTGATGCGCTTCTTGGTTTTGTTGCCAATTTATGTAGCTGGGTAACCATTGCACTTTTACGTCACTGATCAGTCCTTTTTCAAGGCTAAACCAAGTTTGCAAGTTCATATCGGAGTGCAATTGTTGTTTGTCTGTATTGATGTATTGTGCCAACCATTTTGAGACATCGACATTCGCAGCTTGCACATAAATATCGCCAGCCATGGTCTCAAGCGTTGAACCATTAAGTGCCATGCGGGCATCAAAGTTGCCGACAGAAATCCCCGGTAAGGCTAGGCTTCCTGAACCTTGGTGCTGTTCTGGGGTATTTTGCCACACAATGTTTTCAAGAATTAACGTACGCTCTTTGCCATCATTAAGCATAAAATTAATGCTACTGTCTTGAATCGCAAAGTGGCCCGTTTCACCCAAAAACAAGCTTTCTATTAACTCTTTTTGCTCAAAACTGTCTGCTTGCTTGTTGTTGCCAAACTTAAGCATGGTTGGCAAATCAACATCGGCATGAAAACCATTGATCACAAAGTAACTTGATTTAAGTTGACGAGTTTTAATCGACTCCCACAGATTTACCTCTAGGCTGGCTTTATCTATGGTGAGTGCAATCGGTGAAGTCTGGTTGTCCTCAAAGGAAATATCTTCAAGGACTAATGAAGGGCCTTTACCTTGCCAACTGGCTGAGATAGCACCTATTGAAAGATTTACATCGAACTGTTCATACAAAAACGCTTCAATGTCGCCTTTATAGTCATTGGCATATGGCAGGGTATACTTTAAAACAGAGACAATAACGGCCAGCAGTACGATAGTAATAGCAAAAACTTGCCATAACTTACGTAAACAAAAAAAGCAGACCGTTTTTGCCTTCATTACATCATTACCACATCAAACTGTTCTTGATTGTATAAACTCTCTGTTTGAATACTGACCTGTTTACCTATAAATAGTTCAAGCTCGGCGAGGTTATGATACTCATCGTTGATCAACGCTTCGCTTACCGAAGGCGCTGCATACACCATAAACTTATCGGCTGCGTAGGCACGGTTAACCCTGACAATTTCACGCAGAATTTCGTAGCATACCGTTTCAACGGTTTTTTGCGACCCTCGGCCTGAACACGCGGGGCACACGTCACATAAAATATGTTCTAAACTTTCGCGGGTACGCTTACGAGTCATCTCGACTAAACCCAGAGCAGATAAGCCATTGATGTTGGCTTTTGCGCGGTCTTTTGCCAGTGCCGACTCAAGTGAGTGTAAAACGCGACGTTTATGCTCGTCACTTACCATATCGATAAAGTCGATAATGATAATGCCACCTAAATTACGTAATCGCAGTTGTCGTGCGATTGCCGATGTTGCCTCGATGTTGGTGTTAAAAATGGTTTCTTCTAAATTACGATGCCCAACAAATGCACCGGTATTTACATCAACGGTAGTCATTGCTTCGGTTTGGTCAATAATTAAATAACCACCTGATTTAAGTTCAACTTTACGGTGAAGGGCTTTTTGAATTTCGGTTTCGACATCAAACAAATCGAAAATAGGTCGCTCACCTGGGTAGTATTCAAGCGCCCCAGATAAGATGGGCACAAACTCTTCAGTAAATTCTTTTAACTCTTGGTATGTCAGCTTTGAGTCAACACGAATGCGCTCCATGTCTTCGCCAACATAATCACGCAGGGTACGAAACGCCAGCGTTAAGTCTTCGTGTAAGATGCTCTCTTTACTGATTTTTTTGCGTTTATTGACAATTTTTTGCCACAGTTTTTTCAAAAACTCTGCATCGTGACGCAGCTCAGCTTCTGAAGCGCCTTCGGCAGCAGTACGCACAATAAAGCTGCCATCTTCATCGCCATATTCAGCGACTATTTTTTTCAGTCTGGTACGTTCTTCTTCGGTTTCAATACGCTGACTTACGCCAACATGGGTCGCGTCAGGCATGAACACTAAATAGCGTGATGGAATTGTGATATCAGTCGTTAAGCGCGCCCCTTTGGTGCCCAAAGGATCTTTCACTACTTGCACCATGATGTATTGACCTTGGCGCACTAGTTCACGGATATCTTGCACCTTTTTAATGGGCTGCTCATCGACCCCTTCAACAATTGAAGCACTATTTACAATGTCAGATGCGTGCAAGAACGCTGCTTTCTCTAAGCCTATATCAACAAATGCGGCTTGCATTCCCGGTAATACACGGCTGATTTTGCCTAAGTAAATATTGCCAACAATGCCTAGGTTGCCGATTCTTTCTAGCTGGATCTCTTGTAGTACGCCGTTTTCAATAAGCGCAACACGACTTTCACTCGGTGTAACGTTGATCAGTAATTCAGTGCTCATGTTACCCTCTTAAAAATTCATTTAATAACTGCTCAGTCTCATATAAAGGTAAGCCTACTACTGCAAAATAGCTACCAGAAATATGACTTACAAACCGTCCACCTTGGCCTTGAATGCCATAACCACCCGCTTTATCGTGCGGTTCACCAGAGTGCCAATAAGCGTCGATTTCATCATCGCTAAGCTGTTTAAAAGTGACATCGGTAATTACAAGGCAGCTTTTTACGTGCTGTGTATCAGCAATTGCAACGGCGGTCATAACTTGGTGAGTTCGGCCCGACAAACGTTGCATCGTTGCTACAAAGTCGGCTTTATCAAGCGGTTTGCCAAGGGCTGTGTCATCAATAACCACAACCGTATCACTGCCTAACACGGGCCTGTCGGTATAGCCCATTGCAACGCCTGATTGTGCTTTGAGTTTGGCTAAACGTTCTACGTAATGACGTGGCGATTCGTTCGGAAATTGGCTTTCATCTGCATCAACGCTAAATTGAGAAAACTCAACGCCGAGTTGGCTGAGCAACTCTTTTCGGCGCGGTGATGCAGACGCCAAATAAATTGCGGTTTGCATTATCTAATCCTGAAATGACGGCGGTATTTACGCAAAATTAAGAAAATCCACCACCAACACAGCATGCCAGTCAGCACGGGCCACATATAATGAGGGCTGAAGTAAACTCCCATCAAAAAGTGATTAAGCCAAAATTGCATTAAGTGGTAAAGCGTTAAAAACAAAGCAATTAATATACTTTGCTGCCATAAAGAAAAGTTTCTAATTTTTTGAAAGTTACTGGCGGTAATAAAAATACACACCGAATAGGTCAGCGAGTTCACGCCCAGTGGAGAGCCCGATGCTAAGTCCATTAATAAACCCACAACCCACGCTGTGCCAATGTTTAAACGGTGCGGCACCGCTAACGACCAGTACATAAGCACCAGTAACACCCAGTCTGGGCGGTATGGCTCAAATGAGATAGGTAACGGCATTAATGCCATGACCAGTGCAAAAAAGATACTAATTGCAATCAGCAAAGAGTGACGGCTATTCATTGCTTATGCTCTCCTGCTGATTACGCCACAGCACAACCAATAAACGAATTCGGTCAAGTTGGGCAATTGGCTCAGCATACACTTGTGCGAATGGGTGCCCTTCATCACGATTAATTTCGGTTACCACGGCCACAGGATACCCCTCAGGGAAAGTCCCCCCTAGACCTGAAGTCACTAAAATATCACCAATACGTACATCAAGGCTATGCGGCACATGCGACAGCTTCACGACATTTATTTTGCCAATCCCTTCAACCACAGTGCGAACATCATTGCGTAAAATACGTACCGGTGTCGCATGGGTTGTGTCGGTCATAAGCAAAACGCGAGAAGTGGTTGAACCCACTTGTGTAATTTGCCCGACAACCCCCATTTCATCAATCACAGCTTGGCCTTCGCTTAAGCCATCTGTAGTGCCACGATTGATCACAACCTGATGGCTGTATGGATTTGAATGAACAGAGAGCACTTGGGCAATTATTTTACGATTTGATTGCTTTGCAGACGAACCGAGTAACGCACGCAACTTGTCGTTTTCACGCGATAAAAATTGCAGCTGTTGTAGTTGTTCGCTTTGTAAAAGCTGTTTTTTCTTCAGTGCTTCGTTTTCAGTAAGAAGCTGATCGCGAGTATGAAGATTCTTCGCACCAATACTAAATAGCTCATACGGCAAATTGGCAAGATAGATGAGTGGGCTAACCAGTGTATTTAAACTGGTGCGGATTGTTGTACCACCTTGTGTATATCGATCGCCCACAATCAATACGACACTCAAAAGCACTGCGACAAAGAGTCGCAGTTGCAAAGAGATGGTACGACCAAACATTAACTTCATTAGTCGTAACTAAATACGTCACCACCGTGCATATCAATCATTTCTAATGCTTTACCGCCACCACGAGCAACACAAGTTAGTGGGTCGTCAGCAACAACAACAGGAATACCTGTTTCTTCCATTAATAAACGATCTAAATCTTTTAACAGTGCACCACCGCCTGTTAATACCATGCCGTGTGCAGAGATATCAGAGGCAAGCTCAGGAGGTGATTGCTCAAGTGCAACCATAACCGCACTTACAATCCCCATTAGAGGCTCTTGTAATGCTTCTAGGATTTCATGTGAGTTAAGTGTAAATGAGCGCGGCACGCCTTCAGCAAGGTTACGACCACGTACTTCAATCTCAACAGGCTCATCGGTTTTGAATGCCGAACCGATCTGATGCTTGATATTTTCAGCAGTTGCTTCACCAATTAGGCTACCAAAGTTACGACGGACGTAGTTGATAATAGCTTCATCAAATTTATCACCACCAATACGCACAGATGATGAGTAAACCACGCCATTAAGCGAGATAATGGCCACTTCTGTCGTACCACCACCGATATCTACAACCATTGAACCGGTTGCTTCTGATACAGGTAAGCCTGCACCGATTGCCGCAGCCATTGGCTCTTCAATCAAATACACTTCACGTGCACCTGCACCCATTGCTGATTCGCGAATAGCGCGTTTTTCAACTTGTGTTGCCCCACACGGCACACAAATTAAGACACGTGGGCTAGGACGCATAAAATTGTTGTTATGTACTTGCTTGATAAAGTGCTGGAGCATTTTTTCGGTGACATAAAAGTCGGCAATAACACCGTCTTTCATTGGACGAATCGCTTTAATGTTACCCGGTGTACGGCCTAACATTTGTTTTGCTTCCGTACCTACAGACGCAACACTTTTAGGACCACCAGCTCGCTCTTGACGAATAGCAACTACTGAAGGTTCATTTAATACGATACCTTCTTCTTTTACATAAATAAGGGTATTGGCTGTACCCAAGTCGATCGATAGATCGTTTGAAAAAATACCACGAAGTTTTTTAAACATGAGGCTGGATGACCTTTGATAATACGTTCTTATACTAGCTGCTCTCACTCTACCATGCTAAGCACAATAAAGCGCAACTGCCTTTATTAAATTGCTAAAAAAGGAAGCCTGCTTTGCTTCCTTTAAAAATTTTTATCGCTCGCGTACTAAACGAAACCCGATATAGTTTGCACGAAAATCTGGCGCTAAAATTAAGCGTGTTGATACACGTGCTAGGCTCGGAGCGAAATTCCATGCCCCACCACGAACAGTCACATCAGACTGCCCCGGTTTTTTGTTTGTCCATTCCCATACATTACCTACTGTGTCATACAGACCAAATGCATTAGGAGAAAACGACCCGGTTGGTGCAGCGCTTTTGTTTGACCATTCACTACCACACCAGCCACAGTTCGCTAAATTTTTACCTATCTCGTTACCCCAAGGGTATTCAGTTTCTTTACCTGCGCGTGCAGCGTACTCCCACTCAACCTCATTCGGTAAACGAAACAACTGCCCTGTTTGCCCTGATAACCAATCTGCATATGCTTTGGCATCATTATACGTTAAGCAAACAGCCGGGAAATCACTGTCTTGCTCAAAACCTGGGTTGCGCCAGTTTAAGGTCGCTTCCCATACTGGCTCACCATTTAAGTAATAAGCACAGCCACGATTCTTTTCGGCTTCTGTTTTATAACCTGTATTAGCAACGAATTGCTCATATTCACCCACACTGACTTCTTTGCTTTGCATGGCAAATGAGTTAGCAATGGTTTTTTCAACAACAGGGCGCTCATTAGCTAAGCCATTACCGTTAATGTCACCCATTTTAAATGTACCCGCTGGGATAACCACAATACTCGCTGTATTGGTTTTATTAACAATACTTGCCACTGGCGCTGCTGTAGGTTGCTCTGTTGCGACAACGGCAGCGACAATTGGTTCAGGCTCTTTCACTAATTTTGCATTAATAGTTTGAGCTTTACGCAAGTCTAAACGCGCTTTATAGCTTTTATAACCACGCTTGCGTATCTCAATATCATGAAAACCTCTTGGTAATGATGTCGTTAGCTTGGTTGACCCAAAGCTCACACCATCAATAAACACTTCATCATCATAAACATTTGAACGAAGCGTTAATTCAACCATTTTAGATTTTTTTAGATCAGGTAATGGTTCAACCCTTACTGGCTTTTTTACTGAGTAATCACTTACAGGTTGTTCGCTCATACGCGAAACCGATACCACCTGACTATTATCCTGAGAGTCACTGAATGTTAACTGACTATCAGAGTAAGTGGTGGTGTAATTGGGTTGATAGTTTCCAGCAAGCGGTGAACCATAATCTGCGCAAAAACGGTTGTCTAAGTTAAGCAGACTACATAAACGGCTGCTGTTCACATCACCGCGCATCGTTACGCTTAAGTTCACGTTATAGTTACCTTGTCCGCTAAAGGCACTATTTACAACATGACTACTTAAAATTTTAACTTGTGCACCCGCTAAATTGCGTTTCGGCTCAACTAAACGTTCTTCTGTTAAGTTAGCAAAAATTTGATCTACAAAGCGCTTGGTGGCTTTTTGTAATCCCATTTGCTGACCACGTTGCTCACACGCTGCTAATGTTTCAGTGCGCTTACAATTAATCGTATGATTAACTTCAAGTGTGCCTTCACGCGTAAACTCATTGCGCAAACGTTCAACACGTGCTGTTGCGAGTTGCTCTTTTAAGCTCTCTAAGGTGTTTAGTTGGGTATGCTTAGCAACACGAATTTGCTCAATATCTTTTCTATGCGATGCAATTGCCGCCAATTGCATCGAAATGTCATCTTTGTTCTGTTTGTGATCCACCACTGCTTTTTGATAGCGCGTTTGTGCATTGCTAATATCTAAAGTGGGGTCATCAATTAATCGACGATACATCTCGTTCATTGCATCAAGCGCTTGGTTTTTTTCTTTGTCTAGCTCAGCTGAGCGGGCGCGCAATAATTCGAGTTGTTTTTGTAACTGACTTTCTTCTTTTAGGTGTTTTTCGAGTATTAAGGTCGAGTTATCGTATTCGGCTTGTTTTTTACTGATCTCTGATTCAATGCCAGTTACCGTAGCAGTATCTTGTGCAAATGCACTCGATGCTAGCAAACTAACTGAAATTAACAGAGATAAAGGAGCAATTCGCATATATTCCATTCCCAAAAAGCGGCAATTATTTGGTCATTATTATTTTTTATAATTAAACTCTTATGCTATGTACTTGCAAGGCAAAACACAAGCTTTGTTCAATTATTATCTGAGTTTACAACTATTACCTTAGTTGATGCCAGTAAATAACAAAATCATTTTAGTTTAATTGACTAATTTCTATCTCTATGACGACTTTGCTACAATTAAGCGTCTTTTTTAGCGTAAATTAAACCGTGACTATTATTTCTGAATCGCCTGTTCAAACCATCAACCACGAACTGTTATCAGCACAAAAGCTGACATTACAGATTAAACGTGATGATCTTATTCACCCACAAATTAGTGGTAACAAATGGCGTAAATTAAAATTTAATTTACGGGCTATGCAACAACAGGGAAAAACTGAGCTACTCACTTTTGGCGGCGCATTTTCAAACCATATTCATGCCACAGCAGCTGCGGGTCAGTTATTTGGGTTTAAAACGCACGGTATTATTCGCGGACCTGAGCTTGATGAACACAACCCCACATTGCAGTACGCCAAACGCTGCGGGATGACATTGCACCCCGTTAACCGTATTACTTACCGTTTAAGAGGCGAAAGCCGCTATTTGGCAGAATTACAAAAGCAGTTCCCGCATGCTTATATTCTACCCGAGGGAGGCACTAACCCTGCGGCGCTGCTGGGGTGCCAAGAATTAGCGCAAAGCTTACCGACGAGCGATGTCATTATTTGCCCAACAGGCAGTGGTGGCACGCTGGCAGGCTTAATTGAAGGCAGCCCACACTCCACAACCGTGCTCGGTATTGCAGTATTAAAACAGGCCGAATATTTAATTGATGACATTAAGCAACTGAGCCGTAAAGCAAGACAACAAAAAAATTGGCAGCTATTACTTGAACATCATGATGGCGGTTATGGCAAATTCAGTCATGAACTGTGGGAGTTTTGTCAGACATTTACGCAACAACATGCCATCCCACTAGAGCCTATTTATAGCGGTAAAATGATGTATGCGCTGTGGCAATTGATAGAACAAGGTTTCTTTGCAGAAGGCACGCAGATCATGGCTATCCATACTGGTGGCTTGCAAGGGTTAGACGGCTTAAAGTACCGTCGTTTAATCTAACTAAAAGGCGTTATATCGGCAAGCTTTTGTAGGGGTTCAGCAAAGTAAAAACCTTGCGCTGCGATGACGCCTAGGTTTTTTAATGTTGCAAGCTCGTTGCGTGTTTCAACGCCTACAGCATAAACAGGAAAATTAAGCTCATTGCCTTTCGCTATAATCTGTCTAACCACTTTTTGTTGCTGCGTATTAGTATCAATATTATGAATAAGCTCGTATGCCAATTTAATACTACACACATTATTAAGTTGCTTGTATTCAACAAGGTTTTCGGCACTGCGAACATTGTCAATCACAATACCTGCGGATAATTTTTCTAAACAAGCAAACTGCGAGCTTAATTGTTTATGCTGTTTTAAATAATCGTCTTCACTGAGCTCAAATTGTAATTTATTAGCTGCATCAAAGCCTTGCATTTGCGCTTTAAACCAATGCCAAAACTCATCATTAAACCAGTTCATCGCATGTAAGTTTATACTTACCATCATCGCACCTGATTCGTTATCAAGCATTTTTTGTACTTGTGTCACTACGGTCTGATCTAACAATAAAACATCTTTCTTGCTGGTCATCTGTGGAATGAAATGACGAGCAGCAAGTAATCCTAAGCTTTTATGACGAATTCTAATAAGCGCTTCATGCTGTAAAATTTCCCCTGTTTCTAAGTCAAACAACGGTTGAAAGAACAGCATAAAATGCTTTTTCTTAATGTACTCAAACAGGTGCTCATTACTATCAGTGAGCATACTAGATTGCGTATGCCCAAACGGTAAGCGGTGAATGTGTTGCCACGCACTTTGCTTAGCTAAAGTCAGTGCCGATTTAGTAAGCTGATACACCACAGCCTGATCAGCACCAGTACGGTAATTACATACACCTATTTTTATATCACCACGCGATAAATCGCTGCGATAATTAAGGCACGCTTGATATACAACGTGATGCAAACGCTTGGTGTACTTATCAACTTCGGTGGCAGGCACACTGTTTAGTGTTACAGCTATACCGCCCGAGGGAAGTAGTTTTACCGAACGGTTAACAAGTTCCCCAAACCCTTTGGCAATCACTACTTTAAAGTAATTATCGACATCAAGATTCGCCGGAAACGGGGTTTTCCAAAAAAACAGAGCAAATAAATGATTGTAGTTTGTTGGTACCCCATACAAAATATTTAAATCTTGATGAGGCAGCGGCTTTGGCAGCTCTCCTTTTGTAAGTACCGGCTTGACCTGTTTTTCAATAGGCTTCACCGGCGGTGCTGCGGCTACCAATACTTTTTTAGACAGTACCCGCCACCAGCGAAATCCCCAATACCCAGCCCCAATTAGAATTAAGTTTAAAAAGATAAATAAATGACTTTCAACGACCCATGAAGGCCAGTGAAAAAGGCGCAAACTCACAGTGTGATAACTAAATACCTCCTGCTCTAAATCAATAAAGTTGGCAAAATTATGTGGCACATCTGTCACGTTCATAGCAAAACCTTTACTTTCAACTAAGGTTGCAATGATATCTTTTGACGCAATGGGGTCTAAGTTTAAGTCGTATACTTGCCTTGCAAGCTCAGTACCTGTGCGATGCACTTTCTCGTGTAATACGTCACTTAAAAAAATATTAAAAACAACTAATAACAAAAAAGCGGCCGTCACATAAATGACTTCCGGTTGCTTTATTTGTGATGTTAGGTCTTTTTTCATTTCACAAGTTAGTTGCCCAAATATACACAAAGTGTTGTTCAAGAACCCTATAAATACAAGGCTGCAGCGCGATTTAAAGAAATTTCTGATTCATCCCCTGACCAACGCTGTCAAAAGTTACGTAAATTTAAACACCTAGCAAAATGCCTTAATGAGAATTATTTTGTAACCGAAACATATTCGAAGCCATCCCCATTCGTTTATACCATTGTGCTTAATTAAGTGGTCTATTTTGAGCAATAAAAAACCCAGCACCAAGGCTGGGTTCTTAATACAATCTTTATATAAAGTATCTTGCTTAATACTTTAACTTTTCCCCGGTGCTAAAACGGGATATCGTCGTCAAAATCGATTGGTGGTTCCATTGGGTTTGATGCGCCACCTTGCGGTGCATTTTGTGGCTTAGGAGCAAAACCACCTTGCTGTGGTGCGCTGCTTTGCTGTTGGCCATAACCACCGTATTGGTTGTTATTTTGCTGCGGTGCAGGTGCAGGCTGTTGTTGTGGGCGCTGTTGTTGTGCTGGCGCCGGTGCTGGCTGCTGCTGAGGTGCATAGCTGTTGCTTTGCGCTTGCTGCGAACCGCCACCATAGCCGCCACCTTGTTGTTGACCACCTTGGTAACCGCCTTGTGATTGGCCACCTTGATAACCACCACCCTGTTGGTCGCCACCACGGCCACCTAACATTTGCATTTGACCGCCCATGTCTACCACGATTTCAGTGGTAAATTTTTCTTGGCCAGATTGATCAGTCCACTTACGTGTTTGTAAACGACCCTCAATATAAACTTGTGAACCTTTACGAAGGTACTCACCCGCTACTTCAGCTAGCTTGCCAAATAAAACAACACGGTGCCATTCTGTACGCTCTTGCATTTGCCCTGTGTTTTTATCTTTCCAGCTGTCAGTCGTAGCAATGCTGATATTCGCTACACCATTGCCATTAGGCATATAACGTACTTCTGGATCTTGGCCTAAATTACCAACCAAGATTACTTTGTTCACACCGCGTGCCATGGAACTTCTCCTTTAAACGTTAGATTAAACCAGCCGCTTTTCGTGCTTGGTCTAGGTCAAATTCTTTATCATTAATCTTTAAATAGCTGCGATTTTCATCGCAAACAACCGTTGCTTCTATTACGCCCGGTAAAGCAACTAGACGAGAAGCAAGCGCTTGTGCCTGCTGCTCGGAACTTAATTCTGTCATTAAGCTAATAATTTTACTTCTTGGTGGGACTTGCATATTCCAAGCAAGGATAAGCCATATTACCCCAACAAGTGCCGCCGCCGCAAACACTGCTTGCGCACTTAGCGCTTGTGCAACATAGCCCCCCAATAAACCACCTAAAAAGGCACCAAAAAACTGCGTAGACGAAAACACGCCCATGGCAGAGCCTTTCTGGTTTGCAGGGGCAATACGAGACACTAATGCAGGCATAGTGGCTTCTAAAAAATTAAATGCGACAAAGTAAACTAACATACACACACCGATGCCAATCACAGAATCAACCCAGAATGACATCGCCAGCATGCTCAATACTAATAAAGCGATTGAACCAATAAACGCCTGTTTTTCTTTTTCTTTGCGGATAGCCACTATCATCATTGGCGCCATTAAGAAAAACGCTAAAAATAAGACTGGAATATATAAATACCAATGATGATCAGCAATTAATCCATCTTTAATTAATTGACCCGGTAAGGCTACAAACACCGTGGTTAACGTAAGATGAAGTAACATAACCCCAAAATCTAAACGTGCTAATTGCGGGTGTTTAATTAATTGTTTTATGTCATCTAAGGTGGCAAGCGTGTCGCCTTTGGGTGCCTTGTTTACTGCATTTGGAACCAAAAACAAGACAATAAAAATACCTAAAATGGCCAACCCAGCTGTTAGCCAAAAAACGCCAGCAACACCCCAAGATGCCGCAACTATTGGCCCTAGTAGCATCGCAACAGCAAAGCTCATACCAATACACATACCAATAACAGCCATCACCTTTGGACGCTGCTCATCTCGGCTTAAATCTGAAGCCAAAGCAAGTAACGCACTGGCAATCGCGCCCATACCTTGTAATGCACGGCCAAACGTCACCATTTGTACCGACTCGGCGGTGGCAGCAATAACGGAACCAAGCGCAAACACGCACAGGCCTCCAATAATCACTTTTTTACGGCCTATTTTATCCGACAACCACCCCATTGGAATTTGTAACACGGCTTGCGTTAAACCATACGCACCGATTGCAAAACCAATCCATAGCGGCGAAAAACCTTCCAATTGCTGACCATAAATAGCCAGAACTGGCATCAACATAAATAGGCCAAGCATACGGAACGCAAACACGCTCGCTAACGAAACGGCAGCGCGTTTTTCTCGGGAGTTGAGTGAAGATGCTGTCATGAATTACTGAATCTTGCTGTCTATTAAAATGTAAGCGTGGATTCTACCACAAGCGAAAAATAAATAATCACCTGTAAGTGAGGATTTTTTCTTTGATCAAGGATTAATCTTGTCGCGTATTGTGAGATACTGAAATAATCACTTGGTAATAAAACGAGATAGCATGGAAAACATTGAAGTCCGAGGCGCCCGTACGCACAATTTAAAAGACATCAGCCTAACCATTCCCCGTGATAAGCTGATAGTTATCACTGGCCTATCTGGTTCAGGGAAATCGTCTTTAGCGTTTGATACATTGTATGCAGAAGGGCAACGTCGTTATGTAGAATCACTCTCAGCCTATGCAAGACAATTTTTATCGTTAATGGAAAAGCCTGATGTTGATCATATCGAAGGTCTTTCACCGGCTATCTCTATTGAGCAAAAATCAACCTCGCACAATCCACGTTCGACGGTTGGCACAATCACCGAGATATACGATTACCTGCGTTTACTCTTTGCCCGTGTTGGTGAACCTCGCTGCCCTACCCACGACCTACCACTGGCAGCACAAACAATTAGCCAAATGGTCGACACGGTTTTAGCTCTGCCAGAGGGCAGTAAACTTATGCTACTCGCCCCCGTGGTTAAAGACCGTAAAGGTGAGCATGTAAAGCTACTTGAGCAACTAGCAAGTCAAGGTTTTATTCGTGCCCGTATAGATGGTGAGGTATGTGACTTATCAGATCCTCCCACGTTAGAGCTGCACAAAAAGCACACGATAGAAGTGGTTGTCGATCGTTTTAAAGTGAAAGATGGTCAGCAGCAGCGCTTAGCCGAGTCATTCGAAACAGCCCTTGATCTTTCAAGTGGTGTTGCGCACGTCGCTGCAATGGATGACTCACTTAGCGAAGACATGCTTTTTTCAGCAAACTTTGCCTGTCCAACATGTGGCTACGCTATGAGCGAGCTTGAGCCTCGCCTTTTCTCGTTTAATAATCCTGCTGGTGCATGTCAAAGCTGTGATGGTTTAGGGGTTCGCCAGTACTTTGATCCCAATCGTGTGGTGCAAAACCCAGAGCTAAGTTTATCGGGCGGTGCGATTAAGGGCTGGGACAAACGCAGCTTTTATTATTTTCAGATGCTGCAAGCAGTGGCTGAACACTATGGCTTTGACCTAGAAGCCCCGTTTCAAGAATTAAGTAAAGATGCCCAAAAAGTCATTCTTGAAGGATCGGGTAAAACCAAAATCGCCTTTAATTATCGAAATGACCGCGGCGACCTTATTACTCGTAATCACGAGTTTGAAGGTGTATTAAATAATATGAACCGCCGCTACCGCGAAACCGAGTCAAACTCAGTTCGCGAAGAGCTGGCAAAATATCAAACCAGCCAAGCATGTCCAAGCTGTCATGGTTCTCGTTTACGCCAAGAGGCTCGTCACGTATTCATAGGTCAAACTAATTTGCCTGCCATCACCACCATGAGTATTGGTGAAAGTATGGCATTTTTTGAAGGCCTAGCGCTTACAGGTCAGCGTGCTCAGATTGCCGATAAAATCTTAAAAGAGATCCGTGATCGCTTATCGTTTTTAATAAATGTTGGCTTAAACTACTTATCACTTGAGCGCAGTGCAGACACGCTATCGGGCGGTGAAGCGCAGCGTATTCGCTTGGCAAGCCAAATTGGTGCTGGGCTTGTTGGTGTTATGTATGTACTGGATGAACCGTCAATTGGTTTACACCAACGCGACAACGACCGCTTGCTAAAAACCCTTATTCACCTTCGCGATTTAGGGAATACCGTGATAGTGGTTGAACACGATGAAGATGCAATTCGCGCTGCAGATCACATTATCGATATTGGTCCAGGTGCCGGTGTTCATGGTGGTCATGTTATCGCACAAGGTACGCATGACGATATTTTAGCGAGCAAAGACTCTATCACCGGGCAATACTTATCGGGTGTGAAAAAAATTGAAGTACCAACCACTCGTCATCCAACGAACGACAAATGGCTTGAGCTATTCGGCGCAACGGGTAATAACCTAAAGAATGTTGATTTAAAAATTCCATTCGGTTTGATGACCTGTATCACTGGTGTTTCAGGCTCTGGTAAGTCAACGCTTATCAACGACACCTTATTTAAACTCGCTCACACTGAACTTAATGGTGCAACGACCGCAGAGGCCGCACCGTATAAATCGATTAGTGGTCTTGAACACTTTGATAAAGTAATTGATATTGACCAAAGCCCGATTGGCCGTACGCCACGTTCAAACCCTGCCACATACACCGGTATTTTTACTGGTATTCGTGAACTGTTTGCTGGCACCCAAGAAGCCCGCTCACGAGGTTATAAAGTCGGTCGCTTTAGCTTTAACGTGAAAGGCGGTCGTTGTGAAGCGTGTCAAGGTGATGGCGTAATCAAAGTAGAAATGCACTTTTTACCAGACGTGTATGTGCCGTGTGATGTATGTAAAGGTCAGCGCTACAACCGTGAAACACTTGAAGTACAGTACAAAGGTAAAAATATTCACCAAGTATTAGAAATGACCGTGGAAGACGCGCGCGAGTATTTTGATAAAATTCCCGCGATTGCCCGCAAGCTACAAACCCTAATGGATGTTGGCTTGTCTTATATCCGTTTAGGGCAAGCAGCAACAACCTTATCAGGTGGTGAAGCGCAGCGTGTAAAACTGGCACGTGAGCTATCAAAACGCGACACGGGTAAAACACTCTATATACTTGATGAACCTACAACAGGTTTACACTTTGCTGATATTCAGCAATTATTAGTGGTGCTTCACCGTTTACGCGACCATGGCAATACCATTGTAGTGATTGAACACAATCTTGATGTGATCAAAACTGCTGACTGGATTGTCGATTTAGGCCCTGAAGGGGGCTCTGGCGGCGGTGAAATTTTAATTTCGGGTACCCCTGAAGAAGTGGCCGATTGCGAACGTTCACACACAGGCAGATACTTAAAACCACTACTATAAAAAAGGACGTTGGGTGCGTAGGTATTTAAAAATAGCGAAGTGGCGCGCTAATAAACAGTTTCAACAACAGCAGCGTAGCTGGCAACCTCATAAAACAAGGTTGGTTGAACGTATACAAGCCATTTGGTTTAACTTAAGTACCGCACAAAAGCTCTACCTTTTAGCATTAAGCAGCCTGATTGTTCTGCAATCAGGCTGGCTAAGTGCCACCATCACTATCATTGCCCTCGTTATTGAATTTTGGCCTAAGTTTAATCAGCTGTGGCACTCTTTAGCGGGCAAAGCACTCATCTTAATTTTCTATGCCAGTATCGCAAACTTTGTATTAGCTGGGGCCAGTGGCATTGTTAATGACGTTACCCATGTGTCGGCCAACCACTTTAACTATACCCATAACTTTGCCACCTTACTGTATTTGCCCCCTTGGGCAATGGGGATCACATTAGGTACCCTGCTGTTGTTTCAACTTTTTTTACCCTTCTATATCTTCATTTTATTATTAATAAAACCGTTTGGCTCAGAGCGAATAAAATTTATTAGTCAAAGTTATTCACCATTATTAACGGCTATAGTGCGCTTTATATTAGCGTCAGTGGTCTTTATTAATCTGACTTCGTTCATTAATGACAAACCACCTGAAGAGGTGCTTGATAATATTCTTACAAGCTTTGTTGATGGCCAAGCGATAGCAAAAGAGTCACCCTCTGAGCAACAAAAAGCCGTTGAAGAAATCAGTGAAAAAATAGAACAACACCTTCCAAAGAGCAGCGCAGAAACGCCCCCATCTAAGCGCAATGTTGAGATAGACAGTGAGGGTGAGAGTGATGGTGAGAGTGAAACCGTTGAAAACTTACGTCAATTTTTAAATACCAAGGGCTACTTTGAGCGCAGCAAACGTCTCATTGCCATGTTTGCTTTTAGCTTTGAGGCTGATAGTTACTCTCGTTGCTTAAAAGATGAGACGAGTAAAGCTGTGGAATTGAATGATTATGAGATTGTTCAAATTACCCCCGATCACAATGCGCCGTATGGCTATCGCTTTTCGGTGATCGCTTGTGATTCGCCTGGCGTTACGCCCGTTAAAAAATAGCGGCTCAAACACGCTACTCACTTAGCTTACTGCGTTTTTTGAAACCAATGAAAGAAAGCGCAGCTAAAGCAAAGCCTACTAAGCAATAAAAAACACTAAAAAGTACTGATTAAAAGCTTATTTCCTTTCATAAGGTTTAAATATAACCCACTGATAAATAAAAGATATCAATTAAAAAACCTTATCAAACAAATTGCTCATATCTTGATAAGCGACATTCCCCCTCTAAGGCCGTTATTGTAGCGCTATCAACAGGTCACCAACCTTTATACCTGAAGATATACCCAACCAGCTTTGATGAAAATTGAGTCATATTTTAAATGTGATGAGGAACGTAGAATGGAAAAAACAGATAAATATGCTGTGTCACTCATTTGCCTATTTAGCGCCTTAATGGCATTGAGTTTCTGTTAGACGCTTAGATATAAAAATACCGCTTATAAGCGGTATTTTTATATCTTTAAACGCCCTTGTTATATGACTACGGGCGAGGAATAAAACCCACCGCGTCGTACACTGCTTTTAATGTTTTTTCAGCACGAATACTCGCTTTCTCAGCGCCAGACTTCATGATGCTATTAAGTAACGCTTGATCATCACGAATTTCATGAAAACGCGCTTGGATAGGCTCAATCATGCTAACCACGGCTGCTGCTGTATCTTTTTTCAGGTGACCATACATTTTATCTTCGTACTCAGGCACTAAGTCTTCGATTGAGCGTTTAGTGGCAACTGATAACAAGGTAAGTAAATTAGATACGCCTGGTTTTTCTTCACGGTCGAAGTAAATACGTGCTTGCTCGTCTGAATCAGTAACGGCTTTTTTCAGTTTCTTTTCAATCTTCTTCGGTTCATCTAACAACATGATGTAGCCGTTTGGATTTTCATCTGACTTAGACATTTTCTTTAGTGGGTCTTGCAAGCTCATTACACGTGCACCAAATTCAGGAATGTATGGCTCAGGAAGCTTAAATACGTCTCCGTACAGGTTATTAAAACGCGTCGCAATATCACGAGTAAGCTCTAAATGCTGCTTTTGGTCTTCGCCTACTGGCACTTGATCTGCTTGATACAACAAAATATCAGCGGCTTGTAATACAGGGTATGAAAATAAGCCCACGTTTACGTTATTAGCATGCTTTGATGACTTGTCTTTAAATTGCGTCATACGGTTAAGCTCACCCATTTGCGCATAGCAGTTTAAAACCCAACTAAGCTGAGCATGCTCTGGCACTTGAGATTGAACAAATAACGCAGATTTTTCAGGGTCGATACCACACGCCGCATACAATGCAATACCATCTAAAACACGTGAGCGCAGCTGCTCAGGATCTTGACGTACAGTAATGGCATGTAAATCAACCAGCATAAAGAAACTTTCGTGGTCTTCCTGTAGCTTAAGCCACTGGTTAATAGCGCCAACATAGTTGCCTATTGTCATACCACCGGTTGGCTGAATGCCACTTAACACTACTGGTTTACTCATGATGTTCCTTTATTTTACTAAACTAATAAGACTAAATTTAAAATGCACTTACCTTTGCGTAAGAACAGGTATTATATCTAAGAAATTATCACAGAGGTACTCTGGATTGAAATCAGCAAGGTTTTCACCTTGGTTATAACCATAACCGAGCGCGATAACATCAACATTAGCAGCTTTAGCTGCTAATACATCGCTTTTAGAGTCACCGATTATAATGGCTTTTTCTGGGCTTACATTAAGTTGTCTGCAAGCAAATTGTAACGGTTCAGCTGATGGTTTTTTTGTCATATCATCGCCGCAAACAATAAACTGAAAATGATGAGTAAGTGCCAACTTATCAAGTAGTTTTTCAGTAAAGCGGCGTGCTTTGTTGGTTATGATGACTTTGGGTATGCTTGCCAGCGCTGCAAGACCTGTCTCAACGTGCTGATAAAGCGCGCTATAATCACCAACAACCTCATCATAATGCTGATAAAAAAGAGTGATAGCTTGCTGTGCCAACGCATCATCTAAATGCTCGCTTATTTGCATATCACCGCTCAAGCCTCGCTTAACAAGCGTTTCTATGCCATTACCAACCCAACCTTCCACTAATTTTTGTGTGACCACTGGGAACGCTAAATCTATTAGCGTTAAATTCATGGCAATATACAAATCATAAACACTGTCGACTAATGTGCCGTCGAGGTCAAAAAAGGCAGCATCGTATCTCATGAATTAACGTTTCCTAGCTCTGCACGCATTTTATCGATCACCTCTTTGTAATCAGGTTGGTTGAAAATAGCAGAACCGGCAACAAACATATCGGCTCCTGCCTCAGCGATTTCTGCAATGTTATCCACATTAACACCGCCATCCACTTCAAGGCGAATATTTCGACCTGATTGTTCAATAATTTTACGCGCTTGACGTAACTTGTCTAAGGTATGTGGAATAAAGCTTTGACCACCAAAACCGGGGTTTACCGACATCAATAAGATCACATCAACTTTGTCGAGAACATGCTCAAGGTAGCTCAGGCTGGTTGCAGGATTAAACACCAATCCCGCTTGGCAACCACAATCTTTAATTAGCTGTAAGGTGCGGTCAATATGTTCACTGGCTTCTGGGTGAAAACTAATAATTGACGCCCCAGCTTCAGCAAAATCAGGAATTAAGCGGTCAACCGGCTTCACCATTAAATGCACATCTATCGGTGCGGTAACACCGTAGTCACGTAATGCTTTGCAAATCATGGGGCCAAAGGTCAGGTTTGGCACATAGTGGTTATCCATTACATCAAAATGTACAACATCAGCACCACTGGTTAAGACGCGATCGACATCTTCGCCTAAACGCGCAAAGTCGGCCGATAAAATAGACGGGGCAATTAAATACTTTTGTAATGTTTCCAGCATGAGAGATCCCTTAAAATTTGCTACAGCAATGAAAGTGCGCTTAATGTAACCCAATCGTTAGCTGATTTAAACACCGGCACGAAAGCGCAGCGCCCGACAAAATAATAGAGTCAGTCTTTTAGACTATTGAATCTAGGTAAAAAGAACGAACCCATTGCGTATAACCTCTTTTTTAATAACAACTAAAAACAAACAAAAATTAAACATTTCATTTACTTCAAGCTGCTAATTTTACTAAAAAATCATCTAATTCAGCATTAATTAAGTTTGTTATTTGAACAACTTTTATGTATGCTTGTCTAAATAACACAAACAAAGGTTATTACAATGCGTGCTTTTAAAACTGGGATCTTAATCGCGTCCGCACTTTCAGTTACTGCTTTTGTATCACTTTCTTCAAATGATGAAGATACATTTCTAGCAGCCACATCAGACTGTCAATGCAATACGATTACTGTATCGTCTTCGACTAATCAATGTATTCAAACTAATAAAGAAACGGGTTGGTTTTCGTGGATAACGGGCGATAGCCGTAGTGCTCAATTTCATTACTTAGATTTACTTGAACTGTTAACTAGCAGCGAAGAATCAAAGAAAGTTAGCGGTTTAGGCTCAACGTTCTAAATCGCATGAAAAAATTCTTTAGTGCATTACAAAGTGTCGTTGCGGCATTTTTTGGTGTTCAATCAGAAGACAAACGTCAAGCTGATTTCAAAGAGCATTCACTCAGCTCCCTCGCTGTGATTGCCCTCATCTTATTTATTCTTTTCGTCGCTGCTATCTATTTCACCGTGTCTTTGGTGCTAAGTACATAGCCATTAACTCATTGACTTTATTGCGTGAACCGCCTTTAGGGCTGATTGTTCGCTTAACTTGAATTTCGTCTAATGATGCTTGGCTGTATATTTTACGCGTCCAGACCGTATCATGATTCGAGATAAGCACTGGTGTATTGTTTTCAAAAGCAGCTTGCTCGGCTAAATTTGCTAGGTTTGCTTGATCATCTAAGTTAAACCCCCCTTTGGCATATGACGTAAAAGACGCGGTTTTACTGAGCGGCACATACGGTGGGTCACAGTACACAACAGCGTTTTCAGGAATAAGCTTAAAGACTTCGTCATAGCCTAGGCAGGTAAACGTAGCTTGCTGTGCTTTCTCAGCAAAAAAGCTCATTTCTTTTTCAGGGAAATAGGGACGTTTATATTTTCCAAAGGGGACGTTAAAAATCCCCTTCAAGTTATAACGGCATAGACCATTATAACCATGACGATTCATGTATAAGAATAAAATAGCACGCTCATACACATCGCTACTTTGATTAAACTGCACACGATATTCATAGTAAGCTTCTGGGTGGTTGTTTAATTCAACAAACAACTTTTTAGCGTCGCTAATAAACTCATCTGGCGAGCGCTTTAACTCAGTGTATAAATTGATGAGATCTGCATTGATATCATTCAAAATATAATGCTTAAAATCAGTATTTAAAAACACTGAACCCGCACCAACAAAAGGCTCAACTAAGGTGTCTGCATTCATACTCGCTTGTTTTAAACGGGCGTGAATGTCCTCAACTAGGCTGTATTTTCCGCCTGCCCATTTAAGGAAGGCCCTGGTCTTTTGCTGCATCTGCTCTTAACTTCAATTCAGTGTTGCGCGATTTTACACTAATCAGTTTTAATTTACTGATCTAGTGAAGCGATTTCTTGTTTAATTTTACTTATTTTTTTATAAAAAGGCTGATTTTTACGCACATTTTCAGAAAGTGATAAGGCTGCTTTCTTAGCATCACTTAAGGTCGAAAAACTGCCATAAGTGACAATCCACCATGGCTTGCCACTGCGCATGCTTTTATAAGTATTCACTTGCCCTTGTAAGGTATTTTCAGCGATAAATTTCTCGCTGATCTGTGGGTTCGTGACAGCCAATAGCTGAATAACAAAATTATTGTCTGGCTGTGCTAAATACCAAGCATTACCGCTAAGTAGTGGCGGTTTGTCATTCACAGGCTCTTCTATGAATGAATCAATGTTATCAGTATTTTTCGCATCAGATGTAAGCGCAGCGGCAATTTCATCACTGCTTGGCGTTTCTATTGGCTGTGATGGTTGCTCAATCGTTTTATCTGGCGCGAGGCTATCAACAATTGCAGCAACATTATTTTCATGCTTTTCAGCGGGTTGCTTAATAACCTCTGCGGTTTCAACTGTTGGCGATGGCAGCTCTGGTGCTCGTTCTGGTTCTGGCTGCTCACCGGCGTTAAGTTCGGTGTCTCTTTGCGAGTTAACAACAGCGTCAGTAGAAAGTGCCGTTTCCACAGGTAAGGCGGTATCTTGTTGATAATGCGCTTTCCACCACTGAGTCATATCAGCTTTGTATAAAAAGCCAATAATCAACAGCATGGTCGTTAACAACAATAAAATGATATACAGCAGCTTATAACTTTTTTCTGGCGCACGAATATCAGCAGTTTGTAGCTCAGGTTGCCATTCAAGTAGCAACGCTGGATTGCCCTGTGCTTCTTGTAAAAAAGTACGAAATACAGGGTCTTCCTCAACAGGTAAGTTATCAAAGAACCAGCGCATTAGCTGCTTACTTTCACTTATGTTCAATGCTTCAAGATGAATTTCAACCGCTTGCGTAAACTGCCCCGATGATTGTGAGGCAAGCAAAATATATAAAGTTGTTGGGCTTTGTTTGGCTAACGTTTCTAACTGTTGGATCATTTCATCTGATAAATGACGGCCGCCATCAATCACCCACAAACAATTACCGCAGGGTTGTTGTTTATAAAGCTGATAAAAGTTTTCAGATAAACTGAGGGTGTGATCAATCAGTGGGTTACGAAAGTTTTGTTCGAGTAGCTCAGTGATGAACTGTTGATCAGTCATCTTGCCAGAAAGTTGTACAAATGCTTTGTTGAACTCAAGATATTTGTCGGTAATAAACGTTTCCAACAAATAACTTTTTCCTAATCCTGATGCGCCTAATAAGCATATTAGGTTCTGCCCATATTCGAATTGGAGGGCAATACGATCAACTAGCGCTGCACGGCTAGGCAATATTTGTGATTGCATTAGCGCGCTATTAAATCACAGACCTGCTGATCGGTTACATCACTGACCAGCGCACATTGACCAAATTGTGTAGGAAGAATAAAGCGAATGGTGCCTTTTTTATTTTTTTTATCTTTGCGCATATGAATCAGAAACTGCTCACTGGTCATCTCGCTTGGAATATCCACAGGTAAATCATACTGTGATATTAACAGCACAATACGCTCAACCTCAGATGCTGATAAGTCGCCTCGCGTGTGTGCCAGTCGGGCTGCAAGCACCATACCTGCCGCCACGGCTTCTCCATGCAACCAATTACCGTAACCCATTTGTGCTTCAATAGCATGACCAAAAGTATGGCCCAGGTTTAGGAGTGCACGTAAACCAGCTTCTTTTTCATCTTCTGCAACAATAAGTGCTTTGATTTCGCAGCAACGATAAATCACATGCTGAAGCGTTTGCTCGTCAAGTGACTTTAGCTTTGCGATATTTTGCTCAAGATAAGCAAATAGCTCTGTATCGTAGATTAAGCCGTACTTGATTACTTCTGCCATACCGGCTGCAAACTCGCGCTCTGGCAGAGTATGCAATGATTTGGTATCAATAAACACAGCTTGCGGTTGGTAAAAAGCACCAATCATGTTTTTACCCAGCGGATGGTTAACCGCTGTTTTACCGCCCACAGATGAATCTACTTGCGACAACAATGTCGTCGGTATTTGAATAAACGGCACACCACGCTGATAACACGCAGCTACAAAGCCCGTTAAATCACCTACAACACCCCCGCCTAATGCAATTAAGCAGGTGTCACGACCACAGTTATGCTCAAGTAAAAACGCTGAAATCTTTTCAAACCAATCCAGTGATTTAAATTGCTCACCATCAGGAATAACAAAAGATAACGGATTAAGATCAGCCAACGACGTCATTACATCATCTAAATACAAAGGTGCAATGGTGTCGTTGGTGATAATGATAGGTCGACAATCGCCAATGTGCTCGCGGAGTCGACCTGTCTGTTGAAGTGCAGATTGACCAATATAAATAGGATAACTTCGCTCGTCCAAATTAACAGTTAATTCAAGCATCGCTAATTTCCTTTTTATTATTGGTTTTTAAAAATCTAATTTCTCAATGATTTGATTAGCAACAACTTTAGCGCTTTGCTCATCAGTGCGGACAACAAAATCAGCCACTTCTTTGTATAACGGTTCGCGTTCTTCAGCTAAGCGCTCTAATACATCGCGCGGTGCTTCTTCTGTTTGCAATAATGGGCGACGCTTGTCGCGCTGTGTGCGTGCAACCTGCTTTTCGATCGGTGTCTCTAGGTATACAACGATACCTCGAGCAGAAAGCTTATTACGAACTTCTTTACTGATCACAGAACCACCACCAGTAGCAAGAACAATGCCTTGCATCTCAGTTAAGTCTGAAATAACAGTTTCTTCACGAAGTCGGAAGCCCTCTTCACCCTCAAGATCGAATACCCAAGCAATATCTGCTCCTGTACGACGCTCGATCTCTTGATCTGAATCGAAAAATTCAAGGTGTAATTGGTCAGCAATGTGACGACCAATTGTGCTTTTGCCAGCCCCCATAGGGCCCACTAGAAATATATTACGTTTCTCAGCCATATCTTTTTAGTACAAACGAACTCTAAAATTTGAAATAAAACCCCGCCTAACGACCTGGCCCCAAAATTAAGGAGGGGATTATCTCAGTAATTGATTGGTCATTTCAAGTCAATTAGCGTAAAAAGCCTCATAACGAGCAATTAAACCTGCGAATTGCTCGTTGCTTAAGAAAAAAACACTTAATCTATCTGAATTTTTGGTGTTACGAAGATTAGCAACTCTCTTTTTTCATTAAATTCACTCGTACTTCTAAACAGCACACCTAAATATGGAATGTCACCTAGTAGAGGTACTTTCTTTGTTGAGTTCACAATTTGTTGTTGAAAAATACCACCGAGTACGACGGTTTGGCCATTTTCAACCAACACTTGTGTTTGGATCTGTTGCGTATCAATAGCGACTGCAGGGCCTGTTGGAGTCTGTACCGTATCGCCTCGTGTATCTTGAGTGATAATAAGGTCAAGAATCACCTTGTTGTCTGGCGTGATATGCGGTGTCACTTCAAGGCTTAATACCGCCTTTTTGAAACTCACCGTTGTTGCACCACTTGAAGCAGCCTCTACATAGGGAATTTCAGTACCTTGCTCAATACGGGCTTTTTGCTGGTTTGCTGTGGTAATACGAGGGCTGGCAATGATTTCACCTTTATTTTCTTCTTCAAGCGCAGTCAGCTCGAGATCAATTAAAGTGCCATTGGCAAGTTTCGCAACATGCATACCAATGCTCCCTGCTGGGTTTGAGATTGGTAAGTTAACATTTAGACGATCAGCGACGTTCGGGATCAAACCATTTGAAATCGTTTCAGCGCCTTCAAGTGTTCCCGCTAAGCCATCAGTGCCTTGCTGGTCACTAAAGCCCCAACGCACACCTAAGTCTTCTTGTACGTTATCACGAACCGTCACCATACGAGACTCAATAACAACTTGTCGCACCGCAATATCAAGCGTATCAACCATACGGCGAACACTCTCTATGCTCTTAGCGGTGTCTTTAATTAATAGTGTATTGGTGCGCTTATCAACCGACACGCTGCCACGTGCAGAAATGATGCTGTTAGTGTCGGTTTTTAATAAATCGGCGAACTCTTCCGCTTTCGCGTAGTTAAGACGAATATATTCACTGTATAAAGGCTCTAGGTCTTCAACTTGCTGTTTTGCTTTTAACTCTTTCGCTTCGCGAGCAGCCAATTCTTCAGACGGTGCCACCATTAAAATGGTGCCATCCATGCGTTTGTCTAAGCCTTTCACTTTTAACACCACGTCGAGTGCTTGATCCCATGGCACACCTTCTAGGCGTAATGTGATGTTACCTGACACTGAGTCGCTGGTGACAAGGTTAAACTCGTTATAGCCTGCGATAATTTGCAGCACAGCACGGACCGGAATATCTTGAAAGTTTAAGGTCATTGGGCGACCTTGGTATTCAATACCGCCATCAAGGTATGCGCGTTGTGAGTCATCTTTTTCGACGGTCAAAGTAAAGATATTTTCGATCTGCTGATGCGTAAATTTAAATGCGGCATTAGGTTCAATTACAATGCGCGTCAAATTATCTTCTTTAAACGTTTCTATCGTGCTAACAACAGTGCCAAAATCAAGAACATCTAATTGATATAATAAATCGTCTAAAATGTCTGTATGGTGAAATTCTGCAACAATTTTACCACCGCTTTCATGTACATCGATTGCCGCTTGCGTATCTTGTAAAAACACAAGTAAGCGCGCTTCGCCTTTATCACCGCGACGAAAATCAATTGATTGCACCGTATTAATGTAATTATTTTTTGCTGATAGCGGATCAGCCGACTCATCGGTGGTGATTGGGTTGTCTGATACGTGTAAAGTGACGATGTTATCTTTCGCAGTCGTTTTATAAATTTTTAAACGCTCTAAAGAAACGGTTACTTTCAAGCCTTGTGATGTCATTGTGCTGCTGACATGTTTAATACCCGCCTGATTTATTTCAACATCGCGGACATTGTTATCTACACCGACATCGCTAAATAACATCTCAATGCGTGCAGGCGAATTGTACACTTGCACTTTTGGCTCAAAGGTAAGGGCCTCATCAAACACTAACTGTAATTGCGTTTCGCCTTTCATCAAGGGGTTATAACGCACATCATAGAGAAGAGGAGCAGCAATCGCTGTCTGCGTCATTAAGAGTGCCAATGCCGCCAACATAAATTTGTGCATGTGTACTAACCAAGCCATTCCTTTATGCATCTTATTTTTACCTTTCATACGATTAACTTGCACCATTTGTATCTGCCTCTAACATTTCTAGTTTTGTCAGACGCTCTTTCCAACAACCAGACCCATCAGGAATTAATTCTAATAATTGTATATAATTGTCGTGCACTTCTTTTATTTCACCATGATACAAACCTAGATAATTACCCTCTGTGACACGATATAGCGTGTCGTCAGCGGCTTTGATCAATGCCCAGGTTCTCCCTTTACTACCGATAGTGCCTTTCATTGACAAGTTATCGAGCGGGTATTTTTCAAGTGGTTGACGAACACGGTCAGGGTCTGGGTGTAAACAGTTTTTAACTTGAACCAAGTTATTTTGAATTATTTCTGGTTTTGGAGCGACAAACGGACTACGTAACTCACCTGCACTGTATTCAAAATATTCAAACTTTGCCATTTGAGGAATAGGCTCAACCTCAGGGGTCGTGCTCGCTTTTACCTGATCAATAAACTCTTTTTGTTCTGAAGTATCATCATTACAGGCGCTGAGAAGCAAGCTCATAACAATAATTAACGGGAGCTTTCTCATTTCTTAGGCCCCCCTTCATAACGGTAGGTTTTTGCCACAACGCTAAAGGTTAATTCATTCTCGTTAGACGTTTGAATGGTAAAATCATGCAAACTCACAATACGTGGTAACTGTGCCACTTTGCCAACAAAGTCACCAAACTCATGATAGGTTCCTATTACCTCAATTTTAATGGGTAATTCGGTGTAAAACTCTTTTTTAATTTCCGGCAACCAGCCAATCTTCAAAAAGGTTAAGCCGCTCGTTGTCCCCACATACGATAAGTCGTCAAGGAGCCCCGGTGTTTCATTCGACGTTGGTAAGCGTTTTAAAAGCTGTGAAAACTTTTCTTCCATGTCGACCATTTGTTGACGATATAACTCTAATTTACTGGCTAAAGCGTATTTTTGTTTGTACGTATTGCGCAGTTCGGTTTCTTTTGCAACCGCGGCGTGATAGCTGGTTATTTCGTCTGACACTAACAAGCTATAGCTGAAATACAACACGATTGCCGCAACAAACGCACAACACAGTGCTTTTACAGCAATGGGCCAATCGCCCATGTTTTCGAGTTCTATTTCATTCCAATCTATTTCAGTTAACGATTTGATATCAAGGCTCATTAGGTGCTTCTCCTATTTTATCAAACGGTTTAACGTAAAAATCCATATTAAAATCACTCAATAGCCTAGATGTTTGTTCACCTGCAACAATGCCTTGCATTACGGGTCGCTCTAACAAATAAGAGCTTTGCACTTGTCGTAACATCGTCGATAAGCGATTGTTAGATTCACTGCGACCAATCACATGAATACGGTCATTTTGGCGCTCAAGCTTGGTAAGATAGACACCCGCTGGCACTATTTTTGCCACTTCATCCATAATCTGCGTACCAAGGTTACGACTACTTTGTAGCTCTTCAATGAGTCGCATGCGTTGTTGAAGGCTTTCTTTTTTCTTATCAAGATCATTAATCTCGCGGATACGCTGATTAAGCAAGGCAATTTCTGTATTTAAGAAATCATTTTTTATATTTTGCCCTTCGCGTAAACCACTATAAAAAGAGCTTAATATATACATACTTAAGAAACTGATAACCACAACTGCAAAAAGTACTGTCACAAATTTATTCTGTGATTCTTTACGTTGTTGTTCGCGCCAAGGCAGTAGGTTTATATGTGGCATGATGAAAAGCTCCTTAACGCCAACCCAGTAGCTATCGCAAACTGCGTTCGGTGACGCTGCAGCACATTGCGATCAACTCTTGGAGAAACCTCAATGTTTGCGAAAGGATCAGCAACCACAGTATGAATTCCTAATTCTTCAATGAGTAAGCGATCTAACCCTTCAATCATCGCCGTGCCACCGGTTAAAACGATATAGTCAACATGATCTTTGCCACTTGTGGTTAAGAACATTTGCACCGCACGTCTTACTTGCTGTAGCAACGATGTTTGGAAAGGTGCCAATACTTCAAAGGTGTAATTAGGCGGCAAATCACCGGTTGTTTTGCCGATTTCAGCTTCATCAAAACTTTTGTTGTAGTAAGCAACAATGCTATTTGTATATTGATCACCACCGAACACTTGGTCACGGGTATAAATAGTTTCACCCGCTTGTACCACGCTCACTAACATCAGCACGGCACCAATATCAACCACAGCAACACACTTATTGTACGCATCGCTTGGCAACTGCTGGTAGTACACATCCATCGTTCGACTAAGTGCATAACTTTCTACATCGACCACTTTAGCTTTTAAATTAGCCGTTTCTAAAGCACCAACGCGTGCCTCAACACTTTCTGTACGGGCAGCTGAGAGCAATACATTAACCTTGCTCGGATCGGCCTCATTAATGGCGAGTTTTTCAAAGTCTATATTTACTTCATCAAGTGGGTACGGTATGAGGCTATCTGCCTCAATTGCAATTTGCGACTCTAATTCAGCATCAGTTAATGATACATCCATGAAAATCACTTTGGTGATCACGGTTTGACCAGACACGGCTACTGCCGCAGCCTGAACAGATTTAGGTATTTTCCTTTTTAATTTAGCGATAACATTGCCAATCGCTTCAATGTCTTGAATTGTACGCTCAGACATTGCTCCCTTTGGCATTGGCTCTATAGCTAACGCCTCAAGTCGCAAACCTGTGTCTGTCTCCTGCAACAACACTGCTTTAATGCAGTGCGATCCAATGTCGATCCCTACCATCATAGATGAAGGCTTTTTAAATAGCTGACTTAGCATGTTTGCAACTTGGCCTTTGTTTTAATAATAAACAAGTTATAATTTTTATCTGAAAAAATATTATTCATTTTTTAATCAATATATACTAGCAGTCTCCGATTCTAATTGGGAGTCCATTTAGGGAAAATATAAGTGATTTTATTAAAACGAACTTTACAATTTATTATCATCTGCTCATTTTTAGGACTAATCACTTTAGTCGGTCTATACTATTACGTTAAACCTGATATTCCTAGCGTTCAGGTACTGAAAGACGTTCAATTACAGACACCTATGCAAGTATTTTCTAGAGATGGTTTATTGATTAACCAATTCGGTGAAAAACGCCGCATTCCGGTCACAATCGATGAAATTCCCCAGCCTTTAATCGATGCTATTTTAGCAACTGAAGATAATCGATTTTATGAACATATTGGTATCGACCCTATCGGTATCATCCGCTCAGCCATTGTACTCATATCTACAGGAGAAAAGAAACAAGGCGCAAGTACTATAACAATGCAACTTGCCCGTAACTTCTTCTTAACTCGTGAAAAAGCATACATCCGTAAAGTGAAAGAGATCTTCATTGCTTTGCACATAGAAAGCATATTAAGCAAAGATGAAATTCTCGAATTATATTTAAATAAAATTGAATTAGGTAACCGCGCATTCGGTATAGGTGCTGCTGCACAAGTGTATTACGGTAAAGAACTGAATGAGCTTACACTGCCTCAAATGGCAATGATTGCAGGTCTCCCCAAAGCGCCTTCGGCTTTAAACCCCATTCGTAACCCTGCACGCGCAAAAAGTCGACGAAATGTTGTTCTTGGCCGTATGTTAACCGAAAAATATATTACCCAGAGTGAATACGAAGAAGCCATTAACGCACCAATTACCGCTAAATTTCATGGGGCAGAAATTGAAGTCTATGCACCGTATATCTCTGAAATGGTGCGTGCAGAAATGGTGGCCCGTTACGGCCACGAACGTGCATACAACACCGGTTTTAAAGTATACACCAGTGTTGAGTCTAATATTCAACAAGCAGCCCAAGATGCGCTCGTCGACAATCTACATGCCTACGATATGCGCCATGGATACCGAGGCGCCACCGCGCAGCTTTGGGATAGCAATACGGATAGTCCGCTTAGCGAAGACGCTATTTTAGATAAACTAAAAGACGTGAAAGAGTTTGGCCCTTTACGTGCGGGCGTAGTCACTAATGTTGCTGAGCAATCTGCGCAGGTATTACTAAAAAATGGCGAGCATATAACCCTTGAGTGGGATGGCCTAAAATGGGCACGTAAATACATTACCCGTTATCGCCAAGGTTTTGCACCGAAAACGGCCACCGAAATTCTCAATGCTGGCGAACAAATTTGGCTACGTAAGAATCCAGATGACAGTTATATTTTAAGCCAAGTACCCGAAGCATCAAGCGCCTTAGTATCACTTGACCCTCAAGATGGTCGCATAAAAGCCATTGTGGGAGGGTATAGTTTTGAGCAAAGCCAATATAATCGTGCAGTACAAGCTAAGCGCCAAGTAGGTTCGAATATTAAACCATTTATTTACTCAGCGGCGTTAGAAAATGGCTATACCTTAGCCTCAATCTTAAATGATGCCCCCATTAACCAATGGGACAAAAGCCAAGGTGTTGCATGGCGTCCTAAAAATAGCCCAGCAGTTTACAATGGCCCTATTCGTATTCGTCGTGCTTTAGCACAATCTAAAAACGTTATTTCAGTTCGGTTATTACGCGGTGTTGGTTTAGAGCGCACAGCAGATCATTTATTAAAGTTTGGCTTTTTGAATAGCGACATTAACCGCAGTGAGTCGCTGGCATTAGGGAGTGCCTCTATTACGCCTCTTGAGCTTGCACGCGGCATGAGTGCCTTTGCAAATGGAGGGCACTTAATTACGCCTTATTACATCTCTGAAATTCAAGATTCTGCTGGAACAACTTTATATAAAGCCACACCAGAGCTTGCCTGTGATACCCCAGAGCAAAAGGTCACGCCCGATTTTGCAACACTTGATGATAGCCAACTGGTGGCCACAGAATTAGAACACAATGCTCAGCCTCGCTGCGCGCCTCGTATCATCTCAAAACAAAATGCTTTCTTAATTTCGCAAGCAATGCACAGCGCAATTTGGGGTGGCGGAAGCTGGGCACATAAAACAGGTTGGAGTGGTACTGGCTGGCGTGCACAAGCGCTTGATCGCCGTGATCTAGCAGGTAAAACCGGAACCACGAATGACTCTGTTGATACATGGTTTAGTGGTTTTAATCGCAATGTACTGACCTCTGTGTGGGTTGGCTTTGATAACCCAGGCAACCCACTGGGTCGTTCAACCTACAACAGTAACCTTGATAAGTCACAAATATCAGGGGCTGAATCAGGCGCAAAAACGGCTCAACCAGCTTGGGTTGATTTTATGCGAGTTGCTTTAGATGGTATGCCTGAGGCACCGATTGAGTTTCCTGAAGGCTTAGTGTCTGTGCGCATTGATTTAGCAACAGGGTTACTGAGCCATAAAAATGATTACACCAGTCGTTTTGAGTACTTTATTAAAGGCACCGCTCCGACGAAGTATGTCCTTGAGCAACCGACTAATGTGTTTGAAGAGTCACTTTCTACAGAGGAAGAGCTGTTCTAAACAGTCTTTAACACCTCTATTCGACTAATAAAAAAGCGCCCATTGGGCGCTTTTTGCTTAGCTATTTAAACTAAGATCAGCAAAATTATTTTAAGTTATTCACTAACCAGTAAAGGTCTGAATGAACTCCCGCAGCAGTCACTTCTTTTCCTGCACCAGGGCCTTGAATGACGAGCGCGTTGTCTGTGTACCACTGCGAATTAATCACAAAAATATTATCACCCGGCTTTAAGCTGGCTAATACATCATCGTGTACAACATTCACTAAGCCAACGGCTGCTTTCGCTTTACCATCAACGAGCGTAATTGCACCGGTGTAGCGAACAACTTTATTTTCGGCCTGTGCAATGGCAGCCTTTTCTTCGATGAATGCATCAAGCAAATGCCTGTTCGCAAGGAAGTCTTGCCAACTTCCTGTTGCCAGTTCTTCAGGCATCAATGGCGTTAATGCAATGTCGTCAAGCTCTAAATCTAACCCTAAATCGCGGGCTAAAATAAGTAACTTGCGCTGCATATCTCGGCCAGATAAATCTTCACGCGGGTCAGGTTCGGTGTAGCCCATTTGCTGCGCTTGTAGCACAAGTTCAGAAAACGGAACGTTACCATCATAGCAACTGCACAACCACGACAGCGTCCCCGAAAAAACCCCTTCTATACGATGAATGCTATCACCACTATTTTGTAAGTCTGCCAACGCAAAGTTAATTGGTAAGCCCGCCCCTACGCTGGTGTTATAACGCCACAACAAATTACGCTCAGCTAAATTAGAGCGCAATGTTTGATACCAATCATTTGCCGCTGTGCCTGCATATTTATTGGCACTAATTAAATGGCAATTAAGCTCAACGAGTGCTGGGTATAATTGGCTAAACGCTTCACTGGCAGTGATATCAATCACCACTTTATGTTCATAATCAAGTTCGCTAATACGTGTTAGCAGTGTTTCTTTATCGTAGTGTTGGGCTTCACTTTGCCACTGCGCTTGCCACGTTTCTGTGTTCAAGCCACTGGCACTAAATAGCATTTGCTTTGAGCGTAATAATGCCACGACTTTAATCTGATAATGAGCTGATAACCTAACAAACTGAGCCTGTAACTGTGATAGAAAGACTTCACCAACATTACCCAGCCCCGCCACGATAATAGCCAGTTCTTGACCCTTGTTGACCAATTTATCATGCAACAGGGTCAGCACATCGCTGTCTATAGCTTGATCGTTTAGCAGCAGCACATACTGTTGATCTTGTTGTACAAAGCGTGGATGAATACTTTGCTCTTTAAGGAGCGAAATTGCTTGTTCAGCTAACTGGCTCACATCGCTACTTGGTGCCACAACCGCGCAGCCGCTTAAATTAGATTCAACAATATTAGCCCGCCCAGCAAGGTGACTCACCACTTGATGAGTACTGTGCCCTGGTACCAGCAAATAGGTATCACCTTCTTTCACAAAATGATGCAAACTGTGCTGAATTAGCTGACTCAGCTCCCCCACTTCACCTGTGCTTAGCGTATCAACACGCAGTAAATCGATATTATCTAAGGTCGTAATAAAACGCTTCGCCTTGCTATACCCTTCTTTTACAACCTCAGTTGGACTGGCATCACAATCAAAGCTACTTCTTACAACAAGTTTAATGTCGCTGTCTTTAAGCGGTGATAAGGTTTTTGCATGTAAAACAGGGTTACCTAAGCGAGCCAATAAATTAGCTTGCTCTCGGCACACTTTTGCGTATTTAACGGCGTTTTTCACCTTACGAGGGTCTGTACTGAATACACCTTGGGTATCAGTCCAAATAGACACTTGCTTGGCAAAGGTATAGCTTGCTAACAAGGTCGCACTGTAGTCACTGCCATTACGACCCAGTGTTACCGTCTTACCCTGACAATCTGCAGCGATAAAGCCTGTCACCACATTGATCTTTGCTTTACTGATCGCATCGGTGCATTGCTGTTGATTCTTTTGATGCAATAGTTGGCCATCATTTAATGTAAATAACTGCCGTGCATCCACATCCTGTGCTGCCACACCCAGCTGATTTAGATAGCCCGCTAATAAACGCGCAGACCATACTTCTCCATGTGCTAGCAACACGGCTTCTTGTAGTTGCTGTTTTGCAATAAGTGTATTTAATAGCGCCAGCTCATCTTTTAATTGTGCCAATGCCTGCTGCTTGTTTTTTGCTACTAACAGCTGCTCTATTAAGGCGCGCTGATTATTATCAATCAGCAATAAAATATCACTAACCGCTTGGCTATCTTGCTGTTGATAACTTTGCCAAAGTTTTACCAAGGTGTCGGTTGTTTTGCCCGATGCAGACACCACCACACAATCACCTTGCTGCGTATTTGCTAAAACAATATTTGCCACAGCATGATAACGCTCCGCAGAGCTTAAGCTTGAGCCACCAAATTTATGAACAATATTTACCATTTTTCTACCACAATGCCGTATGTGCTGGCGTTAACTTAAAAGTGCTGCTTTGTTGCGTATTGGCTTGCGTGTGCGTTTGCGTCGCGTTGCTCTGAGTGGCTTGCTGCCCCTGACCTGGTTTAACTAAATTGAAAACACGGTCTAAATCGGCAATTAAATCTTTTACATCCTCAATGCCAACAGAGATACGAATTAACGTATCACCCACCCCTGCTTCTAAGCGTGCTTTTGCCTCCATTCCAGCATGAGTCATGGTCGCAGGGTGGCAAATTAAACTCTCAACGCCCCCCAATGATTCGGCTAAGCTAAACTCTTTAAGGCCTGTTAGAAAAGCCGCAGCGTCATTAATGTCGCCTTTAATATCAAAACTCACCATGCCACCAAAACCGCGTTGCTGTGCTTTAGCGAGCGCATGCTGAGGATGAGAAGCGAGACCGGGATAATATACTTGGCTCACAAACGGTGAATCTTCTAAATATTCTGCAATTGCAAACGCATTCTCTTGGTGCTGTTTTAAACGCACATTTAAAGTGCGTAAACCACGCAGAGTAAGATAACTATCAAACGGTGCACCCGTAATACCAATATTATTTGCCCACCAAGCCAGTTCATCACCCAACTCTTGCGTTGCTGCAATAACAGCACCGCCAACCACATCAGAGTGACCGTTAATGTATTTAGTCGTTGAATGCACGACTATATCAACACCAAACTCAATCGGGTTTTGCAAGGCCGGCGATAAAAACGTGTTATCAGCCGCAACAAGTGCACCGGATTGTTTAGCAATGGCGGTAATCGCTTTAATATCTGTTAGGCGTAAAATGGGGTTACTGGGTGTTTCAATCCAGATCAGTTTAGGTTTTATCGCTAAGATTTCTTGGTGATTTTCAGCTTTTGTTAAATCAAGCACTTTTAGTTTCAGTAAACCGCGCTTCTCTAATGAGGTAAATAAACGATAGCTACCGCCGTAACAGTCATGTGGAATAACCAAGGTATCGTCGCTATTCAAAAGCTGTGTCGTTAAGTGAACAGCCGCCATGCCTGTCGCAGTAATAATGCCTTTAGCTCCGCCCTCTAGTTCAGCGAGTGTTTCGGCTAAAATATCACGGTTAGGGTTACCACTGCGGCCATAGTCATATTGGCGCTTAGTATCAAAATCAGCGAACGAATAGGTGGTTGATAAGTAAATTGGTGGAACGACTGCACCGTGGTGTTTATCGGCTTCAATGCCATGACGAACAGCAATCGTCGCTTTATTTTTTTCACTCATTTCATCACCTACTTAGAATTGGATGTTTAGACGTCTAAAAGGTTAGATGATCAAATATGAGAAGTCAAAGCATTTATCGCCATTACATAGAAGTTTATACATTTACACGACTAGATGGCTAAATAACTAGTATTTGACTATCTTTTTTAAAGCGATAGAATTTCCGCATCTTGCGCTGTGGATAAGGCGTAAACAACTGACAACCGAGGCAACGAAACAACTTATGGCTAAATGGAACGGTGAATACATTCACCCATATGCAGAACACGGTAAAAAATCAGAGCAAGTAAAAAAAATTACCGTATCAATTCCGCTGAACGTATTAAAAGTATTAACTGATGAGCGCACGCGTCGTCAGATTAATAATCTTCGTCATGCTACTAACAGTGAGCTACTGTGCGAAGCCTTTTTACACGCTTTTACAGGTCAACCATTACCGAATGATGACGACCTTCGTAAAGATAACCCTGAAAAAGTACCTGAAGAAGTAAAAAGAATTATGCAAGAAATGGGGTTAGATATCCCCGTACTTGATTCAGAGTAAATATTTCGGCCATCGGATCGTAGCCGATTTCTCAGACATAAAAAAACTCAGCCTTGGCTGAGTTTTTTATTTGCAGTTAGTTATACCTACCCGCTTAATCAAACGAATAGGTACCTAATTATTTAACGCATGTAGTTTTCTGGCATGTCAATTTGCGCCACACCAGACTCAACAGCTGCTTCTGCAACAGCACGTGCAATACGTGGTAATAAGCGTGGGTCCATTGGTTTTGGAATAATGTACTCAGCACCAAACTCAAGTGAATCAACACCCGACGCCTTAAGCACTTCGTTAGGCACAGGCTCTTTCGCAATACTACGAATAGCATGCACCGCTGCGATTTTCATTTCATCATTGATTGATGTCGCACGCACATCAAGCGCACCGCGGAAAATGAATGGGAAACACAATACATTATTAACCTGATTAGGGTAATCAGAACGCCCTGTTGCCATAATTAAATCATTACGTGCACCGTGTGCAACAGCTGGCGCGATTTCTGGATCAGGGTTTGAACATGCAAAAACCACAGGCTTATCTGCCATCAGTTTTAAATCTTCAGCGGTTAATAAGTTAGGGCCAGATACACCAACAAATACATCAGCATCGGCTATCACATCTTGCAAAGTGCGCTTATCGGTATTGTTCGCAAATAGCAATTTATACTCGTTTAAGTCATCACGACGTGTATGGATCACGCCTTTGCGGTCAAGCATATAAATGTGCTCACGCAATGCACCACATTTAATAAGTAGTTCCATACATGCAACCGCTGCTGCACCGGCACCTAAACACACGATAATCGCGTCTTCGATATCTTTACCCTGTACTTCAAGCGCATTTAGCATGCCTGCTGCTGTTACGATTGCAGTACCATGTTGGTCATCGTGGAAAACAGGGATGCTACAACGCTCAATAAGCGCTTTTTCAATTTCGAAACACTCTGGCGCTTTAATATCTTCTAGGTTGATACCACCAAACGTATCGGCAATATTTGCAACAGTATTAATGAAGTCTTCTGTCGTGCGGTGTTTTACTTCGATATCTATCGAGTCTAAACCTGCAAAGCGTTTAAATAAAAGTGCTTTACCTTCCATCACAGGTTTTGATGCAAGCGGACCTAAATTGCCTAAGCCTAAAATTGCGGTACCGTTTGAAATAACCGCAACCATATTACCTTTGCCGGTGTATTTATAGGCATTTGCTGGATCGGCTGCTATCTCACGGACGGGCTCTGCGACACCTGGACTATATGCTAGAGCGAGATCATTAACCGTTTCTGCTGGTTTAGTTAGTTCTACACTAATTTTACCTGGAACGGGGTGAGCGTGGTAATGTAATGCTTGTTCACGAAAATCTGACATAACGCGATAGTATCCTGCAATAAGTTAAAAAGTGAGAGGGCTTGCATCTGTACGATACCTGTAATATATAAAAATTCCAAGTATTATCAGGTCTATCCTGTTATATGCTATATCGCTTAATTTTAAAGGATTTCCCAACAATTTCTGCACATAGTTTTAATTCACAACAGATAAAAATTCATCTATTTGTGGCCATTTAAGCACCTGTTTTTGTATTTTATAGGCACGAACACAGCAAATAACCGAAACTTAGCAAAATGAGCAACTTTAACGAACTTAACAGCATTTATAGGTGAAGTTCATATAAATTGTTACTTTTTACAACTTTTGGAATCATTTATATCATTCAAAATATAGCGAAGGGATCACTATTTGTCTGCATTATTAGCGATATATTGGGCATAACAAGCAGAAATAGTTATGCACATAAAGCGTGTAGGCATGGGATATAAAAAAGAATGGTTCTGAATTTCAGGCATAAAAAAAGCACCCAAAGGGTGCTTCTTTCAACTAAACAGCAGATATTACTTCTTGCTGCTAAGTGCACCGAAGCGCTTGTTGAAACGATCAACACGGCCGCCAGTGTCTAAAATCTTTTGCTTACCAGTGTAAAACGGGTGACACTCAGAACATACGTCTAAGTGGATGTCTTTACATAAAGTAGAGCTAGTTTCGAATTTGTTACCACATGAACAAGTTGCAGTGATAGCTTCGTACTTAGGGTGAATACCTTCTTTCATAGGAACCTCTAGTTAAGGCCGCATCGCTCTCCAAACCCGAAGTCTGGCACCATACGTCGTTAATACAATTAATAGGTCGCGTATTTTATAGCTCAAGCAGCCTCTCGACAAGCTTTAAATTCATCTTTAGCTAAAAAAATAAACAAGTCATCAAACGTTCAGTATTTGTTGGTAGGTTTTTAGCACTAATTTTAGTACATTAGCAGCACACGCTATTTTTTCTATTCTTAATTCAGTTGAGTTGTTATGCACTTTGTAGAAGTTGCCATAAAAGTCCCTTTACAGCGTACCTTCGATTATAAAGTTGAGCAGCTGCTACATAGCCCTGAGCTGCGAGTAGGCATGCGTGTGCGTGTGCCTTTTGGCTCTCAAAAAAAGATAGCTGTCGTACTGGCAGTCAAAACCAGTACCGATGTACCCGAAGATAAAATTAAAGCCATTATTGATGTTATAGACGATGCCCCTATTTTATCTGAGCAACACTTAGCACTGCTAAAATTTACTGCTCGCTATTACTGCTACCCACTTGGTGAAACAATTCATACAGCGCTTCCAGCGGCACTGCGCCAAGGTGAATGCCCAGACAAAACCAGTATAAATATGGTTGAACTGACCGACAAAGGTGCAAAATTACCTTCACTCAAAGCAAAAACACAGCTTAATTTGCTGAAGCAGCTAGCGCAGTCAGGCAAGTCATCCTTAACCGAATTAAAAGCACTCGGCTTTAATAAAAAAACCATTGATAGCTTGCTCGAAAAAGAACTCATTAAACAGTTTATCGAACATGATAACCAATGGCAGCAACGCGCCCCAACAATTGGCAGTAAACCAACTCTAAACAAAGAACAAGCCGTTGCATGCACAACGATTAATCAAGCCAGTGGGTTCACCTGTTTTTTACTTGAAGGCGTTACCGGCAGTGGTAAAACAGAAGTGTATTTACAATGCCTTGAAGAGGTTCTAAAAAAAGGCCAGCAAGCACTGGTGTTAGTGCCCGAAATTGGCCTAACACCACAAACCGTTAATCGTTTTCGCCGTCGCTTTCCCGATACCCCTATTATGCTTTGGCATTCAGCATTAACCGACAACGAGCGCTTGCAAACATGGCGTTTCTGCGAAAAAGGCAGCTGTGCCATTGTTATCGGCACTCGTTCGAGTATTTTCTTACCTTTTTTATCACTTGGTATGATCATTGTTGATGAAGAGCACGACAGCTCGTTTAAGCAACAAGATACGCTGCGTTATCATGCTCGCGATTTAGCAGCCTACAGAGCTTATCAACAGCAAATACCCTTGATACTAGGTAGCGCAACTCCCGCTCTCGAAACCTTACATAAAGCAATAAATAACAAGTACCAACTATTGAGCTTAACGGAGCGTGCGCAAACCAGCACTGATAACCAATTTCACTTAATGGATATGAAAGGCCAACCCGAACAAGCCGGTATTGCCCATGCAAGTTTGACCTATATGCGTCAACATCTTGAGCGCGGCAAGCAAGTCATGGTGTTTTTAAATCGACGCGGCTTTTCTCCCACACTCATATGTCATGAGTGTGGCTGGTTAAGTGAGTGCTCACGTTGCAGTACCAGTGCCACATTCCACAAAGCAATTGGACAAATGATCTGCCATCATTGCTCCGAGCAGCATGCGGTGCCCCATCAATGCCCCGACTGTGGCAGCACACAGATTTTTCCTAATGGTAAAGGCACGGAACAAATTGAAGAGTTTTTAGCAGAAACTTTCCCTGATATACCCATTAGCCGCATTGACCGAGATTCAACTCGTCGTAAAGGCAGCTTAGAAAAAGCCCTCGACGACATAAATCAAGGGGGGGCGCGTATTTTGGTGGGCACGCAAATGCTTGCGAAAGGCCATCATTTTGCCGATGTCAGTTTAGTGCTTATTTTAGATGTTGATAGTGGTTTGTACTCGTGTGATTTTCGCGCTACAGAACATTTAGCACAGCTTGTCACTCAGGTTGCAGGCCGTGCAGGACGCAGTGGTGAACCAGGACAAGTACTGTTACAAACTCACTTTCCTGAGCACCCACTATTGCAAGATTTAGTGAATAATGGCTATCAAGATTTTGCGCGCTATGCCCTTGCAGAACGAGAAGATGCTCAGCTCCCCCCCATAACAAACATGGCAATTGTGCGTGCCGAAGGACATAACATAAATCAAGTCATGGATTTTTTAACTGATTTGGTTCCTGTCCAGAACATATCTGGTATACAATTGCTCGGACCGATCCCTGCGCCATTGGAGCGTGTCGCAGGTAAATATCGGTTTCAGTTACATATTCAAGCGCTGGAGCGCTCCCACTTACACCAATATTTAGCGCAAATGGTTGACTATATAAGCACCAGTAAATTAGCGCAAAAGGTGCGTTGGAGCTTAGACGTTGATCCAATAGATATGATTTAAAGGCCAATAAAAAAGTCATGGCACAACACGATTACATAAATAAAAAACCATCAAATCGAAATAATAAAAAACAAGCCCCGGCAAAAAAGCCGTTCCCTATTGTTCTTGTCTTTGTCGCCCTTATTTTGCTGGGTGGGTTTGGGTATGGTTTATGGTATATCAAACATAATGCCGATCCTGAACTTGTTGAGCAGCAAGCTAATCCAACAAAATCAGAAGAAGAAAAGGTTATTCCAAAACCGAAACCACCCGAGTTTATTAAAGAAATAAAAGAACACGAAATTCAGGTTGAAGTAAAAGAGATTGAGCAAAAAGGCCCTTATGTAATGCAATGCGGCTCTTTTAGAACGCTTGAACAAGCTCAAACCTTAAAAGCGAAGATTGCATTTGCAGGCTTAGTGTCTGAAGTTAAACGCGTAGAAGGCAGTAATGGCATTTGGTATAAAGTACGTTTAGGCCCTTACGAAACCAAACGTCTGGCAGAAAGCGACAAAAACAAACTCAAGCGCATTAAAATAATGGGCTGTGGAATTTGGCTTTGGACTTGATTTTAGCTCATTCACCCATATAAACACCTCATCAATCGCTTTTTACGAGCGGCTTCGCCGCTCGATGATGAGGAATAATCATGACTACTATTGTAAGTGTTCGCCGCGACGACAAGGTCGTTATTGGTGGCGATGGCCAGGTTTCACTTGGTAACACCGTAATGAAGGGCAACGCCCGCAAAGTTCGACGTCTTTATAATGGCAAAGTAATCGCTGGTTTTGCTGGCGGTACTGCTGATGCCTTCACCCTTTTCGAACGCTTTGAAAGCAAACTAGAAATGCACCAAGGTAACCTCACCAAGGCCGCAGTAGAAATGGCCAAAGATTGGCGAAGTGACCGTGCACTCAGAAAGCTTGAAGCGCTACTGGCCGTTGCTGACGAAACCGCTTCGTTGATCATCACCGGTAATGGTGACGTAGTACAACCAGAGAACGACCTTATCGCCATTGGCAGTGGTGGTAACTTCGCACAATCTGCTGCGACAGCCCTGCTTGAAAATACCGACCTAAGTGCCCGTGAAATTGTAGAGAAAAGCCTAACAATTGCAGGCAACATCTGTGTATTCACGAATAATTTCCAAACTATTGAAGAATTGTAATAGGAACTGCCATGTCTGAGATGACTCCAAGAGAAATCGTTCACGAGCTTGATCAACACATTATTGGCCAAGCAAAAGCTAAAAAAGCAGTTTCAATCGCACTGCGTAATCGCTGGCGTCGTATGCAGCTTAGCGACGAATTACGCGCTGAGGTTACGCCAAAAAATATCTTAATGATTGGCCCTACCGGTGTCGGTAAAACCGAAATTGCACGTCGCCTTGCTAAACTAGCTAATGCGCCTTTCATTAAAGTCGAAGCAACAAAATTCACTGAAGTGGGTTATGTTGGTAAAGAAGTTGAGACGATCATTCGTGATCTAGTTGATATCTCAATCAAAATGACCCGTGAACAACAAACCAAAAAATTCAAGCACCGAGCTGAAGAAGCGGCAGAAGAGCGTATTCTCGACGCCCTACTACCACCAGCACGTGATACGTTTGGTGAATCACGTTCAGATGAAAACTCTTCGACACGTCAGTCGTTCCGTAAAAAATTACGTGAAGGCCAATTAGACGATAAAGAAATCGATATTGATGTTGCACAAGCCCAGCCTAACGTTGAGATCATGGCTCCGCCTGGTATGGAAGAAATGACCAACCAGTTACAAAGCATGTTCCAAAACATGGGCGGTGATAAGCGCAGTAAGCGCAAGCTGAAAATCAAAGAAGCTTTCAAGCTATTAGTTGAAGAAGAAGCCGCTAAACTTGTTAACCCTGAAGAGTTAAAAGAGCAAGCTATCTTTGCTGTAGAGCAAAACGGCATCGTATTTATCGACGAAATCGATAAAATCTGTAAGCGTGGCGAAGCGTCAGGCCCAGATGTAAGCCGCGAAGGTGTTCAACGCGATTTACTGCCATTAATCGAAGGCTCAACAGTGAGCACTAAACACGGTATGGTTAAGACTGACCACATGTTATTTATTGCATCTGGTGCATTCCAAATGGCAAAACCGTCAGACATGATCCCAGAGCTACAAGGTCGTTTACCGATTCGTGTAGAGCTAGAAGCGTTAACCGCCGACGACTTTAAACGTATCCTTACAGAGCCACATGCATCGCTTACAGAGCAGCAACGCGAACTGTTGAAAACAGAGCAGGTTAACGTTGATTTCACTGACGACGCTATTGAGCGTATTGCTAAAGCCGCATGGCAAGTAAACGAAAAAACCGAAAACATCGGTGCACGTCGCTTACACACTGTGATGGAAAAGCTAATGGAAGAAATTTCATTCGATGCTTCTGAAAAAGCGGGTTCAACGCTCACAATTGATGCTAATTACGTCGAGCAGCACCTAGGCGCATTGGTTGAAGACGAAGATTTAAGTCGCTTTATTCTTTAATCACTAAATTATCGTTATAATTAAAAGCCTCCTGTTGGAGGCTTTTTTGTTAGCTTAAAAATCAATGATAGGGTTTACTATGAAAGAAGTGACGAAAGTGCATTATCACAGCGTAAGCAAAGTACTAGACGTTTACTTTGACGATGAGTCGAGTGCTTGCTTTAGTGCAGAGTTCTTACGTGTTCACTCACCCTCAGCCGAAGTACAAGGCCATGGTAATGAGCCCATGAAGCTGGTACTAAATAAGCACCATGTAAGCATTAGCAAAATTGAGCCAGTTGGTCATTATGCGCTTCGTTTAGTGTTTAGCGATAATCACAACAGCGGCTTATACAGCTGGCATTATTTAGCCGATTTACAGGCCAATAAAAACTCACTTTGGCAACAATACCAAACCCGTGTCCATGAGCACGAAGCGAATAAAGACAGCGTCCCAATAAAGTTTGTGCCTTAGTTTTATTAGCGCCACCTAAAACAAAAAAGCGCGACAAAATTGCGCGCTTTTAAATTTTTCTGTTACTGAATCCCTACACTTTAAACTTATCAATTGCTTGATACAGCACGCGAGCCTGCTCAGAGACTTCCTCGCTGGTTTGTGCATTAGTGACTGCATGCCCAGAAGCTTGTTGAGCAATATCTCGAATACGTACCACGTTTTTGTTAACCTCAGAAGCCACCTGACTTTGCTCGTCAATCGCCGTCGCAATGTGCGTACTCATATCCATAATCGTTTGCACGTCTTCAGTGATAGAGCGTAGTAACTCACCTGCTTTCGTTGCCTGAGCGGCACTTTCGCCACCTTGATTACGGCACTGCTGCATAATACTGACAACTTCTCGGGTACGCCCTTGCAAGGTCGTAATAATGCTTTCAATTTCTTGAGTTGAGTCTTGTGTACGTTGTGCAAGCGAGCGAACTTCGTCAGCAACCACAGCAAAACCGCGTCCCTGTTCACCGGCCCTCGCCGCTTCGATTGCAGCATTCAGTGCGAGTAAATTCGTTTGTTCAGCAATGCCACGGATCACATCAAGCACCGAGCCAATCGTTTCGGCATCTTTTTCTAATTGCGACACAACACTCGAAGCATTTCCAAGCGATTCAGATAAATGATTAATCTGTACGACCGTTGACTCAACTTCTGAGCGACCTTGTTGGGCACTTAAATTGGTTGACTCTGCTTTTTTAGCCGCTGCTTCGGTATTATGCGAAATGTCTTGAATGGTTGCCTGCATTTCAGTTGCAGCAGTTGCAACCATATCGGCTTCATGCAGTTGCTCTTGCATACCCGAACTGGTTGCTGATGTGGTTTCTGATAAATGTTCAGTCGCGATATTAAGCGTACTCAGTGCCGTGTTAACTTCGTAAATCAGCTTTTTAAAATCACCAATTAAGCTGTTAAAATCAACCGTCATAATCGTCACTTCGTCTTTGCCCGACTGCTCAATCGAAATACTTAAATCGTTACTACGACGAATCTCATTAATTGTATGGTATACACGCTCAATAGGCTGAATAATTGAACGGCTGGTAAAGTAAACCAAAATCATCACAACAGCACTTGCAATAATAAACACTATTAAAGCAATTAACTGTGCTTGCGACGCGCTTGATTCAACAAATGTTTTTGTCTCATCGGTCAGTTCAGAAACAATGGCATCACTCTTCTCAACGCTTTGTTTCATTTTACCCAAGGCACCCGAATCTAAGTCTAGACCGAGTAAGACTTGTGCATCGACGAGTGCTTTAAATTTAGTTTGATAGGTTGTTAAAAGAGCCAGTAATTGACTTTCGTAGTTACCATCAAGCTCAGCTACTTTAATGGCGGACTCAAAATCAGCGACTAATTCATCAAACTTGGTCAGATATTTTGTGTCAAATCGCAGCATAAAATCTTTTTCGGCGCGGCGTAACTGCAACATGTAAGTGAGTAAACGGTAATCTTCGCGCTCACTTAATAGTGTTTCGACTTGATGCACAGCATTACGCAAATCACCATAAAGCGCATCTTTTGGGTGTAAACCTATTTGTTTTTGTAACTCTACAACGCTGTTAAAATCATCGTAGTACACTTTAGCTAGACGTCTAAACTCGCCTAACTTATCTGTGTTCATCGATAAATCGTTTAGCAATTCATCTAATCGCGCCATTTTTGTTTTAAGTTGTGTGTACTCATTTTCAAATAAGCTAAGGCTGTTTACATCTTTGTAAAACAGAAAGTTTTTCTCATGCTTACGCATAGAAAGCTCATGAATATCAAGCTCCTCCGCGTTTTGAATTGTCTCATTGAGTTTTAGCATCGTGCGAGACTCAAAGATAATGACACATAGCATCACAATCATTGCAAGACCAACAACTAACGCGTTTAATTGTAAACGACGTTTTATAGTTAAGTTTTGTAATACATTCATTCAGAGCGCCCTATAGATACATGCATATAAGAGTATAGCTAAACTATTTAAAGCAGCTAATAAAAGTAGCTAATGTTGCCGGGCATTGTCGTTGATACGAATGGTTTAAACAATAACTTTTTTTTCAATATCAACCTGTTGCCACAAGTGGTAGTGCAATTTATCTAGTTGTTGCCATTGTCTTTTTTGTAACCAGTCAACCAAAGGAGCCGGATCGCTAGGAAAATTCAGTTTTCTGTTTTGTGCTGATTGCAGCCAGTCATCCATGGCATAGGGATTTAAATAGCTCATGACATGCGCCGCCCCCATTGACAATAAAGTCTGTGCATTTATGCCTTGCTCAAATTGCTTACCAAGCGGCTTTAACAGCAGCTTTTTACCCAATTGCAAGGCCTCACTGGCCAGTTCAAATCCAGCATTTCCTATCACTCCCCCCGCATTGGCAAGATCATTTAAAAAACCGACGCGTGATGGTGATCTTAAGTGAATATTTCCAATTGATGAGTTTTCTGCATCAGGGTGGTAGCAATAGAATTCGCGCTCGGGAAAGTCTTTTAGGTAGTCGACTACACTGTCTAAGTTTTCGAATGGTAAATAAACTAACACCTTATTTTCAACCATGACAGGATTATTATGCTGATGAGCCGCAATAAACGGAGGAATAATATTTTTTGCATAAGGTTGCCAATGCACACCTAAATAAACATTAGCGGGCGCATAATGACGAATTAACGCTCTTCTGAAAAATGAGCGACCAAACATCGGCACTTTATCTGACAAAAATGCCGCCTGATGACTCATACCAATAACCGGCACCCCCTGCTGTTTAGCCGCCCATGCTGTGATCGGCTCAAAATCATTAAACACCAAATCATAGTGACGTAAATCAAGGCTTTTTATATCTTTGATTAACTGCAATGGCCGAGCATTTTTGAGTGTTTTTAAGCTATCAACTTGCCCCGATTTACTGGTAAACGATAAACCACGAAACGCTCGGTAGTTAGCAAATTCATCCATATCGAAGTAATCGTGCTCACGGCGGCCCGAAAACACATAATCAACATCGACACCTAATGCATTGAATGTTGTTGCCATAACCCGAGCACGTGTTATGTGACCATTCCCTGTACCTTGAATACCGTACAAAATTCTCATATATATTCCACCACCATCACAGCAAGCACAGCACAACTCGACCCTATCACCGCACCAACAATCACATCGGCTGGATAATGCACGCCCACGACAACCCGTGAAGCCGCAACGCCTGCCGCCCAGATAAACCACACAGCCATAAAAGCAGGGAAGTACATCGTTAAAATAGTCGCAACAACAAACGCACCAGCACTGTGCCCCGAGGGCAAACTAAACTTATCACTGGGCACCAGGTAAGCCCCTTGCACTAAACAATCACAAGGCCTGACTCGAGCAATGCGTTTTTTAGCCATAAAATAAATGGGTCGCTCTATAGCAAAGCCAACCAACAGGCTCAAGGCAAACTGCTGGAAATGTAATTGTTCGCTGAACCACCAAAACCCCACAAATAACATCAGGTATAGCCCACCATCGCCGGTTTTTGATAGACCGATTGCTGAGCGTCTAAGCCAATTAGGCGATGCATCGTTAAATACGCTTAAAAACAACTGTTCATCCACTTTTGCTAACTTCGTCAGTATGTTATTTGCCATGGCCAAGCTCCTTGTCATACTTTGTGTCTGTTTTTAATACAAACATGACCTCTTTATAAGAGGGCTACTCATCTCAGCTTAGGTGTTAAAAATAACAATTAGGTGACGCTTTTGAGACACTAATGTTGCGGTGACTTGATTCCTTTGATTTAAAGTAATAAACACGTATTAAGTCGTTGTTATTGAGTTGTATCAGGGTATACTGAGTACTAAACAGACAGTCTCTTTAGAGGATGAAAAAATGGATTACAGCACTTCTGATTTATGCGACCACTTTGCCGATGTGGTTGATGTGCTCGAACCTATGTTTATCAATTTTGGTGGACGCCCAAGTTTCAGTGGTCGAGTTAGAACCGTAAAATGTTTTGAGAACAATGAGCTGATCCGCGAAATATTATCAACCGATGGTACCGACAGCGTACTGTTAATTGATGGTGGTGGTTCAACCCGCCGCGCACTAATTGATATTGAGCTGGCTGAAATCGCATTAGAAAATAACTGGCAAGGTATCATTGTATATGGTGCTATTCGCCATGTTGATGACCTTGAAGAATTAGATTTAGGCATTCAAGCAATTGCGTCTATTCCTGTTGCTGCCGACAGTGAAGGAGCCGGTGAAGACGGCATTGGCGTTAACTTTGCGGGTGTCTCATTCTTTGATGGTGACTTTGTTTACGCTGATAGCACCGGCATTATATTATCTGCTGATGAATTAGAGTTCGACGTAATAGAAGAAGACTAAACTCGGTGACTGACTACCTTAAAATTTATGATGAAGCGGCGGTTAAACATTTATGTGTCCGCCGCGCCAACGAACAGAAAGCGTGGCAAGCCCTCGCCCTCCTCGATACACACACAAACGCACCTCAAGCCCTTATCGATGCAAAACAATTCGGCATTCGCTATGTACTCGTTGGCGTGTGTGAAGATATTGGTCCCCGTGCTAATTTAGGCAATGGCGGTTCGCATCAAGCATGGCAAGCTTTTTTAAAGCGCTTTCTTAATCAAACTCATAATCAATTTCTAAATCATGAACGCGTGTTATTACTCGGCGAAGTGGAACTTGATGATATAAACCAGCAAGCCGCTCACCTCGATAACAAAAACGACGCTGACTTAGCTCAGCTGCGCCAACTTTGCGCAGATATCGACACCCGCGTTGAACGCGTACTGGCGATGATCTTTGCCGCAGGTTTAGAACCTATTGTCATTGGTGGGGGCCATAATAACTGCTTAGGAATTTTACGTGCGTTAAGTAAACACCACGCTAAGCCTGTTAATGCCATTAACTTAGACCCACATGCAGATTTTAGAGAGTGTGAAGGTCGCCACAGTGGTAACGGCTTCAGGTACGCCTATTCTGAAAGTCACCTTGCGCAATATCATGTAATCGGTTTGCACGAATTTAAAAATAACCAAGCAATTCTGAATGCTCTCAAAGATGCGAACTTCTTGTTTGATAGCTACCAAGATATTCAAGTGCGTCGCACTATCGACCTTTCAACGGCCTGCAAACAGGCGCTTGCCCGCTTTGACAGCGCCCCCCTTGGCGTGGAAGTAGACCTCGATAGTATTTCACTCATGCCGGTAAGCGCCTACACAAACTGTGGTTTTAGTGTCAGTGATGCTGAGCATTTTGTGCATTTAGCTGCTAGGCATGTTCATGCCAGCTACCTGCATTTATGTGAAGGTGCACCATCGCAACACCCAGTAGGGTTAGAGGCAGGAATAAACGATGCTGGGCAAATCATTACCGCATTAGTTAATGCTTACTTGCAAGCAAGAGAAAGCCTGTAATAAAACGCGCCAAAAGCCGGGTGAGTAACCTCGTTTTTAGACGCCATGCTTGCATGGCGCGTTTGCGCGAAATGAATTTAACGCCTACATTAAACCGTAGGCGTTATGCTTGCATGGCGCGTTTGCGCAGCAACATCTTTTATAAGATTCACGGCTAAAGCCCTTCCTACAAGTGATACACTTCACACGTGGGAGGCGTTTTAACGCCGAAAAGCAAACCTGTTCAACGGTATTAAACAACCATCTCGATTTAGCTTTACTAGCTCCTATCTCGCCTTTCGTAACTCGTTGCTTGTAACCCTTTCACGCCTACATTAAACCGTAGGCGTTATGCTTGCATGGCGCGTTTGCGCAGCAACATCTTTTATATAATTCGCGGCTACAAGTGATGCACACTTCACACGTAGGAGGCGTTTTAACGCCGAAAAGCAAACCTTTTAACTGGCATTAAACAACCATCTCGATTTAGCTGTACTAGCTCCTATCTCGCCTTTCGTAACTCGTTGCTTATAACCCTTTCGCGCGAAATAAATTTCACGCCTACATTAAACCGTAGGCGTTATGCTTGCATGGCGCGTTTGCGCAGCAACATCTTTTATAAGATTCACGGCTAAAGCCCTTCCTACAAGTGATACACATCACACACGTAGGAGGTGTTTTAACGCCGAAAAAGTAAAGCTATTCAACGACATTAAACAACCTTCACGGTATAGCTCGTATCTCGCTTTTCGTAACTCGTTGCTTATAACACTTTTCGCGCGAAATAAATTTCACGCCGACACTAAACCGTAGACGGCATGTTTGCATGGCGCGTTTGCACTATTCACGTTCTAGCCGCCATTGTTTTAGCCAAGACATCATTCCCACACTGCTCAGCGGGTAGCTAAAATAATAACCTTGCGCGGCATATGTATTAAGTGATTTAACAAACTTCAGTTGCTCAAGTGTTTCAACACCTTCACAAATTACTTTAGCATTATTTTGCGTGTGCATATCGACCATACCCGATACTAAGCTGCGCACTTGGGCTTGATGCGCAAAGTCTGCGGTTAATGACGGTGCAACTTTAATGTATTCAACATTAAGGTTAGGTAACTTAGCCAACCAAACGGGGCTGTCTCCCAAGCCATCAACACACACTTTTATACCAATACTATTAAGCCGCGCGACCATGGCTTTACCTTGGTCATCTAACCCCATGAATAAGTCTAACGGACACTCTATAATTAAATCTCCGGGCTCTAAGCGATGCTCAGTTGCGATGCGGTCTACAAACTCTATAAACTCTTCATGAAGCATTTCAGGGCCAAACACATTGATACTCAATGGTAATTGAATGCCTTCCATACGTAAGGCCATTGCAAGCTCTGCGGCACGCTCAATGACAAACGCAGCAACCGGATACCCAAGCCCCGCAACGCGAATATCATCAATAAACTTATTGGCCGCTAATATGCCTTGTTTAGGGTGTTGCCAACGCAGTAAGAGTTCTAAAAACTCAATATGTTCATCACTATTACGAATCACGGGTTGAAAATACAGTTCAAGCTCACTGGCAAAATCAAGATGAGCAAGTTCACGTAATCGGGCTTGTTGCTCTAACTGTTCGATCATCATTTGTGATTGATACGGCACTATCGCTTTATCTGGGTTTGAATCAAGTGCAAGGTAAGCAAAAGAGATTAAATTATCAAAACTGTGATCAGGGTCGTTACAATTTACATAACTGGCACGCACTTTAACTTCAATGGTGCAATTGGCCACATTGAACGGCTTTAATGTCACTTGCCTTATTTGGCTAATTAATTGTTCATGAAGGTGTTTTTGCTCTTCAACCGCGCAAATAAACGCAAAGTTTAAGCCTCCTAAATGAGCCAGCTTGTCGACGCCACCTGAGCGCCCTTTCATATTCAGAACTGCATCTGAGGTGAGCTGCTGTTTGATACGATTGGCCGATTGAGCCAGTAATAAATCACCAAAGTCACGGCCTATGTGCTGGTTAACGGTTTCGAATCCTTCGAGACGAATCACAACCAGCACACAGTTTTTTGAATGCGCTTCACTGTATACTGCGAAGCTTTTTTCTAATCCTTTGCGATCGGGAAGCTCTTTGAGCGGGGTTTTATCTAAATCGTCGTGGCGGCTAGGCTCAACGGGAACCTCTTCGTCTTCTGCGGGCTCTTCGTAATTAAAAAAGCCTGACACACTGAGTATTACCACCGACAATACTAACCAATAAAAGGCAATATCAAGTAAAAAATGCGCAGAAAATAACACGGCAAAACAGAGTGCTGCCGACACACTGAGTGTGATTGCTAACCAGTTTGTCGTTCTAAATGCTTGCCACAGATGAAAGCACAGGCTTATGGCCAGTAATAAAATAAGCGAAGGTGACCCTACACTCAGGATTGCTAAGCCTAATACGCCATTAACGACTAGGCTTAACCTTAATACGGGATGATGGGTTACACACAAGGCACATATCATTGCCATAAAAACGGCACCAGCTAAAAAAACTGGTACAACATCACTACTTAAATTTACGAGGCTCGCAGTACTGCTCGCTAAACTGGCAATTAATGACATGTAATCCAAAATGCGTAAAAACTCTCTCTAACTTAGTCTACCCAAAATCCACAGATTTAACAGTTTATTTACGCCAAATTGGTAACTTAATTGCGCAGGATGGGATATTTGCCAATGGGCAATATCGGCACGCGCACCAACTTTAAGCACACCACGATCACTGAGGCCTAATGCCCCCGCTGCATTACGTGTTACCCCAGCTAATGCTTGCTCTGGTGTCATACGGAAAATAGTACATGCCATATTCATCATTAAGTGCAATGAACACAAAGGTGAAGTACCTGGGTTAAAGTCAGTAGAAATTGCGATAGGCACGTGGTATTGCTGTAGTAATTCAATCGGCGGGTATTTTGTTTCACGTAAAAAGTAAAAGGCACCCGGCAAGAGCACCGCCGTCGTGCCAGCGCTAGCCATTGCTTTAATACCCGCTTCATCAAGGTGTTCAATATGATCAGCGGATAAGCCATTAAACTCGGCGACTAACGCAGCACCATGTTGATTAGATAACTGCTCAGCATGAAGCTTCACTGGCAGGTTATGCTTTTTAGCCGCTTCAAAAACGCGTCGAGTTTGCTCGTTACTAAAGCCTACATTTTCACAAAAAGCATCAACGGCGTCAGCAAGGTTTCCTGCAACCACTTGTTCTAACATCTCGCCGCAGACAAGCTCAATGTACTCATCGCTTCGGCCTTTGTATTCCGGCGGCAACGCATGAGCACCTAAGAATGTTGTCTTCACATCGACAGGGTGGTTTTCACCTAATAAGCGAGCAACTTCAAGTAATTTAATTTCGTTTTCACAATCTAAACCATAACCAGACTTAATTTCTACGGTGGTCACCCCTTCGCCATACAACGCATTTAAGCGTTCTTTCGCTGCAACAAATAGTGTTTCATGGTCGGCTTCGCGTGTGGCGCGAACCGTACTGGCAATGCCGCCACCGTTTGCTGCAATTTGCTCATAACTCACACCTTGCAAACGTTGTTCAAACTCCTCTGCACGGCTACCAGCAAATACAAGGTGAGTGTGACAATCAATTAACCCTGGGGTTAACCATTGCCCTTTTGCAGATACTGTTGGGGTTGCTAACACATCAAATTGTGGCAAGTCAGCCTGTGATCCTAGCCATGCTATTTTGCCGTCTTTTACAGCAATTGCAGCGTGTTCAAGCGCACCATATGGTGCATCAATTGCAGGGTCCATCGTCGCGATATTGGCATCTGTGATCAATAAATCCCAGTGTGCGTGATCATTATTCGTTGTGTGCATTTTTCACCTATACTGATGCGTCGGGTTTGGTCGTTTGAACCCTGTAACTTGAAATTGTTTAAAGTTTAACAACTCACCTTGTATATACAAGAAAATTATGCCACCTTGAAACACACTAAAAAGTTACCAATAACGTTCTCAGCATGAGTGTTCCTAAGTTTGCGCAAATAAAACAATTTATTCTTGAAAATATCCGCGCTGGTCACTGGCAAGAAAATGACCGTGTACCGTCAGAAAATGAGCTCACTAATCAATTTCAAGTGAGTAGAATGACAGCAAGACGCGCTTTATCAGAACTCACCGAAGCCGGTATTTTAACGCGCAATCAAGGGTTAGGCACATTTGTAGCAAGCTTCAAATCGCAATCTTCATTGCTAGAAATAAAAAACATTGCCGACGAGGTAAAAGCGCGAAATAGTCACTACAGTTGCACTATTTTGGTTATGGAATCGATACGTGCTATCGCCCCTATTGCCATTGCACTGAGTGTTGAAGTAGACAGTCATGTGTATCGCAGTGTTATTGTGCACAATGAAAACGAGCAACCACTGCAAGTTGAAGAGCGTTTCGTGAACCCTTTACTTGCCAAAGACTACTTACAGCAAGATTTTCACAACCAAACACCGCATGAATATTTATCGCGCGTCGCCCCACTCACCGAGGCTCGCCACACGGTTGAAGCCGTTATGCCCAACCCTGAAATGTGTGAATGGCTCAACTTATATAACGAAGAGCCTTGTTTGCAAGTAATCCGCCGAACATGGTCATCACAAGGTATTGTGAGTTTTGCACGTCTTGTTTCACCCGGCAGTAAATACCGACTAGGCGGGCATTTAACCTTTAAAAAATAGCTAAATAGCGTGTTGGTAACTAAAGTTGAGCGCTTTAATGGCTTCACCATCAATAATTCGCTCCCCCACCTCATTGCTGGTAAAAGTAGGCGCTGGATTACCCTTTTCACGGCACTTTTCTCGATAGTAATCAGCTTTAGTTGGGTGAGCAGGGTTAACGACGTTATAAACACTTTGTGCCACAGGCCAATGCGTAATAACACTAAATATTGCGTTAATTACATCTTGCTGATGTACCATATTAACGATTTGCTCACTTGAGCTAGACAACTCTTTACCTGCCACAAATTGTCCCGGTTCACGTTGTGGACCAACTAAACCAGCCAAACGTAATACTTTTCCACCTGCTTTTAATACGGCTTGCTCTGCATCGTATAGCTGTTGCTGACGGTCTGTTTGACACTCAATAATACTTGCTTCGTTGTAAAGCCCATTATCATTAGCATACACCCCTGTTGACGAGCACAAAATAAAGCCTTTGCAATGCAACGAATCGGCAAGAGCCAGTCCTGCATTTAAGGTCTCTAAATAATTACTTTGCTGTTGCCTACTACGTGGAGGAATAGCACATACCCACCATGCATTTTCAAGGCTAACATCATGCTTAACTTTTCCCTGTTCAAGTAAGAATTGTCTATGAAAATCAAATTGATGTTCACTACTTCGATGTGTGCCTTGCACATCCCACTGTAATTTTTTGGCTTCAAAGCAAAGTGCCTGACCAAGCCACCCAGCACCAAGTACAACTATTTTATTATCAAAATTAACCATTTAATAATATCGCCTTATCTATATGTAATATTTTATTAATAAGCTTCGCTATGCAATGTAGCGATTTAGGTGCAAATATGATTAGATAACTAACTCTACCCGATAATAAAAACACGTGCACCTATGTTAAATAACCTTTCTTTACGTAAAAAAATATTATTACTCATCGGCGGAACGATAAGTGTATTACTTATCATCGCGTCTAGTTTTTTTGTTAGCCATATTGCTGACCTATCACGTCAGGCTATCCAACGCGAAGCGGATAGCTACTTACAAAGTGAGCGGCTTTCAATGCAAAGTTACTTTGCCAAATACGGTAAAGTAGTTGAAACCTTTGTAACCAATCCGCACTTAGTAAATTGGTTTGATAATTGGAAAAAGCGCGATCAAAGCCTTGAAAACCAACCCGGATACGACAGCGTTAACCAAGACTTTGTGCGTATTAGTGGCAACGACGACAATATTTTATCTGCCTTCTTCGCATCGGCGACAACCGGTGAGTACTTTAAAGAAAACGAACGCACCACCCACTACAATGGCCAGCCTTATTACGCTTATAAACGTGGCTGGTGGCAAGATGCCTTAAAGATCAACAAATTGTATGTTGGTCCTATTTCTGTTGATTTAACCACAGGCAACGCCTCAGCTGTAGTACAGCAACCTGTTTATAATAAACAAAACAAACTGGTTGGTTTTGGTGGGGTTGATTTACAACTTAACAATATCAACGACATGGTTGAAGATATTCGCTTTAACGGACAAGGGTTTGGCTTTTTACTTGATGGCAACCAAAAGGTGGTTCACTTATCTAAGCGCACCGGTCATAAACTGTCTGTGACAGACGAAGGTCCAAACGGCAAAGAAGGTCTTGATGCCCTCGAAAAACAATTTAGTGACACATCAGGCTTCAGCGAATTAAACCGCACCATGAAAAGCAACAAAGACGGCAGTGGTTTTGTCACCCTAAAAGGCGAGCAATATTACGTTGTATACAACCGCCTTGAATTAGAAAGCCCATACCTTGATTGGTATGTGGGTATTTTAATACCAACCAGCATGATCGAAGAGCCAGTACATGATGCAGTCATGACAACAACGACCTCTGTGATCATCATTTTAGCGATTATTATTGCGATGATCTTCTGGGCTACGCAAATGATCACTAAACCACTGACAAAACTTACTTATATCATGCGTGATATTGCTTCAGGTGATGGTGATTTAACCCAAAAAATCGAAATAAAGAGTCAAGATGAAGTTGGTCAGCTCGCTCACCACATGAATACCTTTATCGATAAATTACGTGCCATGATGCTTAATACAGCAGCCCAAGCTGAGCAGTTAAGCCAAGCGGCTTCACAGCTTAAAATCGTCTCTAAAAAAACCAACGACGAAATTCAGCAAGAAAAGCAACAAGTTGACAGTGTTAGCGCCGCAGTAACAGAAATGGCCTCTACGGTACTCGAAATTTCGCGAAATGCGCAACACACCAACAATGCAGCCGAAGAAGTGCAAAGCATTACAGCCGATGGCACCAAGCGTTCAACGCAGGCGCAATCGGTGATGACCGCACTTGCCAGCCACATCGGTGAGGCATCTAAAGTTGTTGCTGGGCTTGAGCAAGAAAGCGGCAATATTGGCGCTGTTGTCGATGTAATCAACTCAATTGCAGAACAAACCAATTTACTGGCACTCAATGCAGCCATTGAAGCGGCGCGTGCAGGTGAGCAAGGGCGAGGCTTTGCGGTGGTTGCTGATGAGGTACGCTCACTGGCAAGTCGTACACAAGAGTCGACCGATGATATTCGTAATATGATCACGCGTTTACAGCAAATAGCTCAAAAAGCATCCACCATGATGCAGCAGGGTCAAGAGCGTGCAGAAGGCTCTGTAGAGCAAACTCAAATTGTACTGCAAGCTCTGCAAGATATTGCAGGCTCAGTGACGAATGTACAAGACCAGAGTCATCAAATTGCGACCTCAACTGAGCAACAAACGGTGGTTGCTGAGGACATTAACAATAGCCTCGCGGCAATTAACCATTTAGTTAATAGTACAGCAGATCATGCACATGAGTTAGCAGACGAAGCACGCGATCTCAATGAGCTAGCTATTTCACTTAATAAAACAGTTAATCAATTTAAGTTGTGATTAGTCATTGAATTGTTCTAGGTGTGTGTTCTTGCTACTTATTATAAGTAACAAATCAGGCACCATGCAGTCGTTAATAAGAAATTTTTAACGCTGCAAACGACAGGTTTAAATCATTCACACTGATTTGAATTGGTATTGAGATAGATTGCAGATGTAATTAAAAACCCGATGTCACCTGAAGATGACATCGGGTTTTTATCGTCAGCCTTCCTTGTTACCTGTGGCGTAACCGCTTTAGTAAGTTCCATAAATAGTTGCCACTGTTGCTCATTCCATGTAGCAACTCCCTTGTTGTTCAGTCCGTGTAATAATTGCGCTTGTACTTGTTCCATTTTGTCACCTCCTTACGCTAGCTTCATCCATATTTGGCTCCTAGCCTAAACCAAAATCCTTGGTGTTTATCCTTTCACTTTATCCATAAAGCGTTGCCATTGTGCGCTTGTCCATAACGCCTTGTTACTTCCTTGCTGTCCTTTGTGCTGTGTTACATTTTCCATACTGTAAATCTCCTTGCAGTGTTGTCATCCATTATTACGTGTGCATTTCCTTGCCGTAAACTCATTCCTTTGAACCGTGATTATTATCGCTTACCGATAATATACACAGCATGAATCAAACCTGGAATGTACCCTAATAAGGTTAAAATAATATTAATCCAGAATTGTGCCCCCAAACCTACCTGTAAAAATACGCCAAGAGGCGGAATTAAAACCGAGAAAATAATGCGTATTAAATCCATAACTCACTCCTTGAAAAAGATAAGCCCAGCCAAAGCTGGGCTATAGGGCGTGCTATTATTCAGCAACAATCTTAAGTTCATCGATGACTTTACGCACATCTTCAGCATTTTCAGCAATGCTCACTGCTAATTGCTTTTCTGCATCTGACTTAACCGTACCTTTTAGTGTAACAACGCCTTTATCTGTATCGACATCAATATCAGTGCCGCCTACTTCAGAGTTAAATAAATAACGTGTGGTGATCACTGTACTGATCTTCGCATCAGTTAAGTCACTTTCTACTGAGTCACCTTTATCTGCACTCGCTGCCTTAGACTTCATGTTTTTCACAACCGTTAATTTATTATCAACAGCAGTTACTCCGTCTAGGCTAAGTACAAGCTCTTCGGCTAACTCTTTGTCTAATTCACTATCAACTTTACCGGTTAATACAACTTTGCCGTTTTTTACGTCTGTGTTGATATCAAAATTATTTAGGTTAGTGTTCATAAGAAGCACAGTTTCTGCCTTACCATCAATCCAAGCATCTTTACTTTCATTTTCCCAGTTGCTTGCCTGAGCACTCATACTTGTTGCACCAATTACTAACGCAGCAATCATAGTCTTGTTGAATGTATTCATAATCTTTCTCCTTTTGATTAAAGACGAGATAACTAATGCGACTTCGATGCCAACTTTTTATTTTTATATTATTCAATAAGTTAAATCGATATTCAGCCATGATTTATATTCGTTTCGGTAATTATTTACAGACAATTCGGTAAGAAGTTCACTCTGTTATAAAAATGACTAATTAATTGTCAATCTTATTAATCTATGGTTAATTTAACGAATGAAAGCCCACATCAAAAAACATAAACCAATGAATATTAATAAAATAATTTTTGGCCTACACTTTGCTTTGTGATTAACATAACTTTAAAACTCAACAGGGAATTATCATGGCCGTCAAACTCGAAGATCGCCCCATCGAGCAAGTAAGAGAAGAAGTAATCGATCAACTTATCTATAACTACAGTCATGCAGTTATTTCAGCAGAAGCATTTGAACGAAGACTAGACCAAGCAATGGAAGCCACCAGCAATGAAGTGTTAATTGAGCTGGTTTCTGACTTAGAGTTAACAGCAGATATTGACTACAAGTCACATAAACACGCGCAGTTTAAACCTCACTATGCACATGGTAGCGATGCAGAAAGCCTGCAACTACGCAGTATTTTAGGTTCCAACGAGCGCAGCGGCCAATGGCTAGTCCCGAAAGAAATTCACCTAACGAACTGTTTAGGCTCAATTGAATTAGACTTTAGTGAAGCCGTTTTTCAGCACCAGCATGTCACCATCTACGTAAACTGTATTTTAGGCAGCGACGAAATCTACGTGCCAGAGCATGTGAATGTAGTGTCAAAATTGTTTAGTGTGGTTGGTAGCGTTGAAAATAAATCGGTTGCACTCAATAAAGGGCAAGGCCCCACAATTACGATTGAAGGTAATGTTTGGCTAGGCTCAGTAGAGATTAAAGTCAAACGCACCATGAAAGAAAAGTTCATCAGCTTTGCCAACAGCCTAAAAGCCAGTTGGAAAGAAATGAATAGAGTGCAATGACGAAATACGAGTTGCGAAACCCCTTCGCGCACAATAAATTTCACGCCTACCTTAAACCGTAGGCGTTATGTTTACATGGCACGTTTGCACAGCAACGTCTTTTATAAAATTCACGGCTAAAGCCCCTCCTACAAGTGATATACACTACATGTGGGAGGCGTTTTAACTATACAAGCTCGCATCTCGCTTTTCGTACTTCGTTGCTTACAACCCTTTCACGGCTAAAGCCCCTCCTACAAGTGATACACATTTCACACGTGGGAGGCGTTTTAACGCCGAAAAAGCGAACCTTTTCAGCGACATTAAACACCCTTCACGGTTTAGCTCGCATCTCGTACTTCGTAACTCGTTACTTATAACCCCTTCGCGCGAAATAAATTTCACGCCTACCTTAAACCGTAGGCGTTATGCTTGCATGGCGCGTTTGCGCAGCAACGTCTCTTTATAAAATTCACGGCTAAAGCCCCTCCTACAAGTGATACACATTTCACACGTGGGAGGCGTTTTAACGCCGAAAAAGCAAACCTTTTAAGCGACATTAAACACCCTTCACGGTTTAGCTCACATCTCGTACTTCGTAACTCGTTGCTTACAACCCCTTCGCGCGAAATAAATTTCACGCCTACATTAAACCGTAGGCCTTATGCTTGCATGGCGCGTTTGCGCAGCAACGTCTTTTATAAAATTCGCGGCTAAAGCCCCTCCTACAAGTGACACACATCTCACACGTGGGAGGCGTTTTAACTATACAAGCTCGCATCTCGCTTTTCGCAGCTCGTTGCTTACAACCTCTTCACGCGAAATAAATTTCACGCCTACATTAAACCGTAGGCGTTATGCTTGCATGGCGCGTTTGTGCAGCAACGTCTCTTTATAAAATTCACGGCTAAAGCCCCTCCTACAAGTGACACACATCACACACGAGGGAGGCGTTTTAACTATACAAGCTCGCATCTCGCTTTTCGCAGCTCGTTGCTTAGAACCTCTTCACGCGAAATAAATTTCACGCCTACATTAAACCGTAGGCGTTATGCTTGCATGGCGCGTTTGCGCAGCAACGTCTTTTATAAAATTCACGGCTAAAGCCCCTCCTACAAGTGATATACACCTCACACGTGGGAGGCGTTTTAACGCCGAAAAGCAAACATTTTCAACGACATTAAACACCCTTCACCGTATAGCTCGAATCTCGTAATTCGTCACTCGTTGCTTACACCCTTTCACGGCTAAAGCCCCTCCTACAAGTGACACACATCACACTCGTGGGAGGCGTTTTAACGCCGAAAAAGCAAACCTTTTAAGCGGTATTAACAACCATCTCGATTTAGCTCGCATCTCGCTTTTCGCAGCTCGTTACCTATAACCCTTTCACGGCTAAAGCCTCCTACAAAAGATACACACTACACTCGTGGGAGGCGTTTTAACGCCGAAAAAGCGAACCTTTTCAGCGACATTAAACACCCTTCACGGTTTAGCTCGCATCTCGCTTTTCGTAACTCGTTACTTATTTCGCTCGTACTTCGCTCTCGTTTTTTCATCGCTAAAGATCGTTATTTCTTTCACTTGGGATGTCACTGAAATATTCGACAAACTCGACTTCAAAGCCTGCGGGGTCAATAAAATACACGTTTTTTCGGTAAGGGTTTTCAGGGCCTAATTTATCCACTTCGTAGCCTGCATCTACAAGGCGTTCAATCACGGCATTAATATCGTGTGTCACATAAGCAAAGTGAGCAAGGCCCACTTGATGGCCCGATAAATCGCGATTTTCATCTTCACCATTATCGCTGAATGCGATGTACTGGTAATCATCACCAAAGTGCAGCCATTTACGCGGCTTTCCAGACCAGGTGCTGTCGCCTTGGCTTCTTACTCGCCAATGAGGGAACGCGGCTTTATAAAAATGCAGCATGGCGTCAACATTACTTACGACTAGGTTTATGTGTTCTAAATGCATAGCGAATTTCCTTTTAAATTATGAAACTGCCAGTACGATAAAACCTAAAGTTTAGTTGAGGTAAAGCATTGTCTCGTCCTAAAATACGTTGACGGTTTTAATTGAAGGCCAGTAGCTTTTGCTCCTGGTCTTTTTTATGCACTTGGTTTGGGGTTTCCATGCCTAAACTCAAATGCGGCCTCATTTCATTGTATATTACTATTGATTCTTCGACGAGTTCACGTAGCTCTTTCAGATTTTGGCATTTATAGAGTAAGAATTCTTGCTTCAATATGCCATTAATGCGCTCCGCCAATGCATTTTGATAGCAATCATAGCCATCGGTCATCGATGGAGTAATGCCATTTTCATTAAGCTTTACTTGAT
>NZ_JAJJZF010000068.1:0-1055 GCF_020966275.1 Pseudoalteromonas sp. MB41 | reverse complement strand
AACTATAACGGTCCTAAGGTAGCGAAATTCCTTGTCGGGTAAGTTCCGACCTGCACGAATGGTGTAACCATGGCCACGCTGTCTCCACCCGAGACTCAGTGAAATTGAAATCGCAGTGAAGATGCTGTGTACCCGCGGCTAGACGGAAAGACCCCGTGAACCTTTACTACAGCTTGGCACTGAACATTGAACCTACATGTGTAGGATAGGTGGGAGGCTTTGAAGCAGAGACGCTAGTCTTTGTGGAGCCGTCCTTGAAATACCACCCTTGTAGTTTTGATGTTCTAACGTTGGCCCCTGATCGGGGTTACGGACAGTGCCTGGTGGGTAGTTTGACTGGGGCGGTCTCCTCCCAAAGAGTAACGGAGGAGCACGAAGGTTGGCTAAGTACGGTCGGACATCGTACGGTTAGTGTAATGGTAGAAGCCAGCTTAACTGCGAGACAGACACGTCGAGCAGGTACGAAAGTAGGTCATAGTGATCCGGTGGTTCTGAATGGAAGGGCCATCGCTCAACGGATAAAAGGTACTCCGGGGATAACAGGCTGATACCGCCCAAGAGTTCATATCGACGGCGGTGTTTGGCACCTCGATGTCGGCTCATCACATCCTGGGGCTGAAGTCGGTCCCAAGGGTATGGCTGTTCGCCATTTAAAGTGGTACGCGAGCTGGGTTTAGAACGTCGTGAGACAGTTCGGTCCCTATCTGCCGTGGGCGTTTGAGAATTGAGAGGGGTTGCTCCTAGTACGAGAGGACCGGAGTGAACGAACCGCTGGTGTTCGGGTTGTCATGCCAATGGCATTGCCCGGTAGCTACGTTCGGAACTGATAAGCGCTGAAAGCATCTAAGCGCGAAGCAGGCCTCGAGATGAGTTCTCACTAGACTTTTAAAGTCTCTGAAGGGCCGTTGAAGACTACAACGTTGATAGGCAGGATGTGGAAGTGGTGTGAGCCATTAAGCTAACCTGTACTAATTACCCGTGAGGCTTAACCATACAACGCCAAACGCGTTTTATGACAGCGTAACAGACAGAAGTTAGTATACTAAAGTAGATTT
>NZ_JAJJZF010000067.1:0-1115 GCF_020966275.1 Pseudoalteromonas sp. MB41 | reverse complement strand
GTAGTCCGGATTGGAGTCTGCAACTCGACTCCATGAAGTCGGAATCGCTAGTAATCGCGTATCAGAATGACGCGGTGAATACGTTCCCGGGCCTTGTACACACCGCCCGTCACACCATGGGAGTGGGTTGCTCCAGAAGTGGATAGTCTAACCTTCGGGAGGACGTTCACCACGGAGTGATTCATGACTGGGGTGAAGTCGTAACAAGGTAGCCCTAGGGGAACCTGGGGCTGGATCACCTCCTTATACGATTTAGAACTTATTTGTTCGTAGTGTCCACACAGATGATTGTTAGTTAGTAAAGCCGTTGGCTTCACTAATTAATATGCTCTTTAAAAATTTGGAAAGCTGATAATAAAATTCTGATGAATAACGATTGTTATTTATCAAGAGTTTTCAAAAGTAAAAATATGCCAATTAATCGACAGATTAATCGACAGATTAATCGGTATCTACTTTAGTATTCTCATCATTATTTGATGAATTAACTTCTGGCGAAGTTAACAGCTGTCACTAACAAAGACCCGTTTGGGTTGTATGGTTAAGTGACTAAGCGTACACGGTGGATGCCTTGGCAGTTGGAGGCGATGAAGGACGTATTAACTTGCGATAAGCCTAGTCAAGCTAGTAAAAAGCACTTGAGACTAGGATTTCCGAATGGGGAAACCCACCTGCTTGCAGGTATCTTACACTGAATACATAGGTGTAAGAGGCGAACGCGGAGAACTGAAACATCTAAGTACCCGTAGGAACAGAAATCAACCGAGATTCCGGAAGTAGCGGCGAGCGAAACCGGACCAGCCCTTAAGCTTATTATGTGTTAGTGAAACATTCTGGAAAGTATGACGATACAGGGTGATAGTCCCGTACACGAAAATGCATCTTAAGTGAAATCGAGTAGGTCGGAGCACGTGAAACTTTGACTGAATATAGGTGGACCATCATCTAAGGCTAAATACTCCCAACTGACCGATAGTGAACCAGTACCGTGAGGGAAAGGCGAAAAGAACCCCTGTGAGGGGAGTGAAATAGAACCTGAAACCGTGTACGTACAAGCAGTAGGAGCCCACTTGTTGGGTGACTGCGTACCTTTTGTATAATGGGTCAGCGACTTA
>NZ_JAJJZF010000066.1:0-1191 GCF_020966275.1 Pseudoalteromonas sp. MB41 | reverse complement strand
AACATCTATGAACTCTGAGACGAATTGACCGAAAAACTGCCAATTCCGCATCGTTCAGAGAAAAGTACAGACGTTGTTCTTCGATTGAAAAAATGGGTGGGGAATAAAGATTTGCCTGTTCTGCTCTCGTGAGAATAGTAATTTCGTTTTTGATGGCCATATCAGGGCTGTTCCGTATTAAATGTACGATATTTACCTAATTTGCCACACTTATAAGTAGTAACCCACCTCCGCAGCCATTTATTGGTGTGGTCTACAGAGAATTATGTCTTTTTAGAGGGGAAAATCCCTAGAACCCCCATTTCGGAGGTAACATGGAATTGAAGATTTTTGAGAATGGCATTCAAAGCCATAACCAAGTGATACACCGCGCACTGTTGAAGAACGGCCTGTATGTTATGCATGAGAAAGGCTACAGCTACACGGTCGGAATGAAAAATATTGGTTCGCCAGATCTGATTCTGTTCGGGCAATCTTCGGAAATAGCTGATGAGATGTTCCAGGTGATTTTTCAAGCTGTTCAAATGGGGCTGTTGATTCTTGATCAGGTGAAAAGCATTGATCATATCTTTGAGCCTCAACCGCAGCTCAAACACTTTTCGGATATGGAAAAGCGTAGGCATTTCTTCGCTGCACGTACTTACTATGGCTCGTGGGATTTCAACGTGCTTAATGTTTCAATGGATTTCCACTAGGAGAGGTGCATGGCTATTGGTAAACAAAGAATGACCTCTTCCTATTCAGTTATCCTGGATACCTACACGTTCATTCTCATCAAAGATAATGATGACCCAGATGTTGCGTCTGTGACTAACGCCGCAGATTATACGGTTGAATCGTTGGCTCAGCTCTATGATCTATCCAATCGACGGATTGTATATCAGGACACTATGGGGTTCTAGGGATTTTCCCCTCTAAAGTAACATAAACCGCCATACTCATTATATTTAAAGGCTTACAAAGGTGGGTTACTTCTCCAAAGTATGGCAAATTATGAGGTTAACAACCCCTTAAACTTAACGTAATTCCTATGGCTATAAAAAACGAACTCTCAATTCTTACCAAAGCTGAGCAGCTTGATCTATATTCTCCGCCGCTATTATCACTTGAACAACAACGATTGTATTTTACGCCAAACGAGATCGAGTTAACAGAGTCGAAAAGCATTCGCCTAAGAAGCCACCGATGCTA
>NZ_JAJJZF010000065.1:0-1262 GCF_020966275.1 Pseudoalteromonas sp. MB41 | reverse complement strand
TCTATTTTCTCATCCATAAAAAAACCCGAGACTAAGCTCGGGTTTTTCTTGAATGCTTAATGCATCACTATAGTTGATTACTCAACGATAGTTGCAACAACACCAGCACCAACTGTACGGCCACCTTCACGGATAGCGAAGCGTAAACCTTCGTCCATCGCGATTGGAGCGATTAGCTCTACAGTCATCTTGATGTTATCACCAGGCATTACCATTTCAACGCCGTCTGGTAACTGTACGTCACCTGTTACGTCAGTTGTACGGAAGTAGAACTGTGGACGGTAACCTTTGAAGAATGGAGTATGACGGCCACCTTCATCTTTAGAAAGTACGTATACTTCTGAAGTGAATTTAGTGTGTGGCTTGATTGAACCAGGCTTACAAAGTACTTGACCACGCTCAACGTCTTCACGCTTAGTACCACGTAGAAGTGCACCGATGTTCTCACCCGCACGACCTTCGTCTAGAAGCTTACGGAACATCTCAACACCTGTACATGTTGTCTTCGTAGTTTCTTTGATACCTACGATTTCAACTTCGTCATTCACGTTGATGATACCAGCTTCAACACGGCCAGTTACAACTGTACCACGACCTTGGATTGAGAATACGTCTTCGATAGGCATGATGAATGGCTTATCGATGTCACGCTCTGGCTCTGGGATGTATGAATCTAGCGCTTCAGCTAGTTCAATGATTTTCGCTTCCCATTGCTCTTCGCCTTCTAGGGCTTTAAGTGCTGAACCTTGGATTAGAGGTAAGTCGTCACCTGGGAAATCGTACTCAGAAAGAAGTTCACGAACTTCCATCTCTACTAGCTCAAGTAGCTCTTCGTCATCAACCATGTCACATTTGTTCATGAATACGATGATGTAAGGTACGCCAACCTGACGAGAAAGTAGGATGTGCTCACGTGTTTGTGGCATAGGACCGTCAGTTGCAGCAACTACTAGGATTGCGCCGTCCATTTGAGCAGCACCAGTGATCATGTTTTTAACATAATCGGCGTGTCCTGGACAGTCTACGTGTGCGTAGTGACGAGTCGGTGTATCGTACTCAACGTGTGAAGTTGAGATTGTGATACCACGCTCACGCTCTTCTGGAGCGTTATCGATTGATGCGAAGTCTTTAGCTGTACCACCGTATACTTTTGCAAGTACGTTAGTGATTGCTGCAGTTAGGGTAGTTTTACCGTGGTCAACGTGGCCGATTGTACCAACGTTTACGTGCGGTTTTACGCGTTCAAACTTTTCTTTTGCCAT
>NZ_JAJJZF010000064.1:0-1309 GCF_020966275.1 Pseudoalteromonas sp. MB41 | reverse complement strand
TGTCTCGTCCTGAAATGTGTTTACACATTTAGGACTTATTATGACCAAGTCAAATAATACACCGATCAAACGAACACAACGAGATTATTCATTAGGCTTTAAATTACAAGTTGTCGACGCTGTAGAAAAAGGCGATATGACTTATAAACAAGCCCAAAAAATTTATGGCATACAAGGTCGCTCAACTGTGCTTACTTGGTTGAGAAAACACGGTAAGATGGATTGGACTCAATCACCTAAGATGACTATGCCTAAATCACCTAAAGCCAAAGAAAGCCCCGCACAAAAAATCAAGCGTCTCGAACGAGAGCTCGAAGATGAGCACTTACGTAACCTGTTACTCAATGAAGTGGTTAATATTCTTGACGCTGAGCATGGGACAAACCTTAGAAAAAAGTATATTGCCAAGGAGCAAGAAGCCTTCAAAAGCAAAAAATAGTTAGCTTAGAACGTGCTTGCAAGCTGCTTGGGATAACGAGACAAGCAATATATCAACGAGAGAGCAGAGCTAAATTGCGTGCTATTGAACTTGCACCAGTTAAAGCGATGGTATTGGAAATACGACGCTTTATGCCGCGTTTAGGTGGAAGGAAATTATATTTTCTACTGAAACCCAAACTCATAGAGCAAGGTATAAGTTTAGGTCGAGATGCTTTTTTTAGTTACTTAAAAAGTGAACATTTATTGGTTAAACCTAAGCGTAGTTATACAAAAACGACGTTTAGTAAACATTGGATGAAAAAGCATCCTAACTTGCTTAAAGATAGACAACCATCGAGGCCAGAAGAGGTATTTGTAAGTGATATAACCTACGTTCAATCAACGCAAGGTGTTCACTATCTATCGCTGGTAACTGATGCGTATAGTCGCAAAATTATGGGATATGAACTCAGTGATGAAATGAAGGCGACAGATGTGGTTAAGGCATTAGATATGACCATCGCTAATCGTCAGTATCAATGCAGTACGATTCACCATTCAGATAGAGGGTTACAGTATTGCTCACGGGTATATCAAGTAAAGCTTAATGAAAATGGCATTACTCCATCGATGACCGATGGCTATGATTGCTATCAAAATGCATTGGCGGAGCGCATTAATGGCATATTGAAGCAAGAATTCTTACTCTATAAATGCCAAAATCTGAAAGAGCTACGTGAACTCGTCGAAGAATCAATAGTAATATACAATGAAATGAGGCCGCATTTGAGTTTAGGCATGGAAACCCCAAACCAAGTGCATAAAAAAGACCAGGAGCAAAAGCTACTGGCCTTCAATTAAAACCGTCAACGTATTTTAGGACGAGACA
>NZ_JAJJZF010000063.1:0-1315 GCF_020966275.1 Pseudoalteromonas sp. MB41 | reverse complement strand
TTAATTAGATGGTACGCTCCACCCATTAGCTAAACTCATAGAGTTGGCTATTACAGGAGGAAACCATCATGTCATTTGCAAAAGTCATAGGTATTGATTTAGGTAAATCAACTTTTCATTTAATTGGTCACGATTATGCTGGCCGTGAAGTCTTTCGTCATAAATATTCCAGAGCAAAGTTAGTCGATTTTCTATCTGTCCAAGAATCAACAACCATTGCGATGGAGGCTTGTTGTGGTGCTCACTGGCTAGCAAGGAAATGCAAACAATTTGGTCATGAGGTCAAACTAATACCAGCTCAATACGTAAAGCCTTATGTTAAGTCCCATAAGAATGATTACATTGATGCTGACGCAATTGCAGAAGCTGCGACAAGGCCTAACATGCGATTTGTTTCAGTCAAAACAGAAGAAGCTCAACTAGGTATAGTTATTAGACGTGTTCGCTCTGGCTATATTAAAGAAAGAACCGCCTGTATGAACCGAATTGGCTCGATACTATTGGAGTTTGGCCTTAGCTTTCCAAGAGGCCATCATCAAATGAAAAACTTGTTCCAATGGATAGCAGACCAAAATGAAGTGTTACCACCGCTATTGATTGCAGAGCTAACCACTCAATATGAATATTACAATCAGCTAAACGTGTGGATTAAAGCACAAGAGGAAAAGTTATTAGCATTAAATAAAGAAAACTATGTAGCTCAGTTATTACAAACAATTCCAGGTGTTGGACCTATGACTGCATCGTGCTGTATCTCAGCAGTTGGCAGTCCACAGGATTTCGACAATGGTCGTAATTTTGCAGCATGGCTGGGGTTAGTGCCATTTCAATATTCAACGGGAGGAAAGCCCAGAATGCTAGGTATTTCTAAGCGAGGGAATAAGGAGCTTAGAGAGTTATTTATTCACGCAGCTCGTGCCGTTATGTGGCGAGATAAAACAGCAGAAAAGTTCTTTGGAACATGGTTGATAGATTTAAAATGTCGAAAGCCGTTTAATGTGGCGCTTGTAGCTTTAGCAAATAAAATAGCAAGAATAGCTTGGTCTGTAATGACCACGAAGAAGCCTTTTGAAATTAGAGTTTAAGTCAGTTTGCATATGATAATTAATGATGACAAAACGGTTAGACCACCAGATTGAAGACCTTGTGGACAGTTCAGCAAGAAAAATGCTTTCTCGTTTTTGAGGACAATCTGGCGCAGATCTCATCGTAGAGCTGGGACTAATGTTAGTCTCTAATAGACTCTGAATACATTAGCGCAAACCATCTCCGTTATTTTAGTTATTAACTTGCAAAACGGGGCGTACCATACATT
>NZ_JAJJZF010000062.1:0-1368 GCF_020966275.1 Pseudoalteromonas sp. MB41 | reverse complement strand
CGTATATGGACTCCCCCTGTAAGGCAAGAAAATTCAAAGTGTAATTTGATAATAGCAAGTTCACGTATATTCGGCCTTATTGTGGGGAGCTACCCCGAGACCTGAATGGCTTAATCCACTGTATTCAAGGCTCCTTATCGAGGTTAAGGTATCCACGTACCATCGCAACTCTCAGGTTTCACCTTGCGTGCTTGTCATCACATTACATTCGTTTTCTACTTACCTTTACTCGGCTTACTCTAGCAGTGTTATTCACCTTATAGCTGTGACTAAGCTAAATCAGCTCTATAAGGCGTTGCGCTTTTCAGCATGGCTAATGCCATTCGTACTAGTTTATTGGCTACTGCTATCGTGATCTTATTAAAGTGATGTTTGCTTGATAATGCTCTGATCCAGCAACTCAGCTTATCTTGTTTATCGCGTATGTTTGATACCACCGCACGCGCTCCATGTGTGACCAAAGAACGTAGGTACTTATCTCCGCGCTTCGTGATCCCATATAACTTATTCTTTCCTCCTGAACCACTATGACTTGGCACAAGTCCTACCGACGCACTCGCATTGCGACCATATTTATACTCTGAGCCATTACCTAAACGTGCATAAAGAGCACTTGCTGTTATCCACTGAACTCCTGGTAAACTTGTCAGTAATTCACACTCCGGGATAGATTTAGCCAATTCAACTAGCTGCGCTGTCGCATGCTTTATTTTACTATCTAACCGATGAACCTCTTCAAGCAGATCAGCTAAAATGAAACGACTTGCTGGCGTTAATTGATTACCATCATCTTCAAGGATATCTGGTAAACGCTTTTTGAGTGACGTAATACCTTCAGGCAGCTTAACACCGTATTCTGCACCTAAACCACGCGCTCTGTTCGACACCTGTGTTCGCTGTTTTATATACCCTTTGCGAAGCTTAAGTAATGATGCAAGGTCTTGTTGGCTGATTGATTTTACCGCAACAGAATAAATATTTGGCCGTTTAAGTGCCTCATAAATTGCCAAAGCATCATTTGCATCGTTTTTATTACCTGCTCGGTACTTGGCAACTATGTGAGGAGGGATTAACTTAACTTTGTGTCCTTGTCCTTCAAATTTACGACCATAATAGTGAGCGCTGCTACAAGCTTCCATACATATAATCGCTTCTGGATGGTTCACTATAAATGAAAGCATCTTGCGTTCAGTCATTTTCTCATTCGACTTTAAAACACCGAACTTATTAAAGAAAGCGACTTGAAAGACTGTTTTGGCTAAATCAATCGTTATAGTGCTAGACTGTGTCATGGTATGGGCTCCTTTTTGTTTGTCACTTTCACCTTAGTCGATTTTGACAAAGGTGGGGAGTCCATACCATTGAGTT
>NZ_JAJJZF010000061.1:0-1421 GCF_020966275.1 Pseudoalteromonas sp. MB41 | reverse complement strand
TGAAGTGACCCCATAAAGTTGGACTCATTTTTAAGCGGCTGCCAAGGCCTGATTTCGATACTGTATCGGACTCAGGCCTTTTAGTTTCAGCTTAATACGCTCGTTGTTGTAATAGTGGATATATTCTTTGATGTTTTCAATAAGCTCATTCACGTCTTTAAACGTTTCGTTGTGGTACATCTCACTCTTCAATATGCCGAAGAAGTTCTCAGCAACCGCATTATCTAAACAATTTCCTTTTCTAGACATACTTTGTTGCAACCCTTTTTCCTTGAGATGATTTTGATATTGTTTGTTTTGATATTGCCACCCTTGATCTGAGTGTACAACTGGCTTTTCATTTGGCTTCAACCTAGCAGTTGCTGTTTTAAGCATGTCAGTTACCAAAGGGAGTGCAACGGATTTTCTGACTTCGTAACTGATTACCTCTTGGTTGAATAGGTCAATCATAGGCGATAGATATACCTTCTCATTATCCACTTTAAACTCTGTCACATCCGTCACCCATTTTTGATTTGGCTTCTGCGCAATAAACTCGCGGTTAAGCGTATTTTCTGCGATTTTACCCACTTCACCTTTATAGGATTTATAGCGCTTAGGCCTTACTTTTGACTTGAGGCCTAACTCATTCATCAGTCGTTGAACGCGCTTATGATTAACAAGTACCCCCATTGATCTCAGAGCACTCGTAATTCTGCGATAGCCATATCGTCCTTTATGCGCGTGATAGATATCACGTATTTTTAGCAGTAAATCATTGCTTGCACAGGGTAGCTTACAAGTAGTGCGATGATAATAGTAAACACTCTTTGGCAGCCCTGTAGCCTTTAAAAGGTGTCGTAAGCTATGTTTTGCCTTGAACTCTTCGACGACTATCGTCTTGTCTTTGCTTTTTTCTTTCTGGCTTGAGCCAAGGCTTCTAACTTTTTTAGCACATCATTCTCTGCTCGTAAGTATGCTAATTCTTCTCGTAACTCCTCCTCAGTCATTTGCTCTACTAGTTTTGATGAAGAAGAATTATTAGTCATGACTGGCCTACCTTTTATTTGTGGTTTGAGACGTGATATACCATCACGAGCATAAAGCTTTTGCCATTGAAAAAGAATGCCAGGGGACGATAAATCGAAGAAAGCACTGGTATAACCGAGTGACCAACTGTTTGCTGTCATCGTTTTTAACACTTCTACCTTAAATGCTTGAGAATAAGGTTTGTGAACAGACCTGAAGCTTTCAGCGCCATGAATTCGATAAATAGCGGTCCAATATCGGACCTGCCTATCTGTAACATTAAATCTGTTACTTACTGTCGAAGAGCTTTCAGACAAAGCGAGCTCTGCTATTTTGAGCTTAAAAGCTCGATGATGTTTGGACATAAAAAGACCCCCAGTAATTGGAATGTCCAACTATTGGGGGTCACTTCA
>NZ_JAJJZF010000060.1:0-1431 GCF_020966275.1 Pseudoalteromonas sp. MB41 | reverse complement strand
TAATGCCAGTCAGTTAAGAGCTGACTGGCATTTTCTTTTGTAAGGATACTTATTTGGTTTCCTTCTTATCACCCTTGGATAATGCCTGTCTGGTAGCCTATCGGGTAAGATAAACAACCTAAGTGTTTTCAGTAACTCATCATAATGAACAGGTAACTTACTTGCACTATGTATTGGCGTAAACATGAAGAAAGCGATTACCTGCCGCATAGATTGGCTAAAGCTTAATTGAGTAGGCAAGATATCTTCTTCTTTAGTTGCATCAAGCATGATTATGCGTATTAAGTTGTAAGCGAGTAGTAACCCCCATAACTCTTGGCGTACCATGTCTGGCTTCCTACTACGTAATGTATGTTTGCTGTGATTCAATCCCTGCTTTATTTCTCTAAACGCCAGCTCAATTTCCCAGCGTTGTGTATAAACCTCTATTAATTCGTCATGCGGAAATCGTAAAGGGTCAATAAGCGAACTCAGAACACGATAGCTTTTTCCATCAGCTTTATAAGTAGTTAATCTTGCCGTTATGGTATCTGGCAATGACTCAAACTTCTTTCTCGCCTGAAGGCTTGTAGATAAGGTAACAATCTTATCATTGTCACTGATACTGTGTTCAACTTGATACTGTAAATCCTTCCTTGCTGGCAACATCCAGTGAGAGTTTTTTCCTTGGCTTTGCCATTGATAAAGTAGCCCTAATGAATAATAACCACGGTCAAACAAGGTCAGAGAGTTATCCGGTACGGCTGGTAATAGACGTTGAGCTAAGCTCATTTCGCCTACACAACGGGCATCAAAACTACTGTCTAACAATAAGTGGCTAGATACTTCCATTAAGCTACACATTCGAATTTGTGGATAGCTGACTTCTCCATGCTGATTACTGTCACTGCCAAACTTTTCTCGGTTTTCTTGATTATCATGAGTTCGGAAGCTAACGCCATCCACTGCAAGTAAATTAAGTCCACACCACTGCTCAAAAGGCTGGGTGGCAAACACTTTATGTGAAAGTAATTGAAATGTTTGTTGGACTGCTTCGTAACCCAACCTTTGGCGACCTTGCACGAGCGCACTCGGCGCTACTAATTTGTTTTTTCCAGGCAAGGATATGTCGAGTCTGTTAGCAATATCCCACACAGTTTCGTTTCGGAATAAACTCATTCCAATTACAGACCACATAATAGCTTCTAGCGGTAACCGCCTTCTGCGAACAGTGGCAACTCCCGCATGTTCAAATGCTTGTTCAAGAATATCAGGGTCAAGAACCTGCTTAAGTTTGTCGAGTGTATGTACATCATCTAAAAAGGAGGACATATCATCGAAGTGTTGAATTAGAGACATAAAAAAATCCGATACTATTTCTAATATCGGATTGTGAAGCTATGAAAAGATCAGTCAAGTGATCATAAAAATATGCTTAACTGATCTGCATTA
>NZ_JAJJZF010000059.1:0-1588 GCF_020966275.1 Pseudoalteromonas sp. MB41 | reverse complement strand
TGGCTTTAGCGTAAAACGCCTCGATATCTGAGAACGGAAATGTCGCATGACCATGCTCATTCTTTTGCGCATTATCAACCGACCAGGTAAAGCTTACCGTTTGATTTATGCGGTCAAAATACACCTCACGTCGAGGTAAAATGTAGCGTGCTAAAATAGGCCCGAAGTTGAGGAAGAAAAGGTTAAAGCCAATTGCAGGTAATACAAACCAAAACGGAAAATCTTCTGGGGTGGATGTAAATTGTGAATAAAACCACACCCCAAAAAATATAATGGACATAAAAGTTAGCACTGCCCCCATCAATATAGGCCCTAATGTTAATGCAAGCATCGCATCATTTGCTTTTTGGAAACCTAAATAACGACCTTCGTTATCAATACAATTTGAATCTTTAAACCTTCTTTTTTCATCCTTTAAGACTAAAATTTTTACTATTTGAAAACCCATTAAATCAGTGAATTTATTAAACCTCTTTTTCGAAAAAAAATTTTTAAAATTCTGCGAATTTTCCATCACTCTTGCATTCATTTTTGCGAATCTATACGAAATAGACATAGCTATCCTTATAATTTTAGAGTTTCTGTGTGCCTATCAATGGCTTTTTCGGGGTTGTCTCTTCTAAATTCTTCTATTCGCACCACTGGTTAATTGCGTTAATACGATTTTCTCTTTTAATTTTTTCTCGTTCTTCATGAGTTAAACCGTCGTTTTGTTCAGCAATATAGCGTTTAAGCTCCTCATCACTAATAAGGTTATCAAGTAAGTCATCCAGTTTGTTTGATTTTACTGGGCTTTTATCATCACTACTCATTGTCATTGCTATCTACATTCCTTGTTATTTAACCAATCCATTTTAAATATCTTAAAACCTAGACACCCATTGCTATTTGCCTTAATAATGTTTTTGTTAACCGCTTCCAATAAGGCGTTGTATCGGGCTGATTTAAGTTTTCGTCAATTGGCCATTTTTCCCATGGTCTGGTGATTTCTTCGTTTGCCCAGCGTTTAGGGTTGGTTATTGCACCATCAAAGTTAAAGCGATAAATATCGTTATCAAGCTGTTCTTCTATCTGCTGCATTTGTTTGTAACTCATTAAGCGCCAATACTTTTCTGGGCGGTTATTCTGTTTATCAAAATCGCGTGTAACTGGGTCTAAATGACGAAACGGCTCTATTTCAGGTGAGTCAACTAATGGTTTGCTTAAATCCATAAAGCGCACCACGCGCTCCCATGTATAACGACAGTAGTTTGGATTTTGTGGGTTGTCTTTAACGCGAATTTCACTAAACGCACCACGGTGGTTGCTGTAATCTTTATGAGCCACATACATCGCATGGGTGACACCATGTCCTTGTGAATGGTTGGCTTTAGCGTAAAACGCCTCGATATCTGAGAACGGAAATGTCGCATGACCATGCTCATTCTTTTGCGCATTATCAACCGACCAGGTAAAGCTTACCGTTTGATTTATGCGGTCAAAATACACCTCACGTCGAGGTAAAATGTAGCGTGCTAAAATAGGCCCGAAGTTGAGGAAGAAAAGGTTAAAGCCAATTGCAGGTAATACAAACCAAAACGGAAAATCT
>NZ_JAJJZF010000006.1:0-161732 GCF_020966275.1 Pseudoalteromonas sp. MB41 | reverse complement strand
TTCATGACCAACACTACGCGCTTTGCGTGCCCAATAATGAGCACCGCCACATGATTCCATGACAACTTTACAACGAGGAGACGTGGTGAGTATCGACAGTAGCTCTTTTCTGCTTACCGCTTTATTACTTTGTAGTTTTTGATGAAAAAATTGACCGACTTGAAAAACATTTTTTGCCAAGTCGATACAAATTAAGTTAAATTTTGACATGTATGGATTCCTTATTGGTAAAAGTGGTTTTGCAATTTCTTTATACCGTACTTACCCTATTTAGGGGAGGAGTCCATACATCTCCTACGCTTCTTAATCACGATGACAGAAGTGCAAGGGGCTCTAAATCGCTCATTTCACTTCTGGCTCAATTAATTAGAAGGTAGAGGCACTTGAGTGCCGAAAAATGATTATGCTTTTCGCACATAACCACAGACATTCACGGCTATAGCTGTTCCAACGAGATAGTGATTCATTGCTAGTTATTAAAACAAGCCATATTCTTCGGTCTCTTCGGCTTCATGGCGCATCAGATGCTCAGGGCGGAATATGGCGCTAGGATCGAGTAACAAACTATGCTTGTTTTTCATTTTGATTAAACCACGCATCATATTTTTAGTTTGAGGATCAACATCAAAACCAACGGAGGTAAGCTTATCAAGCGGTTTAATATCCTCTTTCTTTACATTGATATTATCTTCTACCTTGTCAACGAGGAGGCCTATATGAGGTGTTACGCCATCTTTAGTGGTAAAGATTATGATAGGCTTGTAATCCAGAATAATCTGCTCTCTTGCAGACTCAAACAAGCGTATTAACTGATTAAACACTTGGCGCTTCTTTTCTTCAAATAAACGAATAACGTTTTCTTTTGTCATTGTTTTTTGAAGGTCTAAGAATTCACGCGCCATGGCGTGCAATTCTCTGTGGGGGGTGTCGAACTTATCGAGGATATTTTGCAGGTCTTCGTTGTCAGTTTTAAAGCTGTTGTACCATCGGCCAAAATCGCATTTATCCGGATCAATTGTGTTTGTGAAGGCTGTGCCTGTGAGCAGGCTATGCTCTAGTGCGCTCAACCATTGTTGGTGATCTTTTTCTTTTTCAACCAATAAGTCAGTGAGCTCTGCATTTGTCTTATTGGTTGATTGGTTATTAAGTACAATGCCTAAATCAAAGATGGGCGTGGGTGTTTCCATGTAATCTTTTACACCAATGAAGCTTTTATTTTCATTAGGCAAAGATGTCAGGTTATTTTCGTAACGTTCTGTTAGAAGAATATCGAGAATCTTAAGTGAAATGGTCTTTTGCCCAACACGAAAATTAATCAGATCCATATTTCCCTCAAAGCCTTGTTAAGTCTTTAAAGCATAGAACATTATTTCGATTTAGCAGTAGTTAATTTCAATTACTTTTAAAATAGGATCGATAGATCTTTTTATCCGTGTTGTTTGTCTGATTGTTAAATAAATCGGCAAACTCAGACGTATCACTAAAGAGCTTATTTAGTTCAGTCAGTAAGCATTGATTATTCAACGGTGTTGTGCACTTTTGTGCGGCGCTCACTAACGCAACTGCATTCAAATAGCCTTCAAAAATAATTCTGTTAGGGCTTGTGTTATAGGGCTTGATATCTGCTCTAAATTGCTTGCATAAGGAGTTGTCACACTGATTGGGGTCTGGCACAACCTCCGTTACCATAATAGTACTTGGGTGGTGAATGAGAGAGTATAAATCAAAACTCGACACAAATGATACTGAGGTATAGTCGGGTTTGAAACCTTGCTCGTATCCAGTATTAATAAATTCGGCTAATGGTTGATAAGTGCCCACCATGCATACTGCGGTGACTCCACTATCTTTAAGTTGTTCTAGTGCCTTTGATATCTCTTCGCTATTTCGTTTGAAACGTGCAACTTCAACCGGTACCAAATCGTGTTTTTGCAGTGCCATTATTAAGTTACTTTCAACTAAAAAACCAAACTCATCGGCTTGGATTATCAACCCTATTTTTTTATGCTTGCGCTCCTGAACTAAATAATTAATTTGCTCTATCGCTTCATCTTGATAGCTTGCGCGTAAGTTAAAGACGTTTGGCATTGACTGGTTATGGAGAAAGTCAGCTCCAGTAAAAGGCATCAGGAAGGGCACTCGATGTCTATCTAAAAGGGGCTTAATCGCATTTGCAGTCGGTGTACCCATCGAGCCGAAAATAGCGTCTATTTTGTCATTAAATAAAAATTGTCGTGTGTTTACAACGGTGTTTTTAGGCTCATAACCGTCATCAGCAAGAATAAGATCAATATTTTGACCATGTATTCCATCACGTGCATTTACTTTGTTGAAATAGATTGTACTACCCAGTGCTAATTGCTCGCCGATGTGTTTTGCAGGACCTGTTAGTGCGGTAGACATCCCTAATTTTATAGATGGCTGTGTATGTTGAGTGTTTCCTATAATAGGCACGAAAAGCAAGCAAATCGCTAGGCGCTTAACGGTTGCTCTTATTAAGTAAAGTAAACTGGGCATACCAATCGTGTACTGCTTTTTTGAACCGAATGTCGAACTCTTTTTTACCCGTGAAGTGTGCTTCATCAATTACGCTTTTCACATCAATTTGCTGTAATACTAGTCTAATAAGGATCATTTTTGTATCTTGGTCGAGTAAATTTAGACTAATAGGCATGTGCCAAATAAGCTGCCACAGTAAGGGTTGTAATTTAAAGAGTGTAACGTCGTTGTTGAGTAACCTGTCTGCTCTATTAAGCATTTCTGAAGAGCAACCTATTGTTGAATAGCCTGAGAGTAGTTCATCAACTAGTTGCCATGGTAAAGAGTTAAAATGCCCAAATAGTTGCACGGATAGGTCTTGCTTAAATTCTTCTTTTAATTGCTCTGTGACTGCTTTGCTTTGTGTTTTTAATGGCTTAATAACAAGTGCAGCATGTTCTGCAGTGGCTTTATCACGGTTAAAACCTAGCTTTACAAGGCGAAAACCATTTGTTTTCCAAAACCTAACTAATGACGCATTTGCCCCAAAACTTGCACCAAAGAAATCGCACGTACTTAGTTGTTGTTGGCAAAAATCTAATAAGGCAGATCCTATACCTTGTTGGTGGCTCTCTGGTGCTACAGCGATTCTCACAACGCGTGCAGAGTGACCTGTTAGCCACTGCGTATCATGCGTTAACTGAGTTAATGTTTGTGCCATTAAATGCCCTTGCGGGCGGCGTTCGCCTGTTATTACTTGCTCTGCAATATCTTGCGATAGTCCCCCTTCAATTGCGACTAAACAGACGGCTTGTAGGTTTTCTGCTTGTCGGCAAATAAATAAGTGTAACTCAGGTGCATCAAGCAATTGACGTAAATCACTCACACTGGTTTGGTAGTGCGCTAACGCGAGGAGTGCCATAACTTGGCTTAATAAGAGTTCATCACGAATAAGGCGCTCCTTGCTAACCTGCTCGAACTGCAAAGGTAACGAACTAGCGACTTGATTGTATTGCGCATCAAGCAGTAATAAATCGCGTATGGCGTACTCAAGCGGATCATGCTTTGCAAAGCGGATCGGTGCGTCTAAGTTTATTGTCTTTAATGACTTAAACTGGCTGCGCAAATAATGTAAAAAGCGCAGTGTATAACCGCGGCCATTGCCTTCATAACCGACCATGGTGCTAGCAAACACAATACGTGGATACGAGTGTAAAATTTGCATTAGCATAGGAACAGGGATAGCTGCAGCTTCATCTATAAATAGCAGATCGCATTGAGGTTTTTCATTAAGGAGGTTATCAGGAGCACTATAACTTAGGTTTGCAAGTTGCTTGCAATTGGCTTGCAAAGGGACATTAAGTTGTTCAGCTAAGTGTTTAAATGTGGTTTGCACCGCTTTAACTTGAGTCGCACACAGCAGTATTTTTTTATCCTTTAATGCAGCAGCTGCAAGGCCTAATGCGGCTGATTTTCCTCGCCCTCTATCAGCACTAATTACGAGAGGACGATGTGCGCGACCCTGTGCTGTTTTAATTATTTGCTCAATACACGCCTGTTGTTGAGAGAAGTCAATTAATGCGTGATGTGGGTGTATTGTTTGATATGTCGTTGGCGTGATGTGCTGCTTAAAAATGTGTGTTTGCGACTCTAATAATGTAGTTAGGCGTTCATTAAAGAAACTATGCGTTATTGTTTGTCCAAACGATGTGACGTTTTCAAGCGCAGGATCGACCCATGTTGGGTCATTCGGGAGTAATAAAATAAACACACCACCGGCTTTAACTGTACCGGCAAGCGCGGCTAACTTATCTGCATACAGTCCACTAAAACCATCAAAAATCGCGTGTTGAAACTCTTGTCCAAGAATTTGATGAACATGCTTTGGGAAGACGCTATTTTTTAATTGATGGCAACTGCTAAACACATACGTGTTTGGCAGTGACAGTTGATTGGCAAATGCATAACACCAGGTTGCATCACCTTGCACCACAATAAGCTGACGATGCTTGGCAATCGTCAGCTCAGTGATGAGCATGCTTAGGTAGTCGTTATAAGGCTTGAAGTCTTGCATACTGAGTAACAAGCCACTTACTGCCTAAATCATCAAAGTTCACTTGAATACGTGACTGTGCACCACTGCCTTCATAATTTAGTACCGTTCCTACACCAAATTTTGCATGTAAAACGCGTTGCCCTAAATTAAAGCCACTGTCTTCAAATGCGGCATGTGTGACTGATGAGCTAAAACGGCCTGCGGCTGGGGGCCTTGAAACTTGTGTTTTGATACGAATTTCCTCAACACAGTCTTCTGGCATTTCGCGCAAGAATCGAGAGGGGCTGTGGTATTTTTCTTGGCCATATAAACGGCGAGTTTCAGCGTGACTAATGTACAGCTTTTCCATCGCTCGGGTCATGCCTACATAACACAAACGGCGCTCTTCTTCTAAGCGACCAGACTCCTCATTACTTTGCTGTGAAGGAAACATGCCTTCTTCAACACCCACCATAAAAACAAGCGGGAACTCAAGGCCTTTTGCTGAATGAAGTGTCATCATTTGCACGGCATCTTCGTGCTCATCGGCTTGACCTTCGCCTGATTCGAGAGAAGTGTACGCAAGAAAGCCTTGCAGTGGTGAGCTGAATTCTTCGTCTTCAGGTAGCTCATATTGGCCACAGGCACTAATGAGCTCTTCTAAGTTTTCTACGCGAGCGCGGCCTTTTTCACCTTTTTCAGCTTGGTACATGGCCATCAACCCTGAAGTTTGAATCGCGTATTTAGCTTGCTCTTCTAAGGTAAGATCACTGATTTTGTCTTCAATGTGCTCAACCAGCTCTAAAAATTTTGTTACTGCACTGGCTGCACGCCCAGATAGATGCTGCTGTTCAATAATGGCTTTTGCAGCATACCACAGAGGAAGAGACTCGTTCCGCGCACAGTCACGAATGTGGCTGAGGGTTTTATCTCCAATGCCACGAGCAGGGGTGTTAATAACGCGCTCAAAGGCGGCATCATCTTGGCGATTACCCACTAAGCGCAGGTACGAAAGGGCGTCTTTAATCTCTTGACGCTCGAAGAAGCGCATGCCGCCATAAATGCGGTATTTAAGCCCTTCTTGTAACATGGCTTCCTCGAGTACACGAGATTGCGCATTGTTACGGTATAGAATCGCGGCATCTTGCAAGGCATTACCAGCATTTAGCCAGCTACGCAGTTTACTGCTTACGAAACGGGCTTCATCTAATTCGTTAAAAGCGGCATACACCGAAATTGGTTCACCCTCGTTACCATCGGTCCAGAGGCTTTTACCCATGCGTTCAGCATTATTTTTAATTAGCGCATTGGAGGCTTTTAATATTGTGGCTGTTGAGCGGTAGTTCTGCTCAAGACGAATGGTTTCGGCTTCGAAGTCGGTTAAAAAGCGTTTAATATTCTCAATACGTGCACCGCGCCAACCATAGATACTTTGGTCATCATCACCTACTATCATAATGCTGTTGGTGTTTCCTGCTAGCAGCTTTAACCAAGCATATTGAATCGTATTGGTATCTTGGAACTCGTCTACCAACATATGAGCAAAACGCTGCTGATAATGACGCAGTAGCGTAGGGTGATTGTTAAGTACTTCGTAGCAGCGTAATAAAATTTCTGCAAAGTCGACCAAACCAGCACGATCGCACGATTCTTGATATGCTGCATAAACTTTCAGCATCATTTGCTCATTGATATCGTAAGCCTGAATATCTTTAGGGCGCAGACCTTCGTCTTTTTTAGCACTGATGTACCAGCTAAACTGTTTCGCTGGCCACTTTTTATCATCGATATTCATTGCTTTAAGTAAGCGTTTGATCATTCGCTGCTGATCGTCTGAATCTAAGATTTGAAAGCTTTCAGGTAATTTTGCTTCACGATGATGTGCACGCAAAATACGGTGAGACAACCCGTGGAAAGTGCCAATCCACATGCCACCAACAGGCGCTTTTAAGGTTTCTTCTACGCGAGAGCGCATCTCTTTTGCAGCTTTATTAGTAAAGGTGACGGCAAAAATACTGTAGGCAGAGGCTTGCTCAACTTGCATTAGCCATGCGATACGATGAACAAGTACTCGAGTTTTACCAGAACCTGCACCAGCAAGTACTAGCATATTTTGCAATGGGGCTGCGACTGCATCCCGTTGTTTGTCATTTAAGCCATCGAGTAATTCAGAAACGTCCATCGTTACGCCTTTTCAATCTATAATGAGAGGAGTATAACAGGTGTTTATGCAAGGCTAAATAAAATACTGTTTTTATAAACAGCTATTTTGGCAAGTTATTAAAATTGCATAATAAAAATTGTGAATTTGACCTATTTGTGGCAAAAAGAACTAAAATAAAAACAGTGTGAAAATTTAACGTGTTGATTTATAAAATATAATAAGTTGGCATGAAGTGTGTTTATAAAAAGTATAATCATCAAAAACTACAGAGGTTAGTATGGCAGAGCAAGGTTCTGGCGGTAATGTAATCGCAGCAATATGTAATATCTTTTTTCCCGGTTTAGGGCAACTGGTGCAAGGTCGTTTGATGGCGGCGATCGCATTTTTCTTAGCGTGGATCATAAGTGGGGTATTAATTTATGTCGCCGTTGGTTTCATATTACTTCCGATTGTATACCTATGGGCAATCATTGATGCCGCGCGTTTCAAGTCGCGACTCTAGCAATTTTTATATATCTAAACAGCATTAACACTAGCGCCATTGGGCGCTAGTGTTGTTTTTGGCCTTCTGAACTCGCTACTGCATGCCGCAACCGATATAATTACTGCATCAAGAGTTGTGAGTATTTACGATGGAATATCAATTTATCCGCGATCCAATGAGCGGTTTACGTATTAAAATTTCGACTGAACATGCGGTTATCGGTCGTTGGTTGAATGAAGAAATAGGCAAAGAAAAAATAGCGATGGTCCAGGCGCTAATTTCCGCTGTTAAAAATAGTCATGAGCCCTTAACACTGCAAGGCCAAGAAATAGATTTGATTTTGAGCAAGGACGAAGCGTTGTTTGAAGCTCATGCTCTTCATCAAGATAATGAAGATCTCATGGCGTATCAGGATGATGATTTAATGCTTGAAGAAAATGGCTTAAGCAGTGGCTGCGGTTTTGAGGATTTTGTTGATTTAATTGAGTCTTGGTACGCGTTTGCGCAAGGTCGATAAGCAGGGCTTATAAAGCCCTACTTAATTAATCACTCGATAGTGTGTTTATTGTTCGCTCACTGATTTAACTGCGGCTAACAATACGTCTTCTGTTAAACGAACTTTATAATTAGGGTTCGCATACTGAAAGTGGATAAGCCCTTGCTTATCTACTACAAAAACAGCAGGAACGGGTAACGCAACCTGTGCTTTGCCATCGAGTGATACAAAGTTAACCCCTAACTTGTTGCGATAAATTTTTGCGGTCTTGTCATCGAGATAAAATGCCAATCCCAACGTTTGGCTCAATGCCAAACTATCATCAGAGAGTAGTTGATAGTTCGCAGAGGTTATTTTAGTCTCGGCTAGCTTTTCTGGACTATCCGGAGATATTGCAATAATTTGTGCCCCCAAGTCTGCTAATTGATCCTCAATTTTTTGTACGTTGGCTAATTGCTTGGAACAATAGGGACACCATCCACCTCGGTAAACAATTAATACGGTAGTTTTTTCTTTAAAACGTTTTTTTAAAGAAACGGTTGTGCCGTTTTGGTCTTTTAAATCAACATCTGGAATTGTTAATCCAGGCAATAGTGGACTGACGTGCTCTGCCGAGTCAGCAATATTATGAGCTGTGGCTGCAAGTGTTTGGCTAGATAGCACAAGTAATGCACTAACAAGAAGGGTTCTCAGCATGGTATTCCTCAATTATTTTTTTCAACTGCTTATGAAGACCTGCTTAGCTGTTTTTTAATTTCATCAATGCTGAATTTATCTGTAGTATATAGCTAAATAAAAATGCAAGTTGGGATTAAAAATGTCTGCTAATTTACAAAAAATCGTTGTCATGCTTGAGATGCAAAATGCCATGAATACAAAAGTGCATGAGCAATGGTTTAGCCAAGGTTTTGAATGGTATCGTGCTATTTGGGTTGAGTGTGCTGAAATGCTCGACCGCTTATCGCCAGCACAATTGTAAGTATTGACGAGTTAGTAGATAGTTCTGAAATTGTAACCTATTGAAATTTATTTTTTATTAATTTTTTTTGGGGTTTTAATGCCACTTACAAAGTTTACTTACAAAAAATTAGTTAATCTGCCCTTAGCTACCTTGACTCTGTTAAGAAATTGACTTGCAGGTTAAAAATTAAGTTTACTTTTATTTACCCAAACATAAACATTTTAGGTTCAAGAACTGATACTGGAGCAAATGCTCTTTCAAGTGTAGACGTAGCAGTTTATATTTATAAAATACACTTGATCAAAAGTTTCAACGTATATTCGGAGTATTAATGAAAACAGTTGAATTGAAAATTTTAAATCCTAAAGTAGGCAATGAGATTCCATTACCTTCCTACGCAACAGACGGTTCTGCTGGTGTAGACCTTCGAGCATGCATTGATGAGCCTCTCACCTTAGAGCCAGGTCAGACCGAGCTGATTCCTACAGGAATCGCTATTCATATGAAAAGTAAAGATTTGGCTGCAACTATACTGCCTCGTTCTGGCTTAGGGCACAAGCATGGTATTGTACTAGGTAATCTAGTCGGACTTATTGATTCTGATTATCAAGGACAGTTGTTTATATCATGTTGGAATCGTGGCACTGATTCTTTCACGATTGAGCCCGCAGATAGAATTGCCCAATTGATGTTTGTCCCTGTAGTGCAAGCTCAATTTGAAATTGTTGAAGAATTTGAACAAAGTGATAGAGGCGAAGGTGGCTTTGGCCACTCTGGCAAAAACTAACCTTGATCACATTGAAGGCTGTATGAATCGGTCTGCGGCCTTACATAGATAATATTCTATTTGACTCTACTAAATCAGGATAAAGTTCAGCACTTTTAAGGCTATTGTGTTTTTTCTGTTTATGCAGGGTCGATAATATTTCCTTTAGGATTTCCCGCGTAATGTCTTCTTTACTTCTAGTGGTATCAAGGAATATAACCGACTCATCAATTATGGTGCTGTAAAAATCGCACCAAAAGTTCTTATTTTTTATTTCTAATGAGTCGATATCGTATTGATCTACCGTTGGCTTGCTAAGAACTCTTTTTCTTCGAACTTTTTCCGAAGAGTGTAAAACTATTGTAAGGTCGGGTTTTACAATACTTTGATAAATCTTATTTAATTCCGACTTTGCAAAAACTATTGAGCCGAACGAGGACTTTCTTAATTTTTGATAACCAAGTGCAGAAGGTAAATATCTGTCGAATATCAATACTTCTTTTGTCGCTTCCGCTAATCTAGTTCTTATTGAGTTTACATAATATGCATAAGATAAATCTGCATCTAGCATTTCTCTGGTAGTTATTGTGCCATGTGAGTCGATAGGCCAACGCTTGTTGCTTACATTGAGTTTATCTAATTCATCACTTATTATTGATGAAAAAAGAGTTTTACCAGTGCCATCCAGCCCTTCGAATGCAATGATAAGATTATTAAGGCTCATATGTACTCACCTTATTCACACTAATTTGCTTAAACATTGTTAAGTTTCTGATTTTTGATTCTAATCTATCAAAATTTTCAAATACAGTTCCTATTATTGATTCATTTATCCTGACGTTTCCTTGTGTATCAACTAATAGACAATTGCCATTTCCTTGCTTGGATATTACATTGCCTTTAAAGCTAAGAGCTATAGCTTTAGCTGTTTGTTCAAATAATTCCAAAGATGTTTCGAATCTCTCAGAGGCATAAAGTGAACGAAAGTTATTCCTCGTAAATTGATAAAGCTTCCACTTACTTATCTTTAAGTCTTTGGAGTTTATTATTTCAGCCAGCTTTACTAGTGATTGAGCATTAAAGCTACTTACTAATGAAGCTAAAAGTATTTTTGTTTCAGGGTTTTTGGTATTTATCTCAGCTATATTAGCTAAAGGTAAGAGCCATTTATCATCTTCAGAATAATCGAAGGTAGAGGATGAGGGCCGCATTCTTTTTACTGTCTTTTCATCAGCCCCATCGATAGAAATTCCAATCCATATAAAATAGTTTATTAAATCCATGTATTCACCAAGTAACATACCATTAGTCCTTAATATCAAAGGTATGTTTAACTTGTTTGCTTTTTCAACTAAGACTCTAAAGTCAGGGTGTAGTAGTGGTTCTCCTCCAGTAAAACCTATGGATGTTTTACAGTGTTTTGCAAAGCGAAGAACTCTGGAATAAACTTCTGCGTCAATTCCTTGCTTTTTTACATCTTCGCCAAAACAGTATGGGCAACTAAAGTTACATTTTCCCGTCACGTATAAATCGATAGTTGGGAACTGGAATGTGCTACAGTTCATCGATGATTGTATCCAAAGTGCCTTCTTCAGTATTGATTATTCTTTTTATGCCTTCGTCATTTAAATCAAATATAGAATGAAGGCTTATTGACGCTTGTTTGTAATCTTGAATTGCACCATCTTCTTTTCGACTGAATAGTACATATACATCATCAACACGTAATTGATGAGAACGCAAGATCTCAACGGACTCTTTCAAAATACTGCCTCCAGAGACTGCATCATCAATTAGAAACCCTCTTTTATTTTCAGAGCGAGGAATTTCACTTAACCCATCGACTTTAACTTTCTTTCCTTCTAATTCCCATCTGCTGTCAAAGTTAACTATGACGAGCGGTAAATTTAGAAAGTTAGAAATTAAATACCCTAAAATTGCATTTCCGTTTCTATTAACGGCAACAAAGTCATACCCTTTTTCATTTTTCTCAATGTCGTCATAAATAAAACCAGCCAAAATATAGCTTAGGTTTGTTGCATCTTGACTATTAGGTAAAATGTTTCTGAGGTTGATATAGAAGTTATATTCACTAGGTCTATTTATGCCTACTTTCGCTTTCGCTTCTGTAGAGTTCTTTTTTATAATTCTTATGAGTCTTTTTTTATACTCAGGGAATTGAGATTTTATTTGAGACTCTATAAAGTTTTTCGTTAGAATAAGATGAATACTTTTTTGCTTATCTAAAGATCTAAACACACCCGTATCTCTTAGTGTCTCAGTTACAGATGTGTCAACGACTCTTTTTATTTCATCGCCGAATTGTCTATCTAAAATAGAGTCCATTACAGGACCATAATTTTTATTGATGTATTGATCTGGTTTGAAAAGTAAAAAGTATAAGCCTTCAATACCTTTCCAAAAAGAAAAAATTATAAACGCTACTATCGTCAAAGCACCAGTAACAGAACTGATCCATTTGACAATCATCATAAAATCCATGCTATAAACGGCTCCATAATTAAGTTTTTGTTAAGCTTACTTAGTTTGGCACTTTTGCAATCAAATGTCAGTCTTTATTAAGTCATGGGAAAGTCTGCTCAGCAAAGTTATTGCTTGAAGAATTGCCTTTGTTCAGAGGTCGAAGCAAGTGTCTTAAGATTTTATTTTTAGTACAAAGCTGAATAAATGTCATTGCTTTAGTTTATGAATGAGTATCTGTCTGACTTATGAGCTACCTTAGAAAAGTTGACTTTTAAGTGTTTTGTTGTTGCTTCGAATCTCTAATTTTGTATAGTTTATTTGGGTTAAAAATTAAAAAGGACTTAAGAATGGAAAACCTTCTATACCAATACTTCTCTGACATTGACTTAGGCGATAGCTTTTTTGACACACTTAAAGAAGACTACACAGAGTTTTCTGCTTGGTTCAACAAAAAGGCATTGAGCAGAGAAAAAGCGTATGTACTATATGAAAATGGAAATGTTGATGGTTTTTTATATCTTAAAAATGAAACTGGTTGTCTTAATGAACTAGATCCCCCGCTCAACTCACAAGTTCACCTGAAGGTAGGTACTTTTAAATTTAACTCTCATGGAACAAGGAGAGGAGAGCGCTTCATAAAGAAAATATTTGATCATGCGACTTCTGCGTATGTTGAAGATATTTATGTCACGGTTTTTGATAAGCATGAATATCTAATCAGATTATTTCTTAAGTACGGCTTTACAGTTCATGGTAGTAAAAACACACCAAATGGCACAGAAAATGTGTTAGTGAGGAAAATGCGATTAGTTACTGGAAATGGATTAATCGATTACCCGTATATAGATGCAAGGACCTCTAGCAACTTTTTATTAGCTATTTACCCTGAGTTCCACACTCGAATGTTACCTGACTCTATCTTAAATAATGAATCAATAAATATAATTGAAGATGTTTCTCATTCAAACAGTATTCATAAGATTTACTTATGTGGTACCCCTCTTGTGTCCACATTTAAGCCTGGCGATATTGTGATTATATATAGAACAGGGGACGGGCAAGGCCCTGCCTGGTACCGTTCTGTAGCAACCTCGGTATGCGTTATTGAAGAGTACAAAAATATAAGTGAATTTACTGAAGCTGAATTTATGAAATATTGTGGAAGCTATTCGGTGTTTTCAGAGCGAGAATTGAAAGGGTTTTATACTCAAAAAAAATACCCTCATATTATTAAATTCACGTACAATGCCGCGCTATCTAAAAGATTAAATAGAAAAATGCTGATTGAGCAAGTTGGATTAGATCAAAATGAACGCTGGAGTGCTCTAGAGCTAACAAAAGATCAATTATCTAACATACTGAACTTGGGAGGGGTTAATGAAAGTCTTGTTGTCTATTAAACCAGAATATGTCGAAAAAATACTCGATGGTTCTAAGAAGTTTGAGTTTAGAAAAAACCTTTTCAAGAAAGAAGGCGTTAAGACAGTTGTAATTTATTCCACTATGCCTGTTGGAAAAATCGTTGCAGAGTTCGAAATAGAAGATATTTTGTGTGAGTCCCCAGACCTCGTATGGGATGCTACTAAACGTAGTGCCGGTATTTCAAAAGAGTTTTTTGATACATATTATGTAGGTAAGGAAAAAGCTGTCGCGATCCAGGTTGGTAAGCTCAAGAAATATGATGAGCCTTTTTGCATATCACTTTTAGGTGACACAATTAGGCCTCCTCAATCTTACAGATACTTATAAAACGATAGCGTATTTAATTACTTACTGAATACGCTATCGATGATTAATTTTATTGGATAAAATCATCTAATATTAATCTTTCACCACCCTTTAACTTTTTCCTAAGCTCTTTAGGTGAAAGCTCAGTACTTTGTATAAAGTGCACTAAAAAGTTAACTCAAGCATCCTTATAAGACATAGTCGTTATGGGGCTCATCATATAAGCAATATTCAGCGTTAGTGTCGAATGAATCTTCTGCACCTGCTTAAGGCCTAATATTAAAAAGTTTAAATAAGTCTATATGGGTATTACATAATTATTTAGGCTATCCTTAATAGTCATCCTTTTATGCTGTAGGTTTAAGTGGCTACTGAAGAAAATAAAGGTAAATCCGTTATGTTTGAAACAATTATAAGGTTTGAAGTCGATAATGATGCTCTGACGATAGATGAGATTGACGATCGTCTTTTCGAGGCCGGATTTGATGATGCGATTGTCAGTCACTATGAAGATGGAAAAATTGCAATTGAACTGTGTAGGGAATCGGTTAGTCATGAGAGTTTGGTAGCTTCGGTTGCTTTACAGGTTAAGGCCGCTATTCCTGGTTCAAGGGTATTACACCGATAGCTTACTCAGTTAGTAAACTTTATGTAGCTTTCAGGGGGAGAAATGAGAAAAACTACTAGGCAGCCAAGCTCAGTAGGTGAAATTATCCAGCAGGAATTTTTGATTCCTTCAGGTGTGACAGTAGAAATGTTATCCGTAATGATGGATGTTGATCACCAAACCGTGGCTGAACTTATTAATGGTGCAAAGCTCTCAGAACTTTTGGCTAATAAGCTTGCTAAATATTTTGGCACCTCCCGCGAGTTCTGGTTGGATATTCAAACTGCACATGACAATTGGCAGGCAAGCCAAGTAACCCATCCAAACCCGTTCAAGGAAAATAAGCTGGATAACCCTGGGGTCGATGCTACGACTTCTAGAATCCGCAGCCAAAGAAAGCTCAAATCTATTATCGAAAGCGAAGGTGGTTATATTGTTGACATTCCTGATGACAAAAGAATGCTACATCCAGCAAGGTATTTCGAAACTTTATTTTTACATAAACTAAAAGCTCGAGAGTTAAACAATAATGATCTAAGCAAGCGGTTAGATCTTTCAGTCGAGCAATTCAACGACTTTCTTAAAGAGAAAATAAGCGTAACACTTACTTTGGCTAAACGGCTTGAGGAAATAACTGGTATGCGGTGTGAGTTTTGGATACGAGTTCAGAGTAAATTCGATAATTCTCACTGATAAAACGGTTGGAGATCAGAATCAAGGCTTGATTTAAATATCCACGATCAGGGTGAAGCCTCTATTCTAATATTGAAGATCAGAATCAAGGCTTGATTTAAATATCTACGATCAGGATGAAGCCTTCATTCTAATATTGAAGATCATAATCAAGGCTTGATTTAAATATCCGCGATCAGGATGAAGCCTTCATTCTAATATTAAAAATCAGGATCAAGGCTTGATTTAAATATTTTTAGACTAGAAATAAGGCTTTATTCTAATATCGGTGATTAGGATGTCGCGTTATTAAAAAATAGCATAGGCAGGTTAATTATGATTGTAACAGTAGGTAAAAATGGGGCTATACCACTACTGGACAACGAAGAAAGCAAATTAAATATCGGTGATATTCTATTATTTAAACTTAGCGAAGATAAGCGTTCAATTGAGCTTGAAAAGTTTCCAGACCAAACTTTAAATGATGAAAAAATAAAAGCACACGGCTCTTTAATTCGTGTTGAGCCATTCAACCCTGATGACTTCAAGTAAGCCATTTGACTGAAATTACTTCTTCGTTATCTCACTCAAAGATTATTGTAAGTTACCCTTCTTCAATCAGAAGAAAGGTTTCATTTTAATATCTAATGTCAGAGACAGACCTTGATTATAGTACTTAGCCTAAGATTACACTCTAACATTAAAGTAATGACTGTAAAAAGGTTGTGCGTTGTACTGTGATTAATTCTTTTAGCGTTGAATTACTGGAAGTGATTAGAAAATTTTATCTTATCAGACCTTATTAATAGGACAAACTAGGCAGGAATCCCAGTACTATTCCAAACCTTTCGGTTTTTTTTATACAGCTTATCTAATAAAATCCATTCAAACTAACTATCTCTGGGGTAGAGTATTTCACAATAGAAAAAGACTTTATGCCAGTTGCTGGTAATTGACATTTATTTTAGCCCCTAAAGTATCGGGCTACTGTTTGATATTATTACAACCGAAATTTTGGTTCTTTCCCCTTCAAGAAATTTACGTTAAGCTCGTATCTAACTGTTTAGATTTAAAAATATTAAATTTCTAAAAATAGAGCAATAATATTGAACACTTTGGGTTATGAGTTTGTTGTACGTATCTCTCACTCCCGCTTCAAGCAATGAAATGTTCAGTCTCTAGCTTTTAGAGGTGAATTTTTGGTTACTTATTGCATCCTCATGCTGGGTCTCAAAACCTGTGATAACAATAGCCAATAAATGAACATACAAACCCCATCAGGTTGTAAAGCTCAGCTTTCTTCAAAGTGTATCAATGGTTTTATAAACAGTATGGAAATGAAGAAGGCTGGCTGTAGATTAAATTCGGTGGTCAGTTTTACATAATTGTCTAGATTGGACTGTGGCGAAGTCATAATCATCCTAATTGACTTAGGCTTAGAACATTTAACATTGCAATCAATTAATGCTCCAGTTCTGATACTCAGGCTGGCAAAAACAAAATAACTGGATAGATATCGATATGACTGAAAGCTCGCAGAATGATTACAAAGAGATGAACGAAATCATAATTGACTTGTTTGCCCCAAATCTTCCGGGTAGCACCAAAGAAGGTGATTTAATTCAGAAAGCGTTGCGTGATAAGTTAGTTGAAAGCATTCGAAATTCAATTAACTTACCTAAATCCAAAAATCTATCGGGTGTTGCCAGATTTATTGATGAGTCAGGACGTAATGTATTCTTTGTGGATGGTACTCGCGGTGCCGGTAAGACTACTTTTATCAACAGTGTAGTCGAACGGCTGAACCATGAAAGTAATGATGCGGATACTGGCATCAAATGTCTGCCAACTATTGACCCTACCAAATTACCTCGTCATGAACCTATTTTAGTTACAGTGACAGCTCGCCTGAATAAGGTGGTGTCAAGCAAGTTAAAGGGATTCTGGTCATCTAATCAGTATTCAAAGCAGAAGGAAGAATGGCAAAGTCATCTCGAGCAACTCCAACGTGGCTTACATTTGTTAACTGATAATGAATATAGACCAGAGTATTTTAGTGACGCTTTGAAATTGGATGCCCAGCTTGATTACTCTATCGGAGGTCAGGATTTATCCGAGATATTTGACCAACTGGTTGAATGTGCGTGTGATATTCTTGACTGTAAAGCAATTTTGATCTCGTTTGATGATATCGATACTCAGTTTGATACAGGTTGGGATGTACTGGAATCTATAAGAAAATTCTTTAATAGCCAGAAGCTGGTGGTGGTGGCGACAGGTGACTTGCGTCTTTATTCTCAGCTGATTCGCGGTAAGCAATATGAAAATTACGGCAAAACTTTGCTTGATCAGGAAAAAGAAAGTGCCCGCTTAGCAGAAAGAGGCTATATGGTGGAGCACCTTGAACAGCAATATCTGTTAAAATTGTTTCCGGTTCAAAAGCGTATGCAGTTGAAAACAATGTTGCAATTGGTCGGCGAAAAGGGGGAGCACGTCAAAGAAAATATTAAGGTTAAAACAGCGCCTAATATGAGCGAGAAGGAAGCCATAGAAGTTCGCGATGCTATTGGAAGTGCCGTAAGGGTAGGACTTAACCTTAGAGAAGGCTCTGATGCTGATATGTACGTGAATGAGCTTCTGAAACAGCCTGTGCGTTTATTAATGCAGGTATTACAAGATTTCTATACCAAAAAGAATCATACCAAATATATTAATGGTGAGCAGGGCGTTAATGAACAAGTTGGGGAACCATCAGTCCCGAATTTACTGAGAAATGCTTTGTATGGTTCGATGCTTAGTAGTATTTATCGTGCGGGCTTAAACTATGAACAGCATCGGTTTGGCATGGATTCACTTTGCAAAGATATATTTACCTACGTAAAGCAAGATCGTGATTTTAATACTGGCTTTTATTTGCGGCCTCAGTCTGAGAGTGAGGCATTAAGAAATTGTTCTATTTACTTAGCATCCCAAGTAAGCGAAAACTGTCAAGGAAGTCTGTCAAAATTCCTACAGATGCTTTTGGTTGGCTGTGGTTCCGTCAGTATCTTCAACCAATTTGTGACTGGTTTAGAGCTGGCTGGAAATGATAGTGGGAAGTCCGAACAACTCATCAGCGAATATTTAGCCTACATGTCTGTAGGTAGAAATGAGAGTGCTTCCCATTGGGCTAATAGGTGCTGCGCTGTGGTAGCAAACAACCCCAATGACGCCAAGGCTGGTGTTTTCCTTGGTATGGTGCAATTAAATCGACAAAAACGCTCAAATATACCTGATAGTTTCAATGTATTTAAGATTGATGAAGAGAAGGGCTTGGCTAAAGCAGCAATGGCTGCTTCTTTGAGCTCTGTTGCTTCTAGTAATCTTATGGATTTCAGCAGTGTCTTTAATCTGATTGGTGCCATCGCTGATATCTCTGCATGCCATCGTGAAAGGGCTGCCATTACTAAAGCATTTAATAAAGCTATAGCACAACCAACATGTATTGTTCCACCATGGAGCGAAGCCGCTGCTCGTGCAGAGATGAAAGGTTCAAATAAAAGTACTGATAATGTCATTTCGTTGTCAGCTTCTGAACCTATTACCAATCCAGGAATCGAAGGGGATGGAGAAAGTCAGGAAGTCCAAATACAATTTTCTGGCGCAATCGAGAGCCTTGAAAAGTGGCTAGAAAAAGTAGGAGAAATTGAGGCTTCAATTCGACCATCGGCGCTACTGATTGGTAAAGTATGGACTCGGCTTTATTTTAATCTGAACAATGTAGCGGACCAACATAAAACTAGAATCTACAATGACTCAAATAATGGACGAAAAGCTAGCCTGTCTAATGCCGCAAAGATTATGCGTTTTAATGTACTAGCTTTTCTTCATGCTGTTTTGGTAGAAGAAAGCCTATACCACTCTGTTAATTCGGAAGAGTATCTTGGTGAAGGTTTGAGGCTCAATCCAATTACTTCGGTGGATGAGTTTGAGAAAAAGCTTAAGTCTATCAATGAGTATCTGAAAAGTAACAGAAAATCATGGAGCGATAATCACCCCTTATTCTTCTTATTGATAAGTTGCCCAATCCTGCACCCGTTCATCTTTCCTGTAGGAGGGGTTAATGGTTTGCCAAGATCCTATGGAAAAGAGGATAGTTTTCGTAGTCTTATTGCGGAAATAATCCAACCTGATGAAACTAATAGCTACTTTTTGTCGAAGAGCGAATTAAGTGATTTATTCCAGAATGAGACTCCAAGTACAAGTACCAATCCGGAAACTTACAGTAAAACAATAAGTACTCTGAATGCGGCTACAATCGCTGGAGCAAAATACCCAGACCCTAAGACAGCTCAGGAGAGCTCACTTTCTTCTAACGACGACGCAGTCTAAACATAATGACCCCCTTGTAAGGATCGTATATGGAACGCTTTCTTCTTAACTCATCAACTTTGTTGCATCGGCTGAGTGCAACTTCATTGGCTGAGGTACTATGTGATGACATTGTGGCGTCCTCTGCGTTCCTCACACAATACGAACAGGCGCGTAGTTTGCCTGATCATGTAGCAAAATCGGCTTGGTCATCCTTGGAACAGCGACTAAAACAGCGGAACATGAAGCTTGGCCCTATTTCTTCTTTACGTTTGCTCGCAGAAAAGTATGTTAAAAACGAAAAAGATGGCCCCAAAACTGAGCTTGCTTTGTTCTCTGAGTGGCAAACTCTGATGAGCCGAGTATCGAGCCTGCCGATTATGGCTTGTCATAAGGTCTTTAACTCTCAGTCTGTCAGTCAGGAGTATAGTTTCCGCTGGCCTTTGTATCCTTATCATCCCTCGGTCGAAGACTACATTTCCCGTGAAGGTCTGCACGAAACTCATCAACATTTGAATGGTAGCACAAGCGCTGAAGAGTGTTGGTTAGATGCTCTTAAGCACCCAGAAGTGACCGTAAGAGATTTCGAGAAGGGCTGGGCATCTCAAGAGATGAGACAGCTTTGTGCCCAGATTGACCCCTCCCTGACACCTAATATTTTTAGGGAACGTTTGCAAATCGCCGGTAATATTCGAGAAATTCTTTGTCGGGTAGCCCTGGGGATTGAGTTGCCTGAGTGGATGCAATCTTTGCAGCATCCGCAGCAGTTGGCGGACAGCACAATTTTACATCATGGTAAAGAATATGGGTTTACGACTGTTTGGCCAACAGACAAAAAATATAGTCAGGAATCTGAGTTTTGTTGGCTAATCGGCGTATTCGAGAAATGGAGGTATGGTGCACCTGAGGGGTTGGAGCGTCTATTATGGATTTATCTGTTAATTCAGAATCAGTATCTGACCCTGCTGGTTCAGCGAGATGATTTCTTTGGTTTTGACCAGTTCCAGAAGTACACGATGACGGAGTTAAGGGAAGAAACAGAGAAGTCTTATTTGTCTCGTTTTAAACATGCACATGGTGTCGGTATTAATTCTCAGGTACATTACTTGGAAGGACGTTTTGCTCCGAAAAGCGACCCCGGTAAAATGCAAAAGTTGCTCTTTAGCGTTTTGCGAGGTTACTGGGAGTATCTTTATGAACATATGACTTTAGATTGGGAGCATTCCCAGCCGCTTAACATCACTCAAGTGCTGGATAATCTTGATCAGGTTAAGCCCAGTTGTATATGTTCAGAACTTGCCTTAGTACCACATTTCATCAAGAAAAAGTCCAGAAAAGATGAAGTCTATCCCTTTGCGATGCTGTTTAAGGATCTGAAGAATCAGGCTGCTATCTTGATGGATATCTTGAATCATGAACCTCGCTTGACACGCTGGATTCGAGGTGTGGATGCCGCTGCAAACGAGATGCATACGCCCCCAGAGTTGTTTGGACCTTTGTTTCGGGTGCTAGCTAAATCAGGTATTGCTCATTTTACTTATCATGTAGGTGAGGACTTTCCGCATTTGATCAGCGGTATTCGCTCAATAGATGATGCCTTGAGGTTTTTGCCTTTGCGTAATGGCGACCGTCTTGGGCATTGCACTGCCATTGGAATTACGCCTGCCATCTGGAAACGATCTTTGCCTTTGTCTATATCCATGACCAAAGAGACGAGATTGCTCGACTTGGTATTCATCTGGCGGGAGCTTCGAAGTCACCCAGATTTGCTACGTTATGCGAGTGATGCAGCGATTGAAGCGGTTCATTTGGCCCATGAGGTGTTTTCTTTGGAAGAAGAAATCTCGATTACTACCCTTGATCAGGTATTTGAGTTGCGTGGTGTACTAGCTGAGTCTGAGGGGCTGTTGGGTATACTAGATGAGTCAGGTGAGCCATTGAAGCCGAAATCCTTATGGCTAGAGGAGTTCGAGTATGTCAGGGGGTTAGCGAGAAGGGCAGGTATGAAAAGGGTCCTGAAGTTGTATCGTAAATGGCTGACTTCTGAGAATGTTCGAAAACAGCGAATTGAATATGTTGAAGTTTCCCTTGAATACTTACCAGATAAGGCGGTTACTTCATTGCAACAAGCAATAATGACAAAAATGGCTGATCGAAATATCGCGATTGAGTGCCCTCCGACCAGCAATACTCGAATTAGTCAGTATCGAGATGTCAGTGAACATCATATTTTCCGTTGGATGGGCTTGCCGAGTGAGGTGATTGAAGGTGATGTTTCTATGTCTATTTGTCTGGGCTCTGATGACCCAGGTGTCTTTGCAGCGGATTTGAAATCAGAGTTTTATCATCTATTTGTGGTGTTAATCAGAAAGTTTGGTTTGTCACCTGCGGATGCATTGAGAAAGATTGCAGAAGTGAACGAGAATGGGCGGATTTATCGCTTTCACGATGTTAGGTAATGTATATATCAGTGCTTCTTTTCTTCTAAAGCCTTAAAGAACAACACTATTGCGGAGGTGAAAAATAAGTTACTTGGATGACTTTGTACTCTGATTGCCATGTTTTCGCTGATCAACCATAGCCGCCCGTCATATGAAGCGTTAACCCACTTACCAAAATTTTCAGATGTGGGTTACTAAAGCTAAGGATATTCATACTTATTTCTTTTTAGGTTTTAAATGTGAAATATTTGCAACGTTTCTGGTCTGGTTTAGTACTAGAATATTAGCTATTTCAGGGTGAAGCATGTTAACTGCTTGCTCCACTTGTTCAATAACATTTTTTGATTCTAAATATTTAACTTTTGCTTCAAGCTTTTTTACTTTTTCTACTAGCTCATCTTTACTTTGAACTATAGGGCCTCGACTTTTAGATTTTACAACTTTTGCGATCCGTTGGTTCTTTTTTTTCTCAAGTTCCTTATTTATGTCTCCTAAGTATTTTGTAAATTCGCCGGAGTAAGTTGAGGTTGTGAGTAATGTTGAAGCGGAAATTCCAACTGCACGAGCAACTTCTCGCCCTGAGATTTGGTAGTTTTTCTTAGACCTGAAGTTTATAGCTCTGCTATGTTTATTGATAAACATAATTCTTTCACATCTCAATCGTTCTGTTTCATTATATGCTACAAGAGAAGCATTATTTTTATTAACCCAGCTAGGAGTCTGCTCTTCTAATACCTTTTGTTCAGCTTTTTCAGCTAATTCTTTAAAGTAATCCATATCGAAACTCCTTGGTTAAGTGATTTGAGTCTGTAAAGCTTGGTTATATTCTTCCAAAATCTTGTGATTAGGGGAGAGTTCTGAAATTCTTTTTTTCGCGTTTGATACGAATGAAATAGACGTATCGACAAGTGGTTTAGGTATGTCCCTAACATAGTCTGAGCGAAGTAAGTCAATGTGTTGCCATGACTGTTCGATAATATAATCGACATTCGTTTTATCAGTCATGAAGTTAATGCACCCTAAGCAAAGATCAGGTTTCGCGTTTCTAGGTTTTGCTTCACCATCTTCAGCACATTTTGCAAAAGACGTAGTTGTGAAACGATTAATGCAATATCCCCACGGGTTTGCTTTAACGGAGATAACGTCAGTTTCTGAAATCTTATCAATTAACGAGTCGGCTGCTTGGAATGAAGTGATAGATGTATTCTTAAATAGTCTTTTTAAGAATGTATGGTATTTACCAGAAGTTTTAACGCCTTTATTCCTCAGCCAGTTCTTCATAAGCGAGCTTGCGATATTTACTTTCAATTGTTGATGAATATTTACGTCAGTTTTATTTGCAATATAAGCGACCCACATGGACTCTGAAATGTGCTTGAAATTACTTCTAATCATCCACCCTGCATCACCATCAAATCGCCTAAAGACTGCTTCTGCCCACATATGTCTGAACGCGTGTGGTGTTGGGTATAGACATTCAGAATATAAAAAATGAGTAAGCTCTTTATTGATCTCACGAAGTTCTTTAATACTACTTTGGGCTATTCTGTCTTTAATTGCAGAAGGTAGATGTTCTTCATAAATTTTTAAAACTCTAACATCTAGATGGTGTTTCTTATTTTGTAGGTAGCGCTGATATTGCTCAAGAGCTCCTTTCTTAACCGAAATGTCCGTTCTTGTCTGCATAAACGAAACCACAGGTAATTCTTTTTCAATCCTCTTTTTCACTTCGGATAATAGGGGGTTGTTGATAACGTAACTCCACTCTTCTGAGTGTTGATGTGCAGATAAACTCTTAAATAATATTGCTTCAGATTCAGATAACGGAACCTTATTTCTTAGTTCATTGAATAATGATATCTCGTTTAGAACCTTAAATGGTTTATAGTGCTGCGCAAAGTTATACCAATTCGCGTTACAAGCATCAGCCATCTTATTTGACGAGACATTTTTACTAGTTGGATCTTGTTTGATGTTATAGGTTTCGGAATAGATTGCAGGTTCATGCTCCAGAGGGCAATGAAAGTTAGTCATTGATCTTATTAGTTCATAAGTTCTTTGAGTAATTTCCCTATCAAGGCTAGTGCCTCGTTGAGTTTTAAATATATGCCAATGAATATTGTGTCTGTATGGTAATGCATATTGATCTAAAACGTCATGATTGAGTTTGCTTGATATTGACGATACTGGAAAACCAAATTCACTTCGCCTCCAACCTGTGAAGGCCATAATGCAAGTTTGTCCGGCTTTCTGGACTTTCCGGATGAAATTTAGGACATCTCTGCTAGAGTTTCTTTCAAAGTATTCTCCTACAAATTGTTTAATGTATGAAGAAGTAGGTAACTCAGGTGCAGGAACTCTAGCCGACATCCGAGCTATAATTTCTTCTAACTCTTGTATACTTGTGTCGAAGTTAGAGTTTTTAACTACGTTACTTAATTCTGGATAATCTTCATCATCGGTTAGGAAATATAGAATGTTTCTTAATCGTTCGATGTCGGCATTATGGTGGTATCTTTCATTTTTTGTATCAATTCCAATCTGTTGTGCAATTTCTCTTACTGAGGCATCTTTTAAAATGAAGTTTCGTTTAAGAATTGGGTGAATGAAACGGATATACTCTTGTTTAATTTCTTTTTCTAGGAAATCGATCTTTTTCCTATCAAATGTTTTCAGGTGGGGGTTCTCTCTAACATTAACCTGTGTTAACAAGCCATAAATCATTGGTACTGTATTTTTATGCACTTTATATCCAGCACGAGAAAGTATATCTTCTCTGATCGAGTCGACATAATTAAGTGCCAAGGCAATAGGATAATTTTCGTTATAAAAATCCTGTAAAAACTCGACGTAATGCCTACCATAGTCCAATGTTAGGTTGTTGAAAGATTTACCTGACTTCCAATCGTTGTATGTCAGTTCACCAATAGAGACTGATTTAATAGCATCTTTCAGGTGTTTTTTCCCTTTTGATTCCGTCATGCTGCTTACAGAAGAGAATTCGATATCATACATATGAAGAATATGGGTGATACGCTGAATTATTGTCGGTAAAAAATAGCAGTTTGCCCAAGACCTTGGTGTTAATCGCCTAACTATTTGAACATCCGATTTGTCCGTCATGTTTCTTACTACTTTATGCATAATGAAGTAAGAAAATATATCGACAAGATCGTTCTGGCTTACTTTGACTATTCCGTGTCTTTGCATATAAGTAAACAAAATAAGAGTGAAGTCCGAATGTTCCCTGATCGTTGAAGATGTCGGACATTTGGGAAATAAATTAAGTAGAATCAACTTAACAATGATATCAGGACTAATGTTAAGTTCATTAAAGAAGTCTCCTTGATTTCCAAGAAGTAGCATATTGCCGCTGTGATATAACGTGAATTCACTAGACCCGACAATGAAGTTCCATTCATCAGCATGTAAGTCATTTTTAGTATCGTTGAAGGAGCACAATTTACTATTCAATTCATTGATAATATTGTATTCCTTCATTATTGATTTATTCATAGTGACATACCTGATTGAATTTCATTCTCAAATAATTTGGGTAAAATGTTTAACTTCTTTAATCGCTGGTAATCTTCTACAGATTTGCTGACTAAATCAGGGGAGAATTGGCTTAAACAATGATGCATCCACTCCACATTAATTAGCAAAGTTTCTTCGAAAAACGAAGAGTTGGCTTGCATGATTGCTTTAGCATTAATTTCTGCTTCATCAATGTAATGAAGCATTGTAATTACAGTCTGCGAGTTTTCGAAAACTATCACATGATCAAGGTCTCGTTCACTTTCTGATTGTATAGCCTCACCATACTGGTTAATTCTTACATTTGTTGAATGAGTACTATCAATAACTTTCGTCCGAAGGTTTCTTTCTGTAGCTTCTTTATCGATAAATTCTAAGGTAGGCCTGAAAGCCCTCGATTCAATATCATTCATAACCATCCTCGTGATCCTACCGACTTGATTTACCCACTCTTTGTTGTCATCTGTTAAGTAAGACAGTTTTTCAGTATTCGACTGATGTGAGTTCTGATTGACTAAATCCTCATTTCTATATAAATCCGTTCTGGAGTAAACGCCTGTATTTTTTATATGTGCCAACTTGAAGAAATAAGATGGTAGTGGTTCTTGAGTTCGCTCCTGATATTCTTTTCTAGTAAGATTCTTTTTCTCGAACATAGAAGCAGCAGTATGTTGATCATATCTATTGTGATCATAAAAATGAGACATCGCATATTTAAACACCTTTCCAGCTCCACTTAATTTAAGTTCACGCTCTAGGTTAGTATTCAATTCATTATTTGTTATTAAAAGTTTTGCAAAAAGAGCTTGGAAGTTGTTGTGATTACTGTGCTTATGTTCAGAAAAAGGATTTGTTAGGCTTATTGCATAATTTTTATCACCTCTTAATCTGATAAAAAACTCATCTTGATGTTTGGGCAAGTTGTTGATATAGGAAATGGTTGTTCTTGCAATCAGGCTTGAACCTCTTAATGTTGGTGGTTTATGTCTTCTTAGCCCTCTGCCTTTTAAATAGTCAACTTCTAATAATCTTACATTACCTTGTGAATTCGTTTTTATAGCTATATGTCTGCGTGTGAGACCAAGTATATCTGTTGGTTGAATTGAGAGTGTAGCGAACAAAAAAGACATAAGAGCTTCTTCTGCTAGGCTCACCTGCTCGTAAAAATTTTCGGGCGCTGAGAAAGGGAATTCAGCACGACGTTTATATAAAAGTTCGTCATACAGAATTTGAGAACTACTTTTATTGCTATTCTCACGACACTTCAGAATGACTTGGCGTATCTTAGTTCTATGTTTAGGGTGGGAGCATTCTGTCAATATGAAACTTCTAAGCTCAGTTACCGAGTTCTCTGGCTTGTCGAGTAATGCGCCTATAAAGTTTATGATTCTTTTTTGCTTATCTCTGCTTGAAGTAGAATTCCGGATATTCATATAGAGTTCAATAAGATCTGGGTGAGATGCAAACTGTTTTCTTGCTTCTAAAATGAAACTTAACATTGTGCCAATTGTTGCTTCGAATGACTTTATTAGTCTTTTGGGGCTCTCTAGAAGCAAGAAATGTTCACCCATATATTTTCTAAGCCATGGGCTGTTCTCAAGAAACCAAGATGACAGCGAAAGCGGATCTTTCTCTGCGTCCTTTGATTGGACGAACGAATTTATCACAGTTTCTATCTGTCTTTTTTCACTAAAGTTCAAGTTAGGTGAGTTCTTAACTCTAGATAAGATAGTCTTGAGTCGACGGCAATTTGTACTTTGTGGCTTTATTTTATATTGTTCGACTTCCCAGCTTTCAAACTCCTTTAGTACTTTGTTACTTAGGGTTTTGCTTTGGTTTAGGAATTCAATACATCTTCGAAATGCACCTTTAGTATGTTTTTGGTGATCTGCTGACTTCTCTTTATAATCACTATCCAACAAATAAAGCTTCATGATTTTAAGCAATAATTGTGATACTTCATGAGTGCTTTTAAGTGGATAAATAGTATTGTTATCAAGAACAAGATTTCGAGTATCTAGCAATAATTCTCGCTCTTCACCCCCAACTTTTTGAGTGAAATATGGAATTGATTTCTTAGATAGCATAATTTTTTCCTTCTACATCCAGCATCACTTCTTTTAGACGGATGTAACAAGTAGTAACTGAGGTCGGCCTACCATCTTTGCCTAAAGCGTGCCCGAGACGTTGAGCGACGGTAATAAGTGCTGAGCTTTGCGAGCGCGTTTCTCCACCTTCAGAGTTTATAAGCTCGTATTGATAAAGTTCAGTTGCAAAGGTATGTCGAAGATCGTGGTAGCTTAGTGTTTGATCCATCCAATCTATCATGTCCCTATACTTATCAAACACATCAGTTGCTCTACTTTCTTTTATTGGGTCTCCCCTATACCCTGGTGCAGCATTTAAAAATAGGTCGTCGGGATCTAACTTGCCTTTCGCATCAGAGAGGACTATAGCTCTCTCTGTTAAGTAGTAGTCCCTAATAGCTTCGAGTAATGAGCGGGAAAAAAATATCCAGCGAGACTTCCCGCCTTTTGTAAATTTTCCATGTAACATGTATCTAAACTTTTCAAGGTGACTTTTTTCTGGGTTTATTAAATCGTCAAAGAGACTCAATAAATACCCGTCTTTGTTACCCTTGTATTGAAGTAATAGGCCTGTATTTTCAGAGGTCCTTAAGCCTACTTCAAACCCCATTCTCAACAAGAGTCTGTCTCGTTTCGTTTTACATCTATGTAGAAGAGCAGCTCTTTCTTCAGTGCTGACGTAATTGATTTTAGTTTTACTACGATTATTATCAAACGATAGCTTTTTCGCTTTTCTTGATATCTTAATATTCATAGGGGCTATTAACCCTAATTTCGATAAAAAGTAGAAGTAAGATCTTATGGATGCCTGATGTACGCTTAAGGATGCACTTGTAAGGTGTTTAGGTAAGTACGAGTTTAGGTATTTATTAACTAGACTTGCTTGAATTAAATATGAGTGGTGAACATCAGGGGCCTCATTGAGTAGATTCAATTTTTCTATATATTGAAAAAAATTAAAGATATGCCCAATGTATTGGGGGATTGAGCTTTCGCTTAATGAGTCTTCATAAAACTCCTTGTATAACTCACCACCTTTCTCGTACTCTTTGCATTTTATGACTCCGCCAATATTTTCTAAATATATAGTGTATAGCAATGGAGCAATTATTATATTTCCATTTGAGTCAAGAAAGACTGTTAGTGACTCGAAGCTATTCCCACATATATTTACATCCTTTAAAGTTCTTTTTTCCACTAAGTTCACCACTAACAAACTAGTTTGATTTGAATATATTATCTAATAGCATCTCTGGGTGATTAAGGCTAACAATTTCGTAACTTAAATGTATGTGGTGAAAAGATCACTATGGTTGGAAATGGTGGAAAAAACAAACCCCAGATACTGAGCAAGTTATTTTGGAGCTGGTCGACATTTTCCATTTTGGTTTATCACTGCGTATCGACGGGGAAACAAGTTACGAGCAACTTGCCGCTCAACTTGAAGCTGAACTAAGTGCGCCTGAGCAAGCTGACGATTTTAAACAAACGCTTGAGTTATTGGCTGCAACCGCCGTTGCTGAAAAGCGTTTTAATGCTGCCGCATTCGCTGGATGTATGGCGCAAATTGGCATGGACATCGACGATTTATATCGTGGCTATGTTGGCAAAAATACACTTAATTTCTTCCGCCAAGATCATGGTTACAAAGATGGCAGTTATATAAAGGTGTGGAACGGTCAAGAAGATAACGAGCATTTAGTTGAAGTTGTTAAAAGCCTCGATACGGAGCATGCTGATTTTGCAAAGCTTGTCTATCAAGGCTTAGAGCAGCGTTACCCTAAATAAACCTATTTATGCTCATTTTAGGGGCATGAAGTCACGAAAGTCGGTGGTAGATAAATAGCCATCGAACTGTTTATGCGGTTGTCGGCTATCAGGGTTGGCAACCGCAAGTATATGGCCTATGCCAAATTCTTTGGCCGCGTCGAGCACTGCGGGACTGTCATCAACAAATAAAGTGCGCGCTTTATCAAACTGCCATTCTTGTTGCACTTGCTGCCATAAAGGTTGATGTTCTTTACTCACACCATATTGATGGGTTGAAATAACGCCATCTAAATAATTGTCTATTGCCGTTAACTCAAACTTTAACATGACACAATCTGGGTGGGCATTCGTAAGTAAGATTAATTCTTTGCCTGTTTTTCTAAGTTCGGTTAGAAAAGGGGGGACGTCTTCGCGAATTTTTATTAAATGCTGAATATCACGCTTTAACGCCATAATGGGTAAATCGAGTTGCTGTTGCCAGTAATCTAAACAATACCAACTTATTTGGCCGCTTACTTTTTGATAGCGTTGAAAAATGTCTGTTTTCGCCTGCTCTAAACTGAGTCCATGCTTTAATGCATATTGTTCGGGAATAACGGTAAGCCAAAAGTAATTATCAAAATGCAAATCGAGCAGAGTGCCATCCATATCAAGCAGTACTGTATCGATTTTTGACCAATTTAACATAGGCAATTCACTTTAAAAGATTTATCATGAGTGTAACTGACATGATAGCAAATTAATGCCAATGACACAGAGAAAGCACCCAACACCTCCGCAAATATTGTCTAACGAAGTCGTCGCCAAAAGCCGACTATTTACTGTTGAATCTCTGGCTTTGAAGTTTTCTAATGATGAACAAAGGCAGTACGAAAGAATTCGTGGTGGTGGCCGGGGAGCTGTGATGATTGTGCCCGTTACAGCTGATAATGAATTGCTATTAGTAAGGGAATATTGTGCAGGCACGAACGACTATCAACTCGGTTTTCCTAAAGGCTTAATTGATCCTGGAGAAACACCAGAGCAAGCCGCAAACCGAGAGCTTAAAGAAGAGGTCGGTTTTGGTGCGAAGCATTTTTCTGCACTAAAAAAAGTAACGATGGCACCCAGTTACTTTAATGCCACTATGCATATTCTCTATGCAGAGCAACTTTATCCAGAAACGTTACCTGGTGATGAGCCTGAACCGCTCGTTGTTGTTAAATGGCCAATACAAGATTGGCAATCTTTATTACAACAAGATGACTTTACTGAAGCACGAAGTGTTGCAGCTTTGCTATTATTAACAAAGTACCTAGAGTCAGGAGCGGGCAATGAATAATTTTTTAGAACCGTGCATTCGTTTAGCTGAGCAGGCAGGTGAGGCTATTATGGCTATTTATCAGCAAGATGATATTGGTGCTGAAGAAAAGTCAGATAATACACCCGTAACGAAAGCTGACTTGGCATCGAACGAAGTATTGATGGCAGGCCTAAGAAAGTTGGCTCCCGATATTCCGATTATGTCGGAAGAGACGCCTATTCCAGCACTTGAAGATAGGAAACATTGGCAGCGATATTGGTTGCTAGATCCTATGGATGGTACGGGAGAGTTTATTTTAGAAAGTGGCGACTTTGCGGTAAATATTGCGTTGATTGAAAACAATCATCCCGTCTTAGGCGTTATACACTGGCCAGCTAAACAAGTGACGTATTTCGCAAGTTATCAAAATGGTGCGTTTAAACGTGAAAATGGCCAAGATAAGCAAATTTCGGTAGCAACGCCAGATAACTTAACATTAGCGGTGAGTCGCAGGCAAAAAATTGAGGCGGTCAGTCAATATTTAAATACTCAGTTTGCCACCGTAGCATTAGGGTCATGTTCATTAAAGGCTTGCATTATTGCTGAGGGGAAAGCAGATTGCTTTTTACGTATTGGCCCAACAGGTGAATGGGATACTGGTGCATCTCAAGTAATTGTCGAAGAAGCTGGCGGATGCATTACTGACGCTGAATTTAACCCACTGACTTACAATCAACGAGAAAGTACTGAGAATCCTGATTTTATTGTAATGGGACACCCAGATTGGGAGTGGCAAAAAATGATCAGTCCTCATCAACGTGCTATTTAGAGTAGTTTTGTGTGCTTTTTGTTCGCTTGAACCGCTTTTATTATTATAACCCTTGATTTCTAATTTTTTTGCTATATTATAGCGCTCTCTCTGGTACAGGGCATCGTTAACATGCTTATGTTACTAAGAGATTACAGGCGCGGGATGGAGCAGCCTGGTAGCTCGTCGGGCTCATAACCCGAAGGTCGTCGGTTCAAATCCGGCTCCCGCAACCAATTTTTTAAATTGGCTGACTTCTTAAATTAAGTGAGAAGAAAAATAAACTTAATAATTTCAGGCGCGGGATGGAGCAGCCTGGTAGCTCGTCGGGCTCATAACCCGAAGGTCGTCGGTTCAAATCCGGCTCCCGCAACCAATTCTTTGAATTGGCTGACTTCTTAAATTAAGTGAGAAGAAAAATAAACTTAATAATTTCAGGCGCGGGATGGAGCAGCCTGGTAGCTCGTCGGGCTCATAACCCGAAGGTCGTCGGTTCAAATCCGGCTCCCGCAACCAACTGAAATTAAATTAGCAAACATGATCAGACACGCCACCGCGTGTTTTTTTATGCCTGAAATTCAGGTTTATGACCCGAAGGTCGTCGGTTTGCTTTCATAGGCTCCCGCAACCCACTGAAATTAAATTAGCAACAATGATCAGACACGCAGCCGCGTGTTTTTTTATGCCTGACATTCAGGTTTATAACCTAAAGGTCGCCGGTTCGCCTTCATAATTCCCCGCTCCCGCAACCCACTGAAATTAAATTAACTAAAATTATTAGATACACATCAACGTATTTTTGCCTGAAACAATAGCGGTATTATTGGGCTTAAACGTGATGAGCTTTAGAACCGACTATAATAAAAGCTTTTCTTTCATGTAGTTAAAATGGGGAACTATTATGAATGTTAACTGAACTGAACTATTCTTTATTAATAACTAATAATAAATGTGTAGCTTTTAGGGATGACTCGGTTTCTTATTTATCTTTTTAGTCTATTTTTTTTACCTTTTGCGTGGCCTGCGTTTCAAAATTTCAGTATTGATAATGGCTTATCACAAAGCGTTGTATTTGATATTCAACAAGATCAGCAGGGGTTTGTATGGTTCTCTACGCAAGCAGGGTTAAACCGCTTTGATGGGAATGAATTTATTGTTTTTTCGTCAACAGGAGAAAACAATAGTTTAACGAATAACTACATTTATCCGCTTGCACTCGATAACGAATCGCACCTTTTTATAGGCACCCGCAATGGGGGCGTAAATCAACTCCCGTTATACGATTACCAATTTTCTTCGCCCATTTTAACAGACTACCGTATTACCAGTTTGTTTGTTGATTCTCACGTGCTGTATATCGGCACGTATGATGGCAGTTTATTCGCTTACAATAAACGCAATGAAAAAGTGACCCCACTAGTGCGGGATATAAAAAAGCCTATTTATGCGATAACAAAAATACACGATGTATTGTGGCTAGGTACTCATGGTGCAGGATTAATTCATTATGATCTAGCTAAGCAACAACGTGTCAGTACGTTGTTGAATGGATTTACAAAGCCACCTAGCATTCATTCGAGTATCTTTGCGATAAAGCAGGCAAATGACGAAACAATATGGTTGGCCAGTCAAGGCGGTGGGTTATTTAAGATTGATTTATCAGCAAAATCGATGCAGCAATGGCTTAAATCGAGCGACTCAGAGCACGGGTTAACCAGTAACGAAATTCGTGATATCGAGTTTGATCAGCAAGGTCGAGTATGGCTTGCAACGCGAGGGGGCGGCATCAATATTTTTGATCGCAAAACCAACACGTTTTCTGCTTTAACCCATGACCCATTTGACAGATATAGCTTAGCGCACGACCGAGTTTACAGTATTTACCGTGATAGTAGCGATATTATGTGGTTTGGTACTGCCAATGGTATCAGCAAGCTAGATCCTGCTTCACTTCAATTCAGTAAATTAAAAAAACCGACACCGCTTTCAAGTAAAGATGCTTGGGCGCTATTTGAAGATTCGCAGCAACGTATTTGGTATGGCAGTTGGGGGGGCGGGATAGATATCCTTGATCAACAATTAAACCGTATTAAACACCTCGTGGCGAGCAACTTACCCAATTCAATTACCAGTAACGCAATTAAAGCGATAACCGAAGATTTAAATGGAGACATTTGGGTTGGTAGTTGGCAGCAGGGCATTGATGTGCTCCACCAAGATGGCAGTGTGACACATTTTCGAGCTGATGAAGGGAGCCATGGATTAACTGAAAACAGTATTTACGCCTTGCTGGTGGATGAGAAAAATAATGTCTGGGTAGGGACGAATGGTGGTGGATTATTTTGTTTTGATAGGCAATTAGGTCGGTTTATCAGTTTTTCAGAAAAACAGGCACATTCTCAATTAGTCATACCTACAGCAAGGGTGACAAGCTTATATCAAAGCTCCGCAACAGACATGTGGATAGCAACCGATGGGGATGGGGCGTATTACTATAACTTTGCGACTGATTCTTTAATTAATTATCGCAAAGGTAACCCCGCATCGGCTTTATCTGATAATACGGTGAGAGCCTTTTTACAGGAAGGTTCACGTATGTGGTTAGCGACGTCTAATGGAATAAATATCATTGACACCAATAGCCAGCAAGTAAAGGTTATTAATGTGGCAGATGGTATGCCTAATCAAGTGATTTATGCTTTATTAAAAGGCAATGATGGCATGGTTTGGGTAAGTACAAACAATGGATTAGCTAAAATAAATCCAGAGAATTTTGCAATCACCAGTTATAAAGCTCGTCACGGTTTGCAAGGCAATGAATTTAATGCCGGCGCCTATCTAAAAATGCGAGATGGCCGGTTAATGTTTGGCGGCACCCAAGGTGTAAGTGTTATTAACCCTGAAACACTCGTTAAGAATAAACAAGGTGGGCAGTTAGCATTAACGCGTTTACAGTTTGACGATCAAGACCTTATTATTTCTGCTGGGAGTAAGCTCGGTAGCCTTTACCAAATCGAGAAGAGTCGCATTGTCACAGTGCCAGCCGATATTACACGCATGCACTTACAGGTCAGTTATTTGCATTATTCAGAACCTAAAACTAATAAGTATTCTTACCGTTTAGAAGGTTTTGAACAGCAATGGAGAAATGTAACTGGTCCTTACTTATCAATAGATTACACCAACTTACCGCCTGGCAGTTATCAGCTTATCGTTAAAGCAAGTAGCGAAAGTGGAGCGAACGCACTCGCCCCATTGTTATTGAATATCAAAGTACTGGCTCCATGGTGGCAAAGCCCTGCTTTTTATGTTGTTTGTGCAGTACTTGTCTTATGTTTGGTGTGGTTATTAACGGTGCTTTGGACCTATCGGATCCGTAAACAAAAGTATCAACTAGAGCAACTTGTCAATGAGCGCACTGATGAAATTGCAGAGCAAAAAGCGCTGATAGAACAGCAAGCTGATGCGCTTAGTGATTCGCTTGAAAATAAAGTGCGCTTTTTTACGCATGCATCTCATGAGTTACGTACGCCACTTAGTTTGTTAATCGCACCATTGCAGCGTCTTATTTTTAATGAAAAAAACACAGATAAACGTGAGCAGTTAACCTTGGTATTACGAAACAGTCGACGTTTAGAAAATCTGGTCGATAAACTCTTAACATTGACCCGTTATGATGAGCGCAATGAAGAGATTATTAAGGTTGTATCCTTGTCTGCGATTGCGCGTGAGGTTGCAGGACAGTTTTCTGTACTCGGTGAGCAATCAGTAGAGTTTTATGTTGAAATAGAAGAAGCAATTTTTATATCAAGCACCCGAGAGGGGCTAATTACTATATTAAGCAATTTACTCAGCAATGCCTTCAAGTATACAAAACAAGGGAGTGTAAGCTTAAAAATAACAACGCATGATAACAATGCCTTTATTGAGGTGACCGATACAGGTAAAGGGATTGCTGATGCGGAGAAAGAGAAAGTATTTGATATCTTTTACCGTGTAAGCAGCCAAGCCAATGTAGAAGGCAGTGGTGTTGGGTTAGCCATTGTGAAACGTCTCGTTGATAAGTATCAAGGCGACATTCAGCTTGTTAGTCGCTTAGCGGTAGGCACAACATTTACGCTTCGTTTCCCATTAGCTGAGGCTCTCGAGCAGGCAACCTCGGTGAGTATCGACAGTGAGAACCTTAAAGCCAAGAAAAATTGTGAGCAACCTACCGTACTAGTTATCGAGGATAATGATGAGTTGCGTCATTATTTAAAAACTGAATTACACCCGCGTTATCAGGTATTACTGGCAGAAGATGGCCACGTTGGTTTGCAAATAGCGCAAAGCCAAGTGCCAGATTTGATAGTGACAGACCTAATGATGCCAAAAGTGGATGGCTTTGCCGTATTAGATGCGTTACATAGCTCCCCTGTTACGTGCCATATTCCTGTGATAATACTCACTGCTAAAGGAGACTATGAAACGCGGGTAAGCGGTTTAAAACAACATGCTTTGGATGTAATCACCAAGCCTTTTGACAGGGAAGAATTATTATTAAAAGTCGATAATTGGATTGATTGGGTTAATCAATATGCTCAACAGCATGTGATTCAGGTGCCAGATCAAAGCCCACCAAAGGCAGATACTCCCGTTGATCCGCGTGATAAACAGTTACTTGAAAAGCTTGAGCACTATGTATCTGAAAATTATCAGCAACAAGGATTCTCAATGACGCATTGTGCTAAGCATCTCGCACTGAGTGAACGTCAGTTGCAGCGTAAGTTAAAAGTGTTTCTCAACATGACACCGAGTGAATATTTACGGGATTATCGACTCATAAAAGCTGCCGAGTTGTTACGCCAAGGTCGTCAAATTAGTTTGGTGATTGACGATATTGGTTTTTCATCTCGCTCACATTTCTCGAAATTTTTTAAAGTAAAATATGGTATGACGGCAAAAGAATATCAGTGTCACTACGTTTAACTTATTGATTTTTATTGTTATGTCGTATTTGAGTACATTTTTGTCGGCATCAAGCATACATAATTTTTGCATCTCATCTAACCTATAAAACTTAACGAAAGATGAACCGTTTTGATGGGATCTCACGTGTTCATATTTGACGGGCAAACATAGCTGAACTCAGTATATGGTTAAGGAAGTCACGGAGATCCCGCCTTTGTTCATAATTGTTAGATTTCGCTTCCCTTGAGATATGGCAACTGTTTGTGCAGTTGCCTCTTTTTGGGTGGCTACGTAGCAATCAATGTAAGGAATGACATGATGAGCCCTCCTAATTCACGATTAATAAATCACTTTAAACAGCTACTGCTCGCGACAAGTCTTGTCGGTTTAACCGCTTGTGGTGGCAGTGGAAGCGATAGCGACGAGGATAAAAAGCCGCCAGTTGCAGAAAATAAAAGCCCTACAGTATCAATAAGCAGCGATGAAACACTCACCGAAGGTAGCGAGTTAACGCTTCTAGCAACCGCCACTGATAGTGACGGCACTATTAGTACTTATGCATGGTCGCAGATTTCTGGTCCTGATTTAGCTTTGTCGGGTAGTGACAGTAGCAGCCTAACGATAACGGCACCTGCAATTGAAGATGATGCGGATGTGGTGTTATCTGTGACCGTCACCGATGACGATGGTGCAACAGCTAATGCACAAGTCACTATTCAATTAAAGCGTAAAGTGCTCAGTGTCACAATTACAGGTATTGTAACGGATGAGCCCATTATAAATTCAAATGTGGCGGTACAAATTGGTGATGAGTTATTTGAGATTACTGCTGATGAGCAAGGCCGCTACCGTGTTGATGTTGAAGTAGACGACTCTTTTGCTAATAAACTGGTGAAACTTGTTGCGCTAGGCGATAACGCCATCAACCCAGGTGTAGAGTTTGTTTCTCAACTTAAGTCGATTGCTACTTTAATCTCGCAAGCAGGCGAAGATGGAACACTGAGCAAAGAAGAAAACTTTGGTGTCAATATTACCAATGTAAGTACTGCTGAATTTGCTCTTATTAGTCGTGATAACGACACGGTTGATTCTGAGGATGCATTAGACAAAGCCTTGCTTGCGATTGATGCTGACGAAAAACTGCTGCTATCAGCACTAATTAAAATTATTGTTGATAATCCTGATTACAGCTTACCTGAAGGGGTAGAGTCTACGCTTGATTTAGTCAGTGACAGCGAGAGTATTGATGACTTTATCAACACCGTGAACAGTCAAGATCCAGCCTTAATAGAAACAGTAAAAGAAACCATTAAAGACGATGAAGAGTTGGTTGATAACTCATTTGGCAGTGTTGTGGGTGACTATGTTGTTATGGCGCCCAAGTATTACACGCGTTTTGGCGCGGGTCAGATTAATTTTAACGCTGATGGAACGGGCAGTTATGTTTTTATTAATTTTAATGCTTCATTCTCTTGGACACAGGACAATGATGTCGTCAGTATTACTGTTCCTGAACCAGTCAAAGTATCGTGTTATTTTGATGCAGGTACAGTGACTCAAGAAGAAATGTGCGAGTACTTAACTGATTTGGATATGCGCATTTTACTTGAAAATGACGCTAATAGAACTGTTGAGCTTTATTCAGCGTTTGAAACGAAAAACGAATCAACGACTGAGATAATATCGACAGAAGAGTTGACCGCGAATCGTACGTTAATCGATAAAACACAAACCTTAAATGTTGCCGCAGCCGATTTAGTCGGTTCATGGTATGTCGATAATACATCTGATTTTTACGGCTACAGCAGTGCCGTTAATTTTAATTTAGTTGAAGGTGGTACGGGAACACTTATCAATAATAGCAACGCACCGGTTGAGATTACTTGGTCAGTGTCTGATAACCAGTTGATGATTTCTAGCACCGATGAGTCACTTACGTTTGACTACTCGTTCTGGTTTATAAAATCAATGAATGTCGGTTACCAATTCGCAGCTTCTTTAATGTCTAAAACGGATGATTCAAGTATTACAAGTACAGGGTTATTTGTAAAAGATAACACGCTGCAGCTTACAAACAGTGATGTGTTGGGTAAATGGACTATTTATCAAGGTGTAAATTCAGCGCAACCTGATCTCCATTACGATGTATATGATGATGGCTTAATGAATTTTAGCCTTAATCAACATTATCGCTCTTGGCAGATTAACAGCGAAGGTGTGTTTGTTCGAAATAACTACTACACCGACACCGGAGGCATATCGGCAACCTGTGATAAACCCGACAATAGCTGCCCAGTTTATACAGAGTTTACACAGCAGCTGCTAGCAAAAGATGGCGAGCACTTCTTTACCTATCGTAAATACCGTGCATTTGAAATGGATGGCACCGAAATGCCTGAATATTATGCTTCTCATATTCGAGAGTTTTCTGTTTCAAGTAATTATGGTGTAAGTCGATTTGCGCCGTATTGGTGGGAGCATATGTATGCTGAAGATGATACAAGCTATCGTTACTTTTCAAACTTCTATACTCCAAAAGAGCTTGGGGTAGAAACCATTGAGTTGGCAACTATCACTGACAAAAGTTCAGGTGCTTTTGAGTACTCAATAGCAACAACCTATCAAGGCGCGTATATGCAAAACAGCTATGCACTGCAAAGTGGTAAGTTGATGTCCAATGAATGGGTATTTGAGGTCGTTGAATTTGACCGCGATTTCTTAACTGTGTGTGTTTACAGTCAAGGAAGTAGCTGTACAGAAGATGCTAAGCAGGCATGGTACTTCGATGAGGCTATGGCTCAAGAACAAGTTGTTATAGAACGTCCCGCGACTGTTCATCCTCTTGATGGTGCATGGCAACTCGCTGATGAACCTGAAGTGGCGGTGATCTTACGTGATGGTAAGTGGTTACAAATCCAAGCTATGTCACACCCTGATGATGAGACTGCCTTTGCGGGTTATGAAATAGGTGATTTTACGTGGAACGAGTCAACAGGTGAATTCTCTGTTCAAATTAGCGAAGATACAAATGGTAGTTTTGGTATTGATGATGCTGGAGCAATCACAGCCACCGTATCTGGTGATACGTTAACCCTAGATATTGAAGGTGAAGGTACTATAACGCTCACACGCATTTACAGTGCAACTAATCCGCTGATAGGAGGATACTATGATGGCTCATTTGACAGTGATTTCTTTATTGCCGTATTTAAAGAAGATGGCACATTCTTAGAGTTAGCACATGATACTGAGTTTAATGAGTTAGGTATTTCAGGTGGTTATTACAGCTACGATACAGAAACTCAAAAGGTGTCAGTAGACTTCTATGAAAAAACCTATGGTAGTCCTATTGAGCAAGCCGACCCTAACTTTATTGTGAAAGCGCAAGGTAACTTTATACACTTTAAAGATGGCGACGATTTCGGCATCATGGAGCGAGTCACGCGAGTAATAGAACAAGCGACCTTTACTGAAACAGAGTTAGTGGGCTCACATGGATTTACCTACATGGCAGATGATGGCAGTGGTATGCAAACATCGAATGTTGTTATTTCAAATGATGGTACCGCAACATTTGAATTAGAGGGTGAAGTGAGAGAAGCGACATGGGAGCTACACCTAGGTTCGTTAATGATGTACAGCGACCCGACCGTTACTCAAAACTACGGTTATGGTGTACTCATGACCCCCATAATGATGATAGATGGTGGTTTTAGTGTTGAGACTTTAGGCTTCGAAGTGCCAGAAACCTATGATGATAACGATGACCCTGCTCTGCATTCTTTTGTATCAGGCAGTTTAATTAAGCAGTAACCGTGCACAGCCCAGTAACAGCAATGTTACTGGGCTTTTTTTGAGGATTTAATCAATGAAAATATTTTATTTCTCAGTTCTTCTACTCAGCCTAACAGCCTGTAAAACAATGGATGCAGTACAAGAAGATATCAGCGATATTGGTACTAGTTTGTTTTCAAGCGAAGAAATGGATGAAAGTGCACAAGATGCATTTTTAAAAGCACAAGAAGCCTTTTATGAAGCTGATCGTGTTCGCAAGCAACATTCGCAGTTGACAGCCAAAGAGCGGAGTTTATGGCTTGAGCTAGAAGAGGACTATAACGTGTTATTAGCGACACCCAGTAAAGCGACCGAAAAGGAATCGTACTTTTCTGATACCACACTTGCTGATGGGGTTATGATGCAAAGTCTCCAATTTATTGAGTTGGTAGAAAGCGGCGAGTAATTGATTCTTCGCTTAAAAGATTGAAAAGTTTATGTTACAACGTAAGTAACATTACTTTTTAGTTACAAACATGACGGAACTTTACCATTGGTTTGATTTAATCGGCGTTGCCGTGTTTGCTGTTTCTGGGACGTTGTTAGCGTACGATAAAAAAATGGATGGCTTTGGAGTTGTTGTGTTAGCGACCGTTACAGCCATTGGGGGTGGGACCTTACGAGACCTCATTTTAGATATTCCAGTTTTTTGGTTACATGATCAAAGTTACTTTTGGGCTATTCTTGTCTCAGTTTTTATTTCGACACGGCTAATCAATAAACAGCGCTCTATTCCGTTATATGCTTTACAAATAGCGGATGCGTTTGGTTTGGCTTTTTTTGCTGTAATGGGGGCGCAAAAAGCCCTGCTTGCAGGCATGCCAGATACCACGGCTATTATTATGGGAGTGATTACAGGTTGCTTCGGAGGCATGATCCGCGATGTACTTGCTGGCAACATACCTATGTTATTAAAAGGTGAGCTTTATGCGATCACTTGTATCGCGGGTGGCATCGTTTATACAGTGGGAATTTCACTTGGGTTAGTGACAGAAATGGCCATGGTACTGGCCATGTTAATGACCCTCACATTACGACTTGCAGCAATGAAGTGGAATCTCACATTACATGTTTTTAAATATCCCGACTAAACTGTAATAACAAGGATACATTACAGGGACAACGGAACGTGTCATTAGCTCGGATTTTCTCTCGTGCTCAAGTAGGAGTGCAAGCTCCAGAAGTCATTGTCGAAGTGCATTTAGGGAATGGCTTACCTGCTTTTCATATTGTTGGTTTACCTGAAGCCTCTGTAAAAGAGGCTAAAGATAGAGTGCGCAGTGCGCTTGAAAACTCACAATTTGGTTTTCCCGATCAGCGCATCACCGTTAATCTTGCGCCCGCTGACCTACCCAAAGACGGAGGGCGCTTTGACTTAGCCATTGCCGTTGGGATTTTAGTGGCATCAGGGCAAATAGTGTGCCCTGATATTCATCGCTATGAGTTTTATGGTGAGCTGGCCTTAAATGGTGAAGTAAGGGGAGTGAATGCTATTTTACCCTCCGTATTAGGAGCGAAAGAAAAGGGTCGGTGCTGTTTTTTACCAGCGGAAAACGACACCTTAGCCAGTCTTGTTTCTGGTGTGTCACGTAAAGCGATTTATTCTATCCAAGATGTATGGAACGACTTACTGAATCAGCAGCCCTTACCGCTTAATATTGAGTACCCAGAGCAACAAATAGAACGCGATTCAATCTATGATTTAAGTGATGTTAAAGGCCAACCTGGTGCCAAACGTGTGTTAGAAATCGCGGCTGCTGGTGGCCATAACTTGCTTTTTTTAGGCCCGCCAGGCACGGGTAAATCGATGCTAGCACAGCGAATGCCAAGCATTATGCCGACCATGTCGGATGATGAAGCAATTAGCACCGCGGCGCTTTATTCTATTATTGGTCAGTCTGTTGATTTATCTAAGTGGCGAGAGCGTCCCTTTCGAAATCCACATCATACTTGTTCGGCAGTCGCGCTGGTTGGAGGGTCATCGAACCCGAAGCCCGGTGAAATTTCACTGGCACACAACGGCGTGTTATTTTTGGATGAGCTCCCTGAGTTTGAGCGTAAAGTGCTAGACTCGCTTCGTGAGCCAATGGAAACTGGGGTCGTAACAATATCAAGGGCTGCGAGGCAAATGGAGTTTCCTTCTCAATTTCAGCTTATAGCTGCACTTAATCCCAGCCCAACGGGAAGCCATAACGACAAGCGTGCGACACCAGATCAAGTATTGCGTTATTTATCTCGTGTATCGGGTCCGTTTATTGACCGAATAGATTTACAAATTGAATTACCACGACTTACCAGCGCTCAATTGCAAAGTACCGAACCAGAAGAGAGCAGTCAGCAAGTACGTAAACGTGTGGAGCGAGCGCATGCGCTTCAGCATGCACGGCAAGGTAAAGTGAATGCACGATTGAACAATAAAGAAATGAGTCGATATTGTGAGCTTGCAGCTGCAGAGTTGCAGTTTTTAGCGAGAGCCAGTGAAAAACTGGCGCTGTCACCACGTTCTTACCATCGTGTTATTAAAGTTGCCCGAACAATTAGTGACTTAAAAGAGCAACCAACGATCACCTTAAGCGAATTAAAAGAGGCATTAAATTATCGTGCCTTTGAGCGCCTAATAAGCCAATTAACACAATTTTAAATCGATGCTTTATTCAATATTTTACGTGTTTTAGCAAGCGTCACCGTGTTAGGTGGTATGTTTATAAACAATGAGTCATTTAGGCGCTGTGTATACCTAAATAGAAAGCATATAACCTTTACCACGAACTGTTACGATGCGCTTTTGATCTTTTTCGTCACTGAGCTTTTTACGTAAACGGCCAATTAACACATCGACGGTACGGTCACTTGGGCTCCAGTCGGGTTGCCCAATCTCTTCAGATATTTTCTCTCGAGAGGTTGCTTTTCCTGCGTTGGCAATCAAGCAAATAAGCACTTTATGTTCAGCTTCAGTGAGGCGAGACTCTTCGCCACTTGGGGTGATCAAAGTGCGATTGTCAGGGTGCAGCTTAAAGTCGGCATATTCTATAAACTCTTCACTTTCATCGTCGTGTTGTGAGCCTTTTAAACGTTTGTAAAGGGCGCGCATTCTTAGCTCAAGTTCAAGCAGGTCAACCGGTTTACAAATATAATCATCAGCGCCTTGAGCAAGGCCTGCAATACGATCGGCTTGTGAGTCACGACTAGATAAAACAATTACACCAATATTGGTCAGTGCATTGAGCTCTTTGGCAAGTAACAAACCATCGCGCTTGGGTAAGACTATGTCGATCACTGCCAGAGAAATTGCATCTTGTAGAGAGGCACGTGATTGCACGATGCTTAAAGCATCGGCTCCCGTTGAATCTACCTCAATATTAAATTCAGTCTCTTTAAAATGATTGAGAATGCGTTTAACGAGAAGCTCGTCGTCTTCAACCAATAAAACTTGAATAGTCATTCGCTTTAATTTCATACTTGATTTGCTGTTATGTTAGCACTGTATGGTAAAGGCTGAGAAGTGCAATGGAGCGGTTTGTAACTGTTTCTTACAATTTAATGGCTTAGCTTTTATTTATTTGTAAAAAGCTGAGTACCTTTGCAGGTACTCAGTGATGTTTTTTGTTATTTTTCAGGGTAAAGATACTGCCACCATTGAGGCTGATCTTTTAAGTTTTTATCGAAATAAGCCAGCATCGTATTCCACCAATCAAAGCGTTTGTCACGGGCAAATATTTGGTGATCTGCACCTTTATATTCAATCAGATCAACATCTTTACCTAATAACTTTAATGCCGTGTACATATTGTGGCTTTCACCAACCGGTACATTGGTATCTGAGTCACCATGAAGTAGTAATAGCGGCGTTGTTACTTTGTCAGCATGAAACACGGGACTGTGTTGGCTATAAAGTTGCGGGTTATTCCACGGGTAGCTATTTTTAGATGCTTCAGCTGAGTATAAATATCCCCACCAACCTTGGCCCCAATAAGACGTGATATTTGAAATTCCCGCATGTGCAATAGAGGCACTAAACATATCTGTTTTTGTCGCCAGCAGCATGGTCATAAAGCCACCGTATGAGGCGCCTAAGTTACCAACGCGTTTACTATCGACAAACGGATACTGGTTAAGAAATGCTCGTGTGCCATTAATAATATCGTTTGCGGTGTATTCACCCCATGCATTAACGTGTTTAGCCGAAAACTCTTGGCCAAATCCCGTTGCACCTGTTGGTTGAATAACGTAAACCACATAATCATGTTCCGCCCACAGGTTAAAAGGGTAACGCCCAGTAAAGCCACGCGTCACCGGTGATGTACCGCCATAGTAGTAAACCAAAGCAGGGTATTGTTTACTCTTATCTATATTATGCGGCAAGTACACGCGACCTTTAATTTCTACACCTTCAGGGTTAATGAAATTAAACTCTTCAAGCGCTGCAATATCAGTGTGTTGGTAGCTAATTGGTGTGGAGTCCCACAGCACCTTAGTACGACTTTTACCTACAGTGAGTTGCTTAAGTTGTTGTGGTGTTGATGCTGTGGTGCCTGTAACAAGCAGAGTAGGGTTACGCTCGTCTGAGAAACTAAATTGCTCAACAACATCAAAGCCTGTATTCACGTTGTTAAAACGTTTTTTGCTTAAATCGTATTGATATAATTGCACAGTATCTTGCTCAGTCACTTTTAACAGTGCATCGCCATTTGCAAGCACCGTAAGTTGGCCTATCGCCGGGTCAAACTCTTTGCTTAGTGCTGTCGCCTTTTTGCCATCGCGGCTAAGTAAGTAAAGTTGCCCATCGTAATTATTGGCAAGCATGCCTTCGGGTAAATTACGGCCAAGGCCATCTCTGAAGTCAGGGCCAGCTGTAACATAAATACCGTCGTCGGTGTATTTTGCTTGATTAAAGGTTTTAAATTGGCCAAGTACACTACTCGTTGCAGTGGCAATATTTAGCTCAACAAGTTCAGTCGCGGGTTCTGGCGAACGGTTCATAGCTTGGGCTGAGCGACTCATTAACACAACACCTTGTTGAGCATCGAAGTCTTCAAGTGAATGGCTCAGCGGGCCTTGACTTAAAATTTTACTTAATCCTGTGCTTATATCGAGTAAGTACACTTGTGACGTGGTACGCGCATAAGACCAACGGTCTTGAAGCCCTTGATAGTGCTTGGTGAGTTTTCCATCGTCGCTGGGTGATTTTGACCAACTAAAAATTAAGCTGTCATTATTGTAAAATTGAAACCCATTTGCGCCTGCAAGATGCTTAGCTATGACAGTGAGTTGCAGTGTTTCTAAATTTAAGCGCTTAAGCTCGCCCTCGATTAAATACACCAAGCTTGAACCGTCTGGGCTCCAAGTTATATTGCTAGGCTGCGCTGATTCAAAACGATAAATAGTCTTATTTTTAGCGTTTTTTAACTCAGTGACATACAGAGCTTGGTTTGCTGATTTATCGTCGTAATGGCGTGTACTCGCCAAAAAATGTGCGCCATTTGGTGACATAGAAATGTAGCTTATCGTTGGCGCATCAAATAATTGCTTTGCCGATAAACCATGCTGCTCTTTTGCTGAAAAGGTCAGAGCGCTTTCCTCTGATTTAGCTTCAAAATCAATGGCAACATCATGCCAATTAGGCACTTGCTCTGTGATGATCACTATTTGATGGTCGCCTTGACTCAATGCCAATTCATAAGTTTTATCTTTTTCAGTCTGTTTTTCGCCGTTAATAAATAACTGGGCGTTTTCGATCCCCTTTAACGTTAACTTACCTTGACTAAAACGTTCGGCTGACGCTGTGAATTTTAGGGCTTGCAGGCCCCCTAAAGTAAGGGCACTTACTTTATCAAATGCTTGCCAATCTTGTTCATCACCAAAGACACGTACACGGGAGGTATTTTTTTGTAAGTGTGGCAGTAGATTGGCGATGATGGCATCGCGGTGCTCGGTTTGATAGGGCTTAAGTTGCATGTCATCGCTAAGTGGACCAATAAATTGTATTGCAGACTTATCAATGGCAGCAGCCATTGCTGTGCTTGTTAAAGTGCACAGTGCCACAGCGCTGAGTGCTGTTTTTAAGCGAGCGCGCTTGCTCAGCCAAGTTGTTGTAAACATCATGATTTAGCCTATTAAATGGTGGTTTAGAGCAATATAACACGCAGCAAAAATGTCAAAAAGTGTGCTGCGTTAGAATGCAGAATGGATTGAGCTTCGTGTAAACACTTGTTAAGGTGAGGCACTTCATTAAAGCTGAGGGCGCACAGTGACACTATTACTTGTATACATGCTGGTGGCAATTACCGTTTCTTTTTTATGCTCAGTAATGGAGGCTGTGTTGCTAAGCATTACGCCAAGCTATGTTGCTTTAATACGAAAACAGCAACCTCTTTTAGCTGAGCGTGTTGCTAAGTTGAAAGACAATATAGATCAACCATTGGCGGCTATTTTAACTTTAAATACGATTGCTCATACTGCAGGTGCTGCGGGTGTTGGTGCGCAAGCCGCGGTGGTTTTTTCGGATGCGGCTGTCGGCATTGCTTCAGCAATAATGACACTACTGGTACTCGTGTTATCCGAAATTATTCCAAAAACATTAGGTGCTAATTACTGGCGTGCTTTAACCCCCATCGTAAGCGTAAGCCTGGTGGGTTTAGTCTTTATCTTAAAACCCTTTGTTTGGTTTGCGGATATCTTAACGCGCTTTTTAGGGCGCAATTACGATGAAGCATATTATATACGTCAAGAAATTGAAGCAATGGCAGATATAGGCACTGAATCTGGGGCACTTAGACAAGATGAGTCTGAGATTATTCGCAGTTTATTGCATTTTCGCCATGCCAAACTTGATACATTAATGACGCCGCGCACTGTGCTTTTTAAAGTACACAAAGATATTACAGTGAATCAGTATTTATCGGAATATGGTTCATCGTCATTTTCTAGGGTGTTGGTATACGATAAAAATGGCGATGACATTATTGGTTTTGTACATAAAAACGATATTATGCTTGCTTACCATCGCTTGGGTGAAGACTACAAAATTAGCAAGCTGGTCAAGCCTATTTATACGGTGCCAGAAACCTTGCATGTGCCTACTTTGCTTGAAACCTTATTATCGCAACGTGTTCATATTTGCTTAGTGGTTGATGAATATGGTGATATTCAAGGCATTGTGACATTGGAAGATTTAATTGAGGCCTTAATGGGGCTTGAAATCGTTGACGAACATGACCAATCTGCCAATATGCAAAAAGAGGCAAAGCAGCGCTGGCGGCAGCGTTTAGAGAGCAGTAATACGATTGTTAGCGACGATAAACGTGAGCCTTAGCGGCGATACCCCGCTGCGGTTTTAACCATTTGCCGCCATGAAAATGACCAATTTAAAAAGTCTTCTTTGGCTTTCGGGCGGCAAAGTAAAAAACCCTGCATTAAGATAAATTCTTTATAGCGGTCTAGGTAGTCAAGCTCTTCTACGCGCTCTATCCCCTCAGCCACAATGGCTAAGTCTTCTTGAATCGCAATATTTACTAAGCTACTGACGATAACTTGTGAAAACTGATCAGTTTCAATATTACTGATTAGTGTCCTGTCTATTTTTATCTCTGTAAAAGGCAGGGTTTTGAGTTGTTGCACGTTGGTGAAGCCGGTCCCAAAGTCATCGAGCGAAATACCAAAACCACGCATTCTAAGGCGGTTTAGGGTTTCGAGTTGTGCGGCACTACGAAGTGCATACTGCTCTGTAATTTCTAAAATCACTTCGCTTGGCGATAAATTGTTTAAGTGCAAAATGAGGGCTAGTTTATCTGGGCAGCTTAAGTCTTCAAGCTGTGAAGGCGATAAATTAAAAGCCAGTTTTAAATTTGGTTCAAAGTGCTCTTTAATTTCAGAAAAGTCGCTCGTCGCCTTTTCAAATAATTGAAAAGTAATAAGGTTAATAAGATCTAAATCTTCGGCAATACAGATAAAGCGTTCGGGTAAAACGATATCATCTTCTTTACTGGTGTTAATTCGTGCCAGCACTTCAATACTTTCAACCCGATTGTCATGGCGATTAATTTTTGGTTGATAAAATGGCACGACTTCATTGTGGCTAATAGCATGCAGTAAAAGTGACTCCGAAATCGGGGATTTTGTTCGTTCGACATGAATCGAAAAATGCTCAAGTTTTTGGAGTAGTAAGTAAACTTGATTCAGTTGCACGGGTTTTGAAATATTGCCAATAAGATGCGCGTTGTGTTTACGTGCAAGGTCAGCCGCTAAATCGATGACTTTAGGGTCCATTTCAGAAATGATTGCGATCGCACCATGGTATTTCATTGCGCCTAAATGACGCATAAGCTCCATACCATCCATATCAGGCATATTTAAATCAGTGAAGACGGCATCAAAATAATGCGGGGCTTTTTTTATTTTCTCTAAGGCTTCGCAAGCACTTAAGCAGGTTGTGAAATGAGGAACTTCAAGCTCATTTAAAATGGCCTGCATAACGATAAGAATCGCTTTAGAATCATCGACTACGAGTATATGCCGTGCTGACTTCACCATATTCACTCCATGAACAAGAAATGCTTTAGTTAAAAGTAGTAGAAAAATGCTATTTCGTCATGTTTTTTACTTGTGTATTGATGTAAATAATCACAACAAGGGCCGCAAGAGTTAATTCGTAATTTAGCGCCGCCTCAGTATAATAGCCACACTCCTTATTAGCCGTTAAATAGATTATGATCAGACTTCAGCTGAGCTTAGCAAATGAAACCTTTACATTGCATTTAAAGGGCGCGCAGTTAGTGCAATTATTTCATCAACAACAAGCGATTGCGTTCGAGAACCCAGAACAACAAATGTATGAGTTTGATTTTCAAGGGCAGCGTATCGGGTTAGATACCAGCACCGTGCTCGATAAAAGCTTGGGTGTTTATGTAAATCAACAGTGGGTGAGTCAACTTGCATTACCCGCTATGCAAGAGGCTGAGCCAAAACGTGGCATCATCGGTTTGCTCGCGTTAGGATTTAAACTCTTTAAAAGTGCAAAGGTCGTCAAAGCGGCACTCGCTGGTGCGTCAGTTGCCGGCTATGCATGGCTATTCTCAATCGAGTTTGCGCTAATGCTGATTGCTTGTTTAGTGGTGCATGAATATGGTCATGTTAGAGCCATGAAATACTTTGGTATTAAAACCAAGGGTATTTATCTTATCCCTTTTGTTGGAGGACTGGCTGTATCCGACGATAAAATAACAACGCGCTGGCAAGATGTGGTGATCTCACTCATGGGGCCTGCATTTGGTTTAATTACCTCAGTGCTCGGCGTGGTGCTTTATTACGCCACTGAAATGGAAATATTTGCCGGTGTTGCTGTACTGAGTGCTTTGCTTAATTTATTTAACCTATTACCAATTTTACCGCTAGATGGCGGCCATGTTTTAAAAAGTATTAGCTTTTCAATGCGATCTTGGATTGGTTTAAGCGTGTGTTTATTAGGGGTGTTATTTGGCTTATGGTTAAGTTACACCTTTGGCTTAATGCTGTTGGTGTTTTTCTTATTTGTTGGGGCGCTGGAAATTGTCTTCGAATGGCGCGGCCGTCATTACTCGCATTTAATCCCTCTGGACACCTATGGCCAAGGCTTTTCAGCGGTAATGTATGCACTTGTTGTTGCCGGACATGTGGCTGTTATGATGCACTTTGCCGACTCTGAAAGCGCAATTTTAAGCCTACCAATGAAAATTTTATCGAGTTAAGTTTACAAAAGCAGAGCGAATATTTTTGTGAATCTAATGACTAAGCAGGAAGTGTTTTTACACTTCCTGCTTTGCTTTTTAAGGATAAAAACTCAACATTAATGAAATAAACACACCCGTGATGATCAGTTGCACCAAGCAAAAGCCCATGATGTCTTTGGCTTTTAGGCCTGCAATGGCAAGCACAGGGAGTGCCCAAAAGGGTTGTATCAGGTTAGTCCACGCATCACCCCACGCAACGGCCATCGCTACACGAGGTATGTCGGCACCGAGTGCGTGTGCTGCCGGGATCACGATTGGTGCCTGAACGGCCCATTGACCTCCACCAGATGGCACAAAAATATTTACAAACCCCGCACTTAAAAAGCTCCAAAAGGGCAGTGATTCAGTGGTTGCAATGGCAATAAACCCTTCAGATATTTGCTGGGCAAGTCCTGTTTTGACCATGATGGCCATAATCCCTGCATAAAATGGAAATTGAATCACGATGCCTGCGCCACTCGGGATCGCCTGTTGTAAGCTTTGCAGTAAATTATGAGGTGTTTGATGCAGTAAAATAGCGCTGAACAGGAAAATAGCGATGACACTATTTAAGTTTAAGCCACCGCCACTGAGCACAAAGTAATAAAATAGATAGCCAAGACCAACAAGGCCAATACCGATACCTAATATACGACTATGCTCAATCACTTCGGCTGGGCGAGTGGGTTTTACTGATGCCGTGGGCTCATCGTTAAGTTTTGCTGGGTCAACATACACACTGTCTTTCTCGTTTGGCAACATGTAGCGATTAACCAATGGCATAATAATAAATAAACCCAGCACAATCGCAATATTAAAGCCTGCGAAGACGGTGTTTTCAGTGCCAATTACCCCAATACTTTGTTCCGAAAAGTGCCCGTCGGTGGCGATAGTTAGCGGTACTGAACCCGCTAAACCACCATGCCAGACAATAAAGCCTGAATAAGCGCTGGCAACCAGTAGTCGGTAATCTACCCGGGTTTGTTTGGCAATCGCTTTGGCAAATAAAGCCCCTATAACCAAGCCAAATCCCCAGTTTATCCAACTTGCCAATAAAGAAACTAACGTTACTAGTATGATTGCTTTAGCGGGGGTATTCGCGAGCGTCGCAAGCGTGGTTAACAGGTGTCGCATAACAGGGGTACTTGCCAGCATATAACCTGTTAGCAAGACCAGCAGCATTTGCATGGCAAATTGCAATAAGTTCCAAAAACCACCTCCCCACGCAGCTAATACTTGCACCGGGGACGAGGGGGTAAAAATACTGGCCACAATAAAGCTCAGCAAGGTTAATAAAATGACGAAAATAAATGGATCTGGTAGATAACGTTCAACCAGCTTGGTAAATGGTTTAGCAACGCGATTTAGCATAGTTTTTATTGTTGTCGTTGAATCGATAGTGCCAATTAATCATGAATGAAGCTAATTGGCAAATTGATACCGAGGAGACTGTATTCGGTGTATTAGAAAAAGCAGTGTTACGGTTGCTGTTCGAGTACCGCTTTTAGTCGTGCCTGCACTTCTTCAACCAGTAAAATGGGCTGAAACTTTGATAAAAAGGCATTACAGCCGACTTTTTCGACCATCGCCTGATTAAAGCTACCACTGAGTGAAGTGTTCAATACAATGTGTAAGTTTTTAAGACGATTATCGTTACGAATTTCGTGTGTAAGGCGGTAACCGTCCATCGCGGGCATTTCTGCATCGGTGATCACCATCAGCAGTTCTTTTTCAACATCTTTGCCTTCATCTGCCCACCTCTTCAGCATGTTAAGTGCTTCAAGTCCGTTACGTGCAGGGATAATTTCAATACCAAGTTGAGAGAGCGTGTCACTCACTTGTTTGCGGGCTGTGGGAGAGTCATCAGCATGCAGTATTTTACGACCAGCAAACTCATTAACGATGCTTTGATCTAAAATGTCGTCAGAAATATTGACTTCGTATTCGATGATTTCAGCGAGTACTTTTTCAACATCAATGATCTCCACTAAGTGTTCTTGGCCATCGCGTTTGATTTTAGTGAGTGCGGTTAAGTAGTGATTTTTACCAATCGCCGTTGGCGGTGGCATGATGTCAGACCATGTCATGTTGATGATTTGATCGACCTTCCCAATCAAAAAGCCTTGCACCGTTCGGTTGTATTCAGTAATTACAAGGTTGGTATCTTCGATATGCTGTGCATCAGGCATACAAATCGCCTTGCGTAAATCAATCACGGGGATGGATTCGCCACGAATATCGACCACGCCAGCAACCTTAGGGTGGGCGTGGGGGACTTTGCTTATATGTGGTATTTTTACCACTTCTTTGACTTTAAAAACATTGAGGGCAAATAGATGGCGGCTATGCAGGTAAAAAAGCAATAGCTCTAAACGGTTTTCACCGACCAGTTGCGTGCGTTTGTCGACTGAGGCTAAAACACCAGACATATATCACCCTAAATACTAAATACAGAGAAAGTATAGTCTACTATTAATTTTCATTGTTACGCATTAGTAATTTTCCATCAGTTGCCAAAGGCTAAGCATTAAAGTACCGTATCGGATAAATTCCTCTACGACTATTTGCAAGGATTATGCATCATCTATTTAATCGTTTAGTGGTGATTATTCGCAGCCATATTGACCAAGTGAGTTGGCAAGCTGTGGTAATAACAACCCTATTGCACATGCTACTTATTTGGTGGTTACTTGTGCTTGTTGGCGAGCAGGCCTTAACACCACTTAGCACCTATTTTTATTATTATGTTGTGACAACGTCAACGGTAGGGTATGGCGACTTTAGCGCCAGTACAGAATTGGGACGTTGGATTGTTGCAATATTACAAATACCATTTGGTTTAGCATTATTTGGCGTTCTGTTAGGAAAAACAGGGCAAACAGTAACTTACTTAATTAGGCGCGCTATGACGGGTGATAAAAGCTTCGCACATATTAACAATCACATCATTATTTTTGGCTGGCATGACACGCGGACTAAAAAGATGATTGACTATATTTTAGCAGATCAAAAACGTTTAGATCGTCGTATTCTGCTCGCTGTGACAGAGCAAATGGAGCATCCATTTTTAGCCAACCCGCACGTCGATTTTGCCCGTTTAAGCAGCTTTACCGACATTGACGAGCTAAAACGAGTGGCGATTGAACGCGCAGATAAAATTATTATAGATGGTCAAGATGACGACCAAACGTTTACTACAGCGTTACGTATCAGCAAATTAGTGAATGAACACTGCCATATCAGCGCGCATTTTGATGATGAAACAAAAATCGAAATGTTGCTAGAGCATTGCCATAATGTCGAGTGCAGCAGTGCAAAATCGGCTGAAATACTTGTACGCTCTATGCAAGATCCTGGCTCAAGCCGTGTTCAGGAAGAGCTATTATCAACCTTACATGGTGATACACAGTTCAGTTTGCCAATTCCTAAGGGAGTGCAAGCAATGACATTTGGTAATTTATTTCATCATTTTAAGCAAAGTCATGACGCTATTTTATTGGGCGTTGCCCATAATCTTAGTGCGCAAGATATGGATTTAAATCCGCCGCTTGACTATGTCGTTAGTGAAGGCGATATTTTACATTATATTGCTGTTGAGCGTGTGTTAAGCAACGAAGTTGATTGGCCGGCCTTGGTGAAATAATGAATGAAGTCGCGTTTTTAATTATTGTTCTCAGTGCCTACATTTTACCTGTGGTCATTGTACTCAATAGTAAGCGCACGCAAGGTCACGAAAAGAATGCCTGGTTGATCGGTATCATCTTTTTCTCGTGGCTTGGTTTGATTATGTATCTGACCATTGTGCCCAAGCATGGGCACGTCAAAAAGCACCGTAAAGGTAAAAGCTAGATTACTTGAGTTGCTTTAATTTATGTTCAATCAATGGATCATCTGGCGACAGTTGCTGAGCGACTTCGAGTAACTTTATCGCGTCTTTAGGGTGCGCCTCTTGGTGCTTAATGGCTATATCAATCAGAGGCTGTACATCAACAGCTTCCTTTTGCTCTTGGAGATGCTCAGCCTTTTCATCAATCAAAATATTATGTGCGGTACTGAGCAAGGCTAAACGGTGTGCAGAGCCTTTATTCGCTTTATTTAAGCGTCGGTAGTAATCTTCTTTAAAGCGCAAGGTTTTTGTTTGTTGGCGAAACTGGGCAATATCAACCTGTTGATGGCGAATAAAATCCACCGCCACATCCTTATAAAAACCAAACTTATTTAAATAGGTTGCATGAACACTGTGACCCATGCCAAACACCCGTAAATGGGTTAATTGTGAATACCGTTTAGCGTGAGCGCGGTCAATTCGATTGGTCGGGTCATAAATAATGTAACCTTTAGCCTGCCCTAAATCTACGTCGTGGTAATCACCTGCCCAATCAAATTTTTGTGCGATATCAGTACTTGAACGGTCATCCCATGGCGCTTTTTCTTTATTTTTTGTACTGACAGGGTGAAATAGCAGCACCTTATCGAGCTTCAACAAATTCGCAAATGCACCTACTGCAAAGCCTCCTCGGCTTAAACCATAGCCTAAGCGTTCTTTAAAGCTGCCAATAAGAGGGGCTAACTGCTCAATAAAAAATAATAAATTACGGTGTCTAAACCAGTTACTGATACCTAAATGTTGAAAGGCAATGATATTAACATCTTGCTTTTTTGCGAGCTTGTAGGCCCATGGTGAGAAATCATCAGTAAGGTCATGTTCTTGATAATTTGTCCCCGCAGGAGAAAAGGTAAATAGCAGAGGTTTGCTGGCGTCGATGATATGATATTTCACATACACATCACCGAGTAAGTCGCCGCCTGTGAACGGCACTTGTTTTTGCTGTTCTGCATGGGGGAGCTGGGTCCATTCATCTAGCCAATACAATAATTTCATATATCCCCCACGGTACCTCTAAAATAAAGGGGACACATTATAGCAAAAATAGCCATTTAATAAAAATGGCTGCGACTTTAATATGTTAGCTTTCACTCATGGCGATTATTTGTTGCCAATCATGCTCCGTGACGGGCATGACTGATAAACGCCCGCCTTTTTTTAGGGCTATGTCAGTGATGGCGTCATTTGCTTTTATCGCTTGTAAGCTCACTAGTTTGTTAAGGTGCGCTTTATAAGTAACATCAACGACAAACCAACGTGGGTTTTCTGCTGTGGCCTTCGCATCATAGTAGTCACTGCTTAAATCAAATTGCGTTGGATCGGCATAGGCTTCACGTGTTATTTCGCCAATGCCCGCAACACCTACATGTTTACAGCTTGAGTGATAAATCATCACTAAATCCCCTGCTTTTATACCATCACGCATAAAGTTACGGGCTTGATAATTACGTACACCATCCCACATTGAGGTTTGCTTTGGCGCGTTTTTTAAATCATTGATTGAAAACGCATCAGGTTCGGTTTTAAAAAGCCAATAAGCCATAATTAGGTGCCCTTACAAAGATTTACTTCCAATTAGTCTATAGTATCATTAAACGCTTGTCGGGATTGAGGATAAATAAATGAGCCAAGTATTAGATGATTTACTGTCGTTGCTATCGTTAGAAGAAATTGAGCAAGGCTTGTATCGAGGGCAAAGCCAAGATTTAGGGTTTCGTGCTGTATTCGGTGGTCAAGTTATGGGGCAAGCGTTGTCGGCTGCCAAAGAAACGTTACCAGAAGGGCGTATTGTCCATTCTTTGCATTCCTATTTTTTACGCCCTGGTGATGCCGAAAAACCAATCATTTATGACGTCGAAAATATTCGTGATGGTAAAAGTTTTAGTACGCGTCGCGTGAAAGCGATTCAATATGGCAAACCAATTTTTTATATGACAGCGTCATTTCAAGGGGAAGAAGAGGGGCTGTCGCATCAAGCCCATATGCCAGATGTACCCCAGCCTGAAGAACTTAAGTCATCGCTTGAATTTTACCAAGCGAATGCTGAGCATATACCCGAGGTGATCCGCAATAAATTTATTCGTGAGGTGCCGATTGAAATGCGCCCAGTCACGTTTCATAACCCATTTAAACCTCAGGTAATGGAACCTGTTAAGCACATTTGGTTTAAAGCCAATGGCGAGATGCCAGATGACCAACGCATTCATAATTATTTATTGGCGTATGCATCGGACTTTGAGTTTTTACCTACGGCTTTACAACCGCACGGTGTGTCGTTTATGCAACCTAATATGCAAGTGGCGACAATTGACCATGCGATGTGGTTTCATCGTCCGTTTAGGCTTGATGATTGGATTTTATATTCGATTGATAGCCCAAGTGCGAGCTCGGGAAGGGGTTTGGTGAGAGGGCAGTTCTTTGACCGTCAAGGCAACTTAGTTGCCTCAACGATCCAAGAAGGGGTGATGCGCCAGCGCTAATCCTTTGAGTGTGTAGCTTGGCTTTGCACTATGTCATCAATTGACTGCCAGACACGTGCTGGCAGCAATGCTTTTAGATACATATATACTTCACAAAGTGCATTACTACCGGTAAAACCGTGCTCTGTTTCGGTAATTAACTTTTGCTCACGTAAGCTTGAAATAAACCCGATAAGTACTTTTTTATCAAAAAACTCAGGGGTTTTAATGCCATGCAGCGTGCCTAAACGCTCTGCTAATACTTGGCTTTCGTGCTCAAGCTCTTCTCGCTCAATCCCCTTGCTGGTTTGAATAAAGCCAACCACGATTGCATAACGCTGCAAGGTTAAGCTCAAGGCTCGCCCTAGCATTTCGAGTTTTGCTAAGCAGTCGTTGCTGTTTGTCACTTTGATATTATTGCCATCGATTTCAATTAAGTCTTGATCAACAAAGCTGGCAAGAACGCGAGTAATGTAGTTTTCATCTAACTCATGTAAGAACCACTCTTTGGCAAATAGCGGGTAAAAGCGTGTAATCACGGCTTGGCAATCAGCCAGAGTCGTTTTGTGTGTTTTAAATAAATGCAGTGCCAGTAAGCTGGGAACAGCGAACAAGTGCAACACATTATTACGATAATAGTTAAACAGCGTTTTTTCTTTATCGCTAATTGCAATGATTTCGCCAAATTCGTCGCTGATCACATCAAATTTATTCAGTTTCAATGCATGCTCTAACAGCTGCTCTGCGCTTTCATTGGGGGTGGTCACTTTGTCGCTATAGCTTGCACTACGTTGCAGGTGCAAGTAGAACTCAAGTTGGGCAATCAGTTTGGGTTTACTCAGCGCATGTTTATCGTTAACCAGTAAGATCATCGCTAACAAATTCACCGCATTAAGCGCCGCAGCGCTATTGATATTAACCATCACTTTGTCTGCAAGATTAGCGACTTGTGGGCCCAACCAGTGTGGTTTTTGTACATCTGTTGGGTGAATCGATTCACGCCAATCAGGTTGCTGCTCATTAAGGTATTGGTTTATCGAAATGGGGTCGCCAAAGTTTAAGTAGCCACGGCCATAGTTTTTAAGGTTTTTAATAGCCTTAAAAATCCCTAATACGGATTCGCCTTTTTTGTCGTTACCTGCCAGCTCTTTTAAATACGTATTAATCTCCATTACGTGCTCATAACCAATGTAAACGGGCACAATCGAAATAGGGCGATCGATACCGCGCAGCATCGCTTGCAATGTCATTGCTAACATACCCGTTTTAGGTGGTAATAAACGACCTGTACGACTGCGGCCACCTTCTGTATAAAACTTTACTGAGTAGCCTTTAATGAATAACTGGCTTAGGTACTCTTTAAATACAGAGGAGTACAATTTATTGCCCGCGAATGAGCGACGAATGAAAAATGCACCACTGCGGCGGAATACGCCACCTGCAGGGAAGAAGTTTAAGTTGATGCCCGCTGCAATGTGCGGCGGTACTAAGCCTAAATGGTAAATCGAATAGGTCAGTAATAAGTAATCCATATGCGAGCGGTGACAAGGCATATAGATAATCTCGTGGCCTTTGTCGGTTAGCTCATGGACTTGCTCAGAAAATTTAATATCGATGCCGTTATACAACTTATTCCACAGCCACGTCAAAATACGATCGGCAACACGAATAGTCGCGTCACTGTAGTTAGCAGCGATCTCGTCTAATAATTTAAGCGCATTTTGACGCGCTTCATTTTGGCTAATGTTTTTTTCTTTCGCCTCAACTTGAATTGCTTTTTTGATGGTTGGCGAGGCAAGCAGCGAATTAAACAACTGCTCACGTGAGGGCATTTTTGGCCCGGTAGCTGCCAGTTTCTGACGACGGAAGTGCACGCGAGCAACACGTAGCAATTTATGTGGCAGTTCATCAACATCGGCTTTTTCGTTTACCAAGAGCGATAAGTCGAGTGGTTGGCTAAAGCGAATAAAGTTGTCACGACCTGAAAACAAAATGACAAAGAACTTACGAAACCAGCTTGGCGTAAGTGAGTGTGATACCAATGTACCTAAACCTGGCTTTTCTTTACCTGGGTTACGACCCCATAAAATAGTAACTGGGATAACCTGTACGTTTTTCTCACCTGAGTACATTAGGTGGTCAATAATGTGTTTGCCTTGGTGAAGTGCATTACTGGGTTTACTTTTATTACCAAACAGAGGCGGCGGGTTTTGAATACCAATAAAACGATCAAGTTCTTTATTTCCCAAAAGCTGCTCTTCTGTTGGACTTGGTAAGCCGTATTTTTTACACACGCGCGCGAGTGCCGCTAAATCAGAGCGCGCATTGAGTCTAACAATATAAAAGGTCGGGTTGGCGGGGTTTAGGTTATATTGCTCAATCGGGTTTTCTGGCAAGACCTTACTTTTAACAAATAAGCGGTTCATACCGGCAGAAATGATATTTAAACAACGATTAATGATACGCATTAACTCACCAAAGTAATTAAGAGTAATAATAGAAACAAAAAAGCGCCATAGAATAGCAATTATTAACTGGACTGACCATTGCCATAGTGTGGCTTTTGGGTTTATTCAAATTAACTATAGTAAAGCAAAGACATAGCTTAACTGAATTTAACTGAAATATTATACAAAGCAGACTTTATTCGTTTTAATCCTAAAAAGTTGTTGCATTTATCACCAATCTCACTATAATACGCAGGCTTTCAAAATTCCCTCGGGAACTTGGAAGGAACATTAAGCTTGGATTTCAAGCTAATAAAACAGGAACTCCGATTTGGAGTTCAACGTAGATATAAGAGAACAGCCGACATCTTAGTTAGTAAGATTGTTTCGGTCGTTTTTTTATGCTCTTTTTAAATGCTCTTTATATTGAGGTTTAAGAATGTCAAATCAACGCATTCGTATTCGCCTAAAAGCTTTTGACCACCGTTTGATTGACCAATCAACGGCGGAAATCGTGGAAACTGCGAAACGCACTGGCGCACAAGTACGTGGTCCAATCCCACTACCTACACGCTTTGAACGTTTTACTGTACTAACTTCACCGCACGTTAACAAAGACGCGCGTGATCAGTACGAAATCCGCACCCATAAACGTCTGATCGACATCGTAGAACCAACTGACAAGACTGTTGACGCGCTTATGCGTTTAGATCTTGCTGCTGGTGTTGATGTTCAAATCAGCCTGGGTTAATCGGAAGATTAGAGAGGTTTTAGGAAAATGGCATTAGGTCTAGTCGGTCGTAAAGTGGGTATGACACGTATCTTCACTGAAGATGGTGTATCTATCCCTGTGACAGTTATCGAAGCGACTCCTAACCGTATTGCTCAGATCAAATCTGAAGCAACAGACGGTTATAACGCGCTTCAAGTAACCGCAGGCACTAAAAAAGCAAGCCGTGTAAACAAAGCTGCAGCGGGTCACTTCGCTAAAGCAGGTGTTGAAGCGGGTCGCGGTCTGTGGGAATTCCGCCTAAATGGTGGTGAAGGCGATTTTGAAGTAGGCGCTGAGCTTACTGTTGAATTATTCAACGAAATCAACAAAGTTGACGTAACCGGTACTTCTAAAGGTAAAGGTTTCCAAGGTGGTGTTAAGCGCTGGAATTTCAGCATGCAAGACGCGACTCACGGTAACTCTCTATCTCACCGTGCTCCTGGTTCAATCGGTCAAAACCAATCACCTGGTAAGGTGTTTAAAGGTAAGAAAATGGCCGGTCACATGGGTGCTGAGCGTGTAACGACTCAAAACTTAGAACTAGTTCGCGTTGACGCTGAGCGTAACTTGCTTTTAGTTAAAGGTGCAGTACCTGGCGCTATCGGCGGTGACGTTATCGTTAAACCAGCTGTTAAAGCATAAGTCCTGGAGATTTAGTGATGGAATTAGCAATTAAAGACGCTTCTGGCGCTCTTGAAGTTTCTGAAGCTACTTTTGGACGTGAGTTTAACGAAGCATTAGTACACCAAGTAGTTGTTGCTTACGCAGCAGGTGCTCGTCAAGGTACTCGTGCTCAGAAGACACGTTCTGAAGTAAGCGGTGGTGGTAAAAAACCATGGGCTCAAAAAGGTACTGGCCGTGCACGTGCTGGTACAATCCGTAGCCCAATTTGGCGTTCAGGTGGCGTTAGCTTCGCAGCTAAACCACAAGATCATAGCCAAAAAGTAAACCGTAAAATGTACCGCGGTGCGATCAAAAGCATCTTATCTGAATTAGTTCGTCAAGAGCGTTTAATCGTTGTTGAGCAGTTTGGTCTTGAAGCACCAAAAACTAAAGAACTAGTTGCTAAGCTTAAAGAACTTGAGCTTAAAGATGTTCTTATCGTGACTGAAGAAGTAGATGAGAATCTATTCTTATCGGCACGTAACCTGTACAAGGTTGACACGCGTGATGTAGCTGGTATCGATCCTGTAAGCCTAATCGCTTTCGATAAGGTACTTATTACAGCTGCTGCTGTTAAGCAACTTGAGGAGGCGCTAGCATGATCCGTGAAGAACGTCTTTTAAAAGTGATCCTTGCTCCACATATCTCTGAAAAAAGCACTATCGCTGCTGAAGAAAACAACACGATTGTTTTCAAAGTAGCTAAAGATGCAACTAAAGCTGAAGTTCAAGCTGCAGTTGAGAAGCTTTTTGAAGTAGAAGTAACTGGTGTTCGCACACTAAACGTTAAGGGTAAAACAAAACGTACTGGCATGCGTTTCGGTCGTCGTTCAGACTGGAAGAAAGCTTACGTTACTCTTAAAGAAGGTAGCGAGCTAGACTTTGTCGGCGGCGCCGAGTAATAAGGGGAGTTAGAATTATGGCACTTCAAAAGTGTAAACCAACTTCTGCGGGTCGTCGTCACCTGGTTAAAGTGGTTAACCCTGATCTTCATAAGGGTAAACCTTACGCACCACTACTAGAGAAAAACTCTAAGTCTGGTGGTCGTAATAACAAAGGTCGTATCACGGTTCGTCACATCGGTGGTGGTCATAAGCATCATTACCGTGTAATCGACTTTAAACGCACTAAAGATGGCATTCCAGCTGTTGTTGAGCGTCTAGAGTATGATCCAAACCGTAGCGCAAACATCGCTCTTGTATTATATGCAGACGGTGAGCGTCGTTACATTATTGCACCTAAAGGCTTAAAAGCTGGTGATTCAATCCAGTCTGGTGTTGATGCACCAATCAAAGCTGGTAACACATTACCAATGCGTAACATGCCTGTAGGTTCGACTGTTCACAACGTAGAATTAAAACCAGGTAAAGGTGCTCAAATCGCACGTTCTGCTGGTGCATACGTTCAAATCCTTGCACGTGAAGGTCAATACGTTACTCTACGTCTTCGTTCTGGCGAAGTTCGTAAAGTTCCAGCTGACTGTCGCGCAACACTTGGTGAAGTAGGCAATGCTGAGCATATGCTTCGTTCACTAGGTAAAGCTGGTGCAAATCGCTGGCGTGGTATCCGTCCGACAGTTCGTGGTGTTGCCATGAACCCGGTAGATCACCCGCACGGTGGTGGTGAAGGTCGTACATCTGGTGGTCGTCATCCTGTGTCTCCATGGGGTAAACCGACTAAAGGTGCTAAGACACGTAAGAACAAGCGTACTGATAAATTTATCGTACGTCGTCGTACTAAATAATAGTTGAGGAATAGCCATGCCACGTTCTCTCAAGAAAGGTCCTTTTATTGACCTACACTTGCTGAAGAAGGTAGAGAAAGCGTTGGAAAGCGGTGACAAGAAGCCAATTAAAACTTGGAGCCGTCGTTCAATGATCATACCTAACATGATCGGATTGACCATCGCTGTCCATAATGGTCGTCAGCACGTTCCTGTGTTTATCACAGACGAAATGATCGGTCACAAACTAGGTGAATTTGCACCAACTCGCACTTACCGCGGTCACGCTGCGGATAAGAAAGCGAAGAAACGTTAAGAGGAGAATGATAAATGCAAGCATTAGCTAAACATAAATTCGCCTCTGGTTCGGCGCAAAAAGCACGTCTAGTTGCAGATCAGATCCGCGGACTTCCGGTTGATCGCGCTCTAGAAATCCTGGCGTACAGCCCTAAAAAAGCGGCTGTATTAGTTAAGAAAGTACTTGAGTCTGCTATTGCTAACGCAGAGCATAACGAAGGTGCTGACATTGATGAGCTTCGTGTAACTACGATCTTTGTGGACGATGGTCCAACAATGAAGCGTATTATGCCACGTGCTAAAGGACGCGCAGACCGCATCCTTAAGCGTACAAGCCACATCACTGTTGTGGTTTCAGATAGCTAGGAGTATAAGTAATGGGACAAAAAGTTCATCCTACTGGTATTCGCCTAGGTATCTCTAAACCTTGGGTTTCTACCTGGTACGCGAATTCAAAAGATTTCTCTGATCAGCTTTTTGGCGATCACAAAGTACGTACATTCCTTACTAAGGAATTAAAAGCGGCTTCTGTGTCTAAAATCGTTATTGAGCGTCCAGCAAAATCTATCCGTGTAACAATTCACACAGCTCGTCCTGGTGTTGTTATCGGTAAAAAAGGCGAAGACGTTGAAAAACTACGTCAAGCAGTAACTAAGATTGCAGGTGTTCCGGCTCAGATCAATATTTCTGAAGTTCGTAAGCCTGAACTTGATGCACAACTAGTAGCTGACGGTATTGCGTCACAACTAGAGCGTCGTGTTATGTTCCGTCGCGCTATGAAGCGTTCGGTACAAAACGCAATGCGTATTGGTGCAAAAGGTATCAAAGTTGAAGTTAGCGGTCGTCTTGGCGGTGCTGAGATCGCACGTTCAGAATGGTATCGTGAAGGTCGTGTACCTCTACATACTCTTCGTGCTGATATCGACTACGCAACTTCTGAAGCCTTAACCACTTATGGTATCATTGGTGTTAAAGTTTGGATCTTCAAAGGCGAAGTTATTGGTGGTTTACCACTAGTACAAGAGCAAGAGAAGCCAGCTAAACGCGCGCCAAAGAAAGCCAAAAAAAGTGCTAAGTAGAGGTAGCGAGTAATGTTACAGCCAAAACGTACAAAATTCCGTAAAATGCACAAAGGCCGCAACCGTGGTTTAGCGCAAAACGGTAACAAAGTAAGCTTCGGTACTTTCGGTTTGAAAGCTACTGGTCGTGGCCGTATGACTGCTCGTCAAATCGAAGCAGCTCGTCGTGCTATGACACGTCACGTAAAGCGTCAAGGTAAAATCTGGATTCGTGTATTCCCAGATAAGCCAATTACGAACAAGCCATTAGAAGTTCGTATGGGTAAAGGTAAAGGTTCTGTTGAGTATTGGGTTGCTGAAATTCAACCTGGTAAAGTACTTTACGAAATGGAAGGTGTTTCTGAAGAGCTTGCTCGTGAAGCGTTCAACCTTGCAGCACGTAAATTACCATTCACAACAACTTTCGTAACTCGGACGGTGATGTAATGAAAGCTAGCGAACTAAAAGACAAAAGCGTAGAAGAGCTAAATGCTGAACTTCTAGGACTTCTTCGTGAGCAGTTCAACCTGCGCATGCAAGCAAGCACTGGTCAGTTAGCTCAAACACACACGCTAAGAACAGTACGTCGCGATATCGCGCGTGTAAAAACAATTATTAACCAGAAGGCAGGTCAATAATGAGCGATAAAATCCGTACTCTTCAAGGCCGTGTAATCAGCGACAAGATGGATAAATCTTTCACTGTTGCTATCGCACGTTACGTGAAGCACCCAATCTATGGGAAATTCATCAAACGTACGACTAAGTTACACGTACATGACGAAAACAATACAGCTCAAGCTGGTGACGTAGTTACTATCCGTGAGTGTGCTCCTATTTCTAAGACTAAGTCTTGGACTTTAGTAGACGTTGTTGAGCGTCCAAAGCAAGCTTAATTTTTAATTAAGTTTACTTACTAAAAAACCCCGGCTTTGCTGGGGTTTTTTGTATTTAAAATAACCTTCACTGCTTTGTGACGTGAGTCGTTAGCTCAGTGAGTAGGGGGTATACCCACTTGAAATAACTCTGATACCAACCCGCAATAATACTTACTCATTTTGAGTGATTAAACCTGTTGCTACTTACGTTATAAATGTCTGATTTACGACTGCATGGAGGTAGGGAAATGCAGGAGCAATTGCCGAGAACAACAAAATAACTAAATTTTTGCTTTGTTATCAAGGAATGGTATTACTCATTTAAAACACTAAACCTGACGTTCACAGCGTTATACTTTGTTGATTTCGTACACTTCAATAACCAAATTAGTGCCTTGCCACCGACACGTTTTGCACCTCAACATAGACCACTTAATTAAGCGAATTGCGACCAGTTAAACGGGATTTACTGTGTGCTAACCCCTTACGAGTTAACAATGAACTTATTGGGTTATTAAATACTCTTAGAATAAAAAACAAGGAGTGTTGGTGTTAAAGGGACGTTATAAAGCATGGGTGTTTTCGATTACACTTCATGTTCTCATACTGCTTATATTTGCTAAACATGCTCAGCGTGTCATTGTTGCGCCTTGGCTTGAACCTAAAGGTGTGATGCAAGCCTATGTTACCGTTGATCTCACGACCTTACCTCGTTTAAATATAGATGTAGAAAAAACGCCCGAAGAAAAAGCTAAGAGTAGCCAATTAGGTTCTGCGACAGAACCAAAATCAGAGGACACTGCTTCAGAAGTTGCTGAACAGCCGAGTTACGCAGCTATGAATGAAAGTACTTTAAGTCTGGCTGCTCAAACAAATTCCAGAGGAAGGACAATGACCAATGCGTCAACAGTCGCTACGCCAACAAAAGAGCCTGAAATCGTTGCATCAGAGGTATCACCAAGGCCATTTAAAAAGCTTAATCCTTATGCGCCATTACCTAACATGGATGTTGAGTACAACCAGTCGACCGCGCACGCGACAGGAAATTTACACTCAGCAACAAACAATGCGAGTGGAGTACGAATAACGAGCCCTAAAGAGTACTCAATTTCAAGCGAAGCCACGGTATTATGGGAAAATGGTGATGGTAGTCGACGCATCGAGATGCTGAATGGACAGTGTTATGGCATTGACTTTAATTCAGTGTTCGGTAAATCAGGCGTACCGAGTGGTTCACCCAGACCCTGTGAAGATAAAGAAGCGGCGTTGTTCAAGGAGATTATGAATAAGTGGAGCAAAAAATAAATAAAGTTCTTTACCTTAACTAAAGTTGAGCTTTTAAAGTGGCGTTTTTTAGAAGGACGTTGCTATGAATGCACTCGAAAACTACCTGTTAAGTCTACAAATTAATTGCTACAACACCTCAGTCACACAAATCATCGACGTACAGAACCGTATTTTTCGGTCTCTTTTATCAGGATCTCATTACGCTGAGGCATTGTTAGTTGCACTCGATATTTCTCATTATTCAACACCGCAGCAGCATCAAGCTTTATTAAAACAGGTGTTACATCATCTTGGTTACCGTATCCGTGTTGAGCGGCAACGACATGATGTACTGTTTATTGAACACACACGTTTAGCATATACATTACATTTAGCGTGAGCTGTCATTAACTGGTCATGTTGCTGGCGTGAAATAACACTGTTTTAAGGAATAACATGGAGTGCCTTGGGTTATGCAACAACCAAACATTATTATTTTAGGTAATGGCCCTGTGGGTGCGCATATCGCAGCGAGCGTTAATCGCTGCCCACGCGTGGTTAGGTTTAATCGTTGTGCAGACATGCCAGCCCATTTAGGTAAGCGTTGTACCGATCTATGGCTAGTTGGGCGAGGCTATCAGGCGCATGGCTTACTAGAGAGACCGCTTACAATACCACTCGAAGGGCTTTCACAGGTTATGATCACCGATCCTAACCCTCATCCGTTGTTGCACTGCTTTTTTAAATTAATTCATCGAAAAGGCAAGATAGACTACGCTAATCAGTTATTTAAGATGTATGGTCTGCACTGTAAATGTGAACGTTTAAGCGCTCAGTTTCGACAATCATTACTCGCTCACTTGCTTACTTTAGGACCTGTAATACATCGACCTTATTGCCCAAGCTCTGGCACTCTAGCTATCGCTTTCTATTTATCGCAGTTTGATAAAATACATATTGCTGGATTCGCTTTTCGAGGATGGAAGCGTCATCCGTGGCATTTAGAAAAGCGCTATGTAGACGGGTTAATTGCGGCAAATAAAGTGGTTTTACTTGATTAAAAAAGACACTTAACTGACGTTAAGTGTCTTGCCTTAACGAAGTTACCAAATCATTTCTGCAAATTCAGGGTGATCAACAAATGGGTTACGATTTCCTTGGAATTCAAATGCGGCTTGGTTTCTATCAAGTTCAAGCTGACTAACAGGGTCGTCGTTATGCCATTTTAATAGCATCGCAATGACCCAGTTCTCGAACACCTGACTTGATGAGCCATTAAGCACAGCATTGCTATACGTTGTGTTGTTTTGCCAGTTAGCAATCACATTTTCATAGCGTGTTGCCATGTAAAAATAAGCCCGTGCAAAATCACCTTTAAACTCATCAATCGGTTCGAATACCGTACCTGAATAATTTAATGAGCTAGCGGCACTGCCTAATTTGCTTCCATTACTAGAGGTGTAGCTTGCACTGGCGACTTCGCCGAAAGGGTAGTTACTGCGTTTTGAATTTACATAGCCATCAGTGGCAAAGATATGATGTACATCTGAATTCATGGGCTCAACAGTGCCACCAAACCAGCTTTTTGGGAACGAATGCTCGCGGTTATAGCAATCAGCTTCACTGTTGTAGGTACCGCACTGGTCGCTCACAGCAACATAGTTATAGCTGTCTTGGCCTGCTGGATTCTCTGAATAACGGTCTAAAATTGAGTTATCATTCTCAAAGTATTTATCACGCGATGCGAGGTCGTAAAATCCCCAAATAGCCGAATAACCTTGTGAGTTATGATCCTTAATTATGTTGTACAGTTCCGTTTTTAAAGCATAGCCCGTAAGACCTTGAGTCGTTACATAATAACCTGTCGGTTCTGTTGGTGTGGTACCGCCGCCATTCCCGCCGCCAGTGTTATCACCTAAACTAAACGGTGTAGCCTCTGAGCTTTGGAAGCTTGCGCCACTGGCAAGCACAGTTTGACCTAAAGAAAGACTGTAGCTGCCATTACCGAATGAACAGCACATGCCATCACCGTAACTATCAAAAATAGTGAATGTGTAGTCACCATCAACTAAACAGGCTTGCTCGTTATAGTTCGTATTAGCAGCGTAGCTGCCGCCTGATGCTACTGTGCTGCCTTGAGCATTGGTAATTTGCCAACTGGTCTCTTCACCATAGTTGTCGGTGGTGAGGGTAAGAGCGACTTGGTTATCTGTACAGCCCCCCGCAGGTGGAGGCGGTGTGCCAGTGTTTGGCGCAAAGTTATCGACATAAACAACTTCGCTGCCATCAAAGCCCGTTACGTCGTAAAAACGTAATCCTACATCGATAGAGGTTGTTACTGATGCGGTATATTGATAGCTGATCTGTTGCCATTGATTTGTTAATGCTGAGTTTGAATAACCTTGGTAGCCATCAACGACAAGGCGTGCCTTCACCCCCCCTTCGGTATGATAAACCCACGCCGAAAACTCATAGCTTTCACCCGCAACGACATCAACCATTTGTAATAAATCAGTATTACTTTGCGTACCTGTATTCACTGTAACGCGAGCTGAGTAGTTACCCGAGTAAACCACATTACTGTTGCTGCTGAGATTTATACCACTGTCAATTGTGCTCCAACCTGAGGGGGCACCTGCTGACCAAGTTTCGAAATCAGCATTGTTGATATTCGCCATTGCTGAACTTGCTAAACACAGCAAACTGCTGGCTAGCATTATTTTATTACATGTCCCGTGTGACATTATTGTTTCCTTTTCATTGTTATATTGTCTGTTCTTAAAATGAACACAGCGAGTATAGGCTAAACACGGTATGTTGCAATAATGTTAATTGGTAAAATATTTATTCGACTAAGTAAGCATTTAATCTGTTTTTTATAGTAAATATGAAAATTAATAACTAAATGGAATATCAAAGCAGATTCTATTCTTTTTTAATCGCGCGAGACCTCGTTATTCTTCACGCTCAGATAAACTTTTAAAAAGCATCGTTTGAGCTCTTTTAAAGTCGAAAAAATTGTTAGTGAAATGCCAGTAGCAAGGGGTTTCGCAGTTAACTTTCAGGGTTACGAGGAATAAATTCATGTTGTTGAGTCAACTAAATGCAGCGGCGAGCCCGCTATCGCAAGAGCAAGTACAAAAGCTGCAAGGCTTAGTGGCTGAACTTAATCCAATTCAGCAAGCGTGGGTAAGTGGTTACTTAGCTGCAAGTGCTAATGCGGGTGCATTAACAGGGGGCGTTGCTGCGGCTCCTGCTGCAGGCGATGCTGCACCACTCACTATTTTATACGGCTCACAAACAGGCAACGCCAAAGGTGTTGCAAGCAAATTAAAAGAGCAAGCTGAATCACGTGGATTAGCAGTAAAACTAGTCAATATGGCAGACTACAAGCCTACAGCCCTGAAAAAAGAAAAATTTATCACTGTTGTGGTATCAACATACGGTGAAGGTGAGCCACCTGAAGATGCAGAAAGCTTACATGAATTCTTAACCACCAAAAAAGCACCTAAATTAGATGGTGTAAAGGTAGCAGTAATTGGTTTAGGTGATTCAAGCTACGAATTCTTCTGCCAAACAGCAAAAGATTTTGAAGAGCGCTTCAATAAACTAGGTGCAGAAACTATTTTCCAACGCGCAGACTTAGACGTTGATTACGATGACGAAGCTGCAAAATGGATAGACGGTGCGCTTGATGCATTTGAACCCGACCTAAAAGCACAGCAACAAACAAGCGGTGGTCAAGTGGTGGCAATGCCATTTGGTGCAGCAGCACCAGCAGCAAGTCAATACACCAAACAAAACCCGTTTGCCGCTGAGCTTAGTGTGGTACAAAAGATCACAGGCCGTGATTCAACGAAAGATGTACGTCATGTTGAGATTTCTCTAGAAGGTTCTGATATTACCTATACACCGGGTGATTCGTTGGGTGTGTACTTCTTAAATGACGAAGCGCTTGTTGATGAAGTACTTGCGCTTACACAAATCGATGCATCGAGCACGGTTAAACTAGGCGACGAAACGCTAAGCGTACGTGATGCACTGATTGAAAAGTTAGAATTAACGCAGTCTTACCCTGGCTTTGTTGAAAAATACGCAACAGCAACGGGTAACCCTGAATTATTAAAGCTTGTTGAAGATAAAGCGGCTATGCGTGAGTACATTGAGCCTCGCCAAATCTTCGATATTATTCGTCAAAACCCAGCAAAGCTTGACGCACAAACGTTAGTAGATTGCTTACGCAAACTACAAGCGCGTTTATATTCGATTGCATCGAGCCAAGCCGAAGTTGAAGAAGAAGTGCACTTAACGGTTGGTCTGGTTGAGTTTGACGCATTTGGCAGCGAGCACTTAGGGGGCTGTTCTGGTTATTTAGCGCGTCGAGCTGAAGAAGGCTGTAAGGTAAAAGTATTCAGTGAGCATAACGACAACTTCCGCTTACCAGTAAGCGACGAAACGCCCATTATTATGGTGGGTCCGGGTACCGGTATTGCGCCATTCCGTGCGTTTTTACAAGAACGAGACGCCCGTGAAGCAAGTGGTAAAAACTGGCTATTCTTTGGTAACCCACACTTTACGCAAGACTTCTTGTATCAAGTAGAAATTCAAGGCTACTTAAAGTCAGGCTTACTCACTAAAGTGGATGTGGCATTTAGCCGTGACCAAGCGGAAAAAGTTTATGTTCAAGACAAACTACGTAAAAACAGCAAAGAGGTGTTTGCGTGGTTAGAAGCCGGAGCACACATCTATATTTGTGGTGATGCTAATCGTATGGCGAAAGATGTGCACCACGCACTGGTTGACATCATCAAAGAAAACAGCGGCAAAGATGATGAGCAAGCTGAGCAATACTTAAAAGATTTACGTAGCGCCAATCGCTATCAGAAAGACGTGTATTAAACACGTTTAAAAGCTAACAGCCGTCACCGTAACAAATTTAGGAAATACCATGAGCGAACAAGACAAAAACGTAAAGCTTTCTGATAACGAGCGTTTGAAAAGAGAAAGTAACTTTTTACGTGGCACCATTGCACAAGATTTAAAAGATGAAATCACCGGTGGTTTTACCGCTGATAACTTCCAGTTGATCCGTTTCCACGGCATGTACCAGCAAGATGACCGCGATATTCGCGCTGAACGTGCTAAACAAAAGCTAGAGCCGTTACATAATGTTATGTTACGTGCGCGTATGCCAGGCGGTATCATCAAGCCTGAACAATGGTTAGCGATTGATAAATTCGCCGACGAGAAAACCAGCTACGGCAGTATTCGTTTAACCACGCGTCAAACGTTCCAGTTCCATGGCGTGCTTAAGCCCAATATTAAAGGCATGCACCAAATGCTTGATAGCGTGGGGATTGACTCAATTGCGACCGCGGGCGATGTGAACCGAAATGTACTGTGTACGACGAACCCAGTTGAGTCAGAGCTTCATCAAGAAGCGTACGAGTGGGCCGCGAAGATTTCTGAGCATTTATTACCAAAAACCAAGGCTTATGCTGAGATTTGGTTAGATGGCGAAAAGAGCGAAACCACCGAAGAGCCCATTTTAGGCTCAACGTACTTACCACGTAAGTTTAAAACGACGGTAACGATTCCACCGAATAACGAAGTGGATGTACACGCCAATGATTTAAACTTTGTGGCAATTGCAGAAAACGGCAAATTAGTTGGCTTTAACGTGTTAGTGGGGGGTGGTCTTGCGATGACTCACGGTGATACAGCTACGTATCCACGTAAAGCAGATGACTTTGGTTTTATTCCACTTGAACACACATTGAAAATTGCTGAGCACGTGGTGTCTGTTCAACGTGATTGGGGTAACCGTTCAAACCGTAAAAATGCAAAAACCAAATACACATTAGACCGTGTAGGTTCGGATGTATTTAAAGCGGAAGTTGAAAAGCGTGCTGGTGTTAAATTCGAAGATAGTCGTCCGTACGAGTTTACGCATCGTGGTGACCGTATTGGCTGGGTAGAAGGCATTGATGGTAAGCACCATTTAACGCTGTTTATTCAAAGTGGCCGTATTTTAGATTACCCAGATAAACCACTCAAAACGGGATGCCGTAAAATTGCTGAAATTCACCAAGGTGATTTCCGTATGACGGCAAACCAAAACCTGATCATTGCTGGCGTACCCGCTGATCAAAAAGCCGTTATCGAAGAGATTGCTCGTAATCATGGTTTAATTGATGACAGCCATACTGAGCAACGTAAAAACTCAATGGCGTGTGTGGCATTACCAACGTGTCCGTTAGCGATGGCAGAAGCTGAGCGTTACTTACCAAGCTTAATTGAGAAAACAGAAGCGCTCTTAGCGAAACACGGTATGGGTGATGACAACATTATTATGCGTGTTGTGGGTTGCCCGAATGGCTGTGGCCGCGCGATGTTGGCAGAAGCAGGGCTTGTTGGTAAAGGCCCGGGTAAATACAACGTGTACTTAGGTGGTAACCGTGAAGGCACGCGTATTCCTAAATTGTATTTAGAAAATGTTGGCGAAGATGTCTACCTAGATGCATTCGATAAGCTCATAGGCCAATGGGCGAGTGAGCGTAATGACGGTGAATGTTTTGGTGATTTTGTTATTCGCAAAGGCATTGTTGCTGAAGTCAAAGTTTCAGTAACCGATTTTCACGCATAATTTTAAAAGCGATACCGCTTTAAGGTTTGGAATTAACCATGAGTGAATTTAAAAACATCTTAACGATGAGCAAAGAAGACCAAACAGCCATGCTGGCTGATATTAACGGTCTTCTTGCTGAAAAAAGCGCTGAGGAGCGTGTTGCGTGGGCACTTGAAAACTTACCAAGTACACACTTTTTATCGTCTAGCTTTGGTATACAAGCCGCTGTGATGCTACACCTTGTGACATCGCAGCAGCCAGATATTCCTGTGGTACTGACTGATACTGGTTATTTGTTCCCAGAGACATATCAGTTTATTGAACACATGACAGAACGGTTATCGCTGAATCTTAAAGTGTACAAGTCTGAGCTCAGCCCTGCGTGGCAGGAAGCGAAGTTTGGTAAGCTTTGGGAGCAAGGAGAGGCGGGTATTAAGCAGTACAATCAGCTTAATAAAGTTGAGCCAATGACCCGCGCATTGAATGAGCTTAATGCGGGTACATGGTTCAGTGGCCTTCGTCGAGACCAATCATCGTCGCGTGCTGATAAACAAATAGTTGAAATTAGCCGTGGTACAGTGAAAGTATATCCACTGATAGAGTGGAATAATCGCGATATCTATCAGTACCTAACGAAACATGATTTGCCGTACCATCCGCTTTGGGAGCAAGGCTATGTGTCAATGGGTGATGTGCATACAACACGTAAACTCGAACCCGGTATGACTGAAGAAGAGACTCGTTTCTTTGGGTTAAACCGTGAGTGTGGTTTACACATTGATGGTGACGGTATTTAGTCCTAATTTCCTATCAGAAAATTCATAAAGCGCGACATCGGTTGCGCTTTTTTTATACCAAAAATGTATAGTCCATGGCTCAATCGAGTGAGAGAAAATCATGAGCCGTTTAGTTATATTATTCTTGTTGTTTAGTCCATTGTGTTTAGCCGATACGCTTCGTATAGGATTGCCTGATAGCGATTATCCTCCTTATCATTTTATGGCCGGTAAAGAAGAGGGGATTGTGAGCGATTTACTGAACCGTTTTGCAAAACAATATGGAGTGAGTATTGATTACTTTTATGTGCCAGAGAAACGTTCACAAAAAATGCTTGATGAAGGGTTACTTGATGGTCGAATCGAGTCTGTAGAGTGGTATGTTGGACAGAATCAATACTATTGGAGTGATGCGCTCGCGGTGGTAGAAGATGTATTGGTCATGCCAAGTGGCTGCCATATTCCTATGATTGAACAGCTTGCCGGGTATGTGCTTATGGCGCGTTATGGCTACACCTATCCCCAGTTTGAACACTTATTTCAATCGGGTGATATGCACAGAGAGAATTTTTACTCAGAATTTGAAATGCTACTTGCCTTAATGGATTGGGAGCATAACCAACGCGTCGCAGTGATTTCTCGGGATGCCTTAACGTGGTATGTTGCTCGCAATAATGATTTTAAAAAGTTCACTGTGAGTGATTACTCTGTAGGCAAAGCGCCATTACAGTTACAGTTTGCGTTTGATGAACGTGGTAAAGAGACCAGCAAACAATTTAATGACTTTCTGAAAAATCTCAAATCATCAGGAGAGTTTGCTAAGATAATGAATAACTACCAATAACGGATAAATTGGATCATGAAGCGATTTTGCTATCTTGCAGTAATGCTATTACTGACCAGTATTGTGCTGCTATTTTATATAAAAAAGCCCGATGGTCAGCCTTACTTATCGCTCAGCATGTTGCAACGTTATTCACAACAAGTAAGTCATGATGTCACTCAAAGCGCGTCACAAAATGTTGAGTCGTGGGGTGTTAAAGCCGAGCAGCTTTTAAAGCAATTTAGCGAGCCTGATAATGGTCATGCAGCTGTTGTGGTTTATAAATGGCAAGATGAGCAGGGACAGTGGCATTTTGCAGATACACCTCACCCACAATATGCGAGTACGTTGGTGACGTTAGACTCGCGAGAAATCACGGTGTTACCCGCAGAGAGTTTTCAAGCAGACCCCGAAAGCAAGTTAACTGAGACACAGGTTAAATCAGCTGCAGATTCGAATTTATACGACCCTAAAAAAATACAACAACTCATACAAGATGCTGAGCAAATAAAGCTGCAAATTGAGCAACGTAATAAGCAATTAGAACACTAAACGTGCGTGTTTTTTGTGGTTAATTCGCTTTCAAGCTTCATTAAAAGAATGGTTAAATAAATCTTTGTCGGTAATGAAAATAACACGCCTACCGCGATACAAGCCGCACTGATCATAATGCCGTGTACACCTAGGCTTTCATCTAAATAGTTACTTGCTAACAGCGAGTGGCCTAAAATAATTAAGCAAATACCTAATATAATAAATACCTTAAGGGTTCTTATAATATTTTTTTCTGTCATTTTAAGCACCAACATTTAAAGGCGTAATTAAAGTGTAGGTGCTATCTGACTTAGACGGTTTGTTTTAAATCAAGTAATGATTGGTTACTTATTAAGCTTTACTGGGCCGTTAATATTGTCAATACTTAAGTCGCCAGAACCAGCCTCAATAATAGTGAGTCCAAGGGTATCATTGACATAAATACTGCCAGAGCCATCGGTGATGGTAACGAGCCCTTTTATGTGTCTTACATCTATATCACCAGAGCCGTCTTCGATAGTGAGCGCACCACCTAATGTTTTAACGCTAATACTACCTGATTCATCAATGATACGTGCTGGGCCTTGGCTATTCTCGATGCGAATATCTCCAGAGTCATCTTCAATATCAATACGGCCTTGGCCTTGGTCTATTATAATTGAGCCAGAATCGTCTTCTATGTTGATATTGCCGCTTACATTACTAATGTGAATGTCGCCAGAGTCATCATCAAGACGAATATTGCGACCTCCTTCAATCACAATGGATCCTGAGTCATCATCAATACTGATATCGCTTTGCATAGCACGTATGACGATATCACCTGAATCATCATCAATATCAAGTTTAAGCTGTGCTGGCACAGATACGATTAAATCGATATGAGGTGATGAGCCACTGTAAAACGACACGCTACCATTATTGAGCTTACTGATAAGCTCAACTGTGTCGCCGTGTTTTTCAAGTGTTAGCGTATAGGTTTCATCGCCTTTAGCCGCATAGATATTGGCATTCACTGTGATAGCTGTGGCATTGCTGTCGCCTTTGATGATCAGTGAGCCTGCTTCGGCATCGATTCTTAACTGGTTTACATTTGCAGCCGAAACGCGTAAGTCTTGTTGTTTTTGTTCAGCAAACTGATCCGCAGATACATGAATAACACAGCCGGTTAATAATAAGCTCGATGAGATGGCAGTTGCGCACATCGGGCGTTTGAATGATGCAATAGTCATATGGATTCTAAAATTATTGTGATTTTTATCTGGTTAGCATTTGCAAATTATGATCCAAGTTTAACATGCTGATTTTTATGTGCTTTTCATTTTTTGTAACTAAGTGTGCTGGTCTAAACTGCAATTTATTGGTGTTTTAAACAAAAAAGGGGCTGAAATCTCAGCCCCTTAGTTAACTTAAAAGTGATTACTGCTCAGCCAGCATATTACGAAGTACATACTGTAAAATGCCGCCGTGTTTGTAGTAATCCCACTCTTTGGGTGTATCAATTCGCACATCAACACTAAAGCTAACTTGCTTACCTTCGCTGTTAGTTGCAATTACGCTGACTTCATTGGTTTTGTCGTATAAGCCTTCAAAATCAAAGGATTCTTGACCAGTCAAACCAAGCGATTCATAACTTTCACCCTCTTTAAATTGAAGCGGTAATACGCCCATACCAATCAGGTTAGAGCGGTGAATACGCTCATAGCTTTGCGCTATGACTGCTTTTACACCCAGTAATAAAGAGCCTTTTGCTGCCCAGTCACGTGATGAACCGGTCCCATACTCTGCACCAGCCAAAATAATCAATGGGGTACCGTCTTGTTGATACTGCATGGCCGCATCAAAAATGCTGGCAAGTTCATCTGTTGGTTGTATGCGTGTGACACCCCCTTCAGTGCCAGCAGCAAGTAAGTTTCTTAATCGTACATTGGCGAAGGTGCCGCGCATCATGACTTCATGATTGCCTCGACGAGAGCCATACGAGTTAAATTGTGCTTTTTCTACACCATGTTCTTGTAAGTACAAGCCAGCAGGAGCATCGGCTTTAATCGCCCCCGCAGGTGATATATGGTCGGTGGTGACTGAGTCGCCAAGTTTTGCTAAACAACGTGCTCCACTGATCGTGGGGATACCGGGCGGTTCTATTTCCATGCCATCAAAGAATGGCGCTTTTTTAATGTAGGTTGATGCGTCATCCCAGTCATAAAGCTTACCTTCAGGGATTTGGATTTTTTGCCAGCGATCATCACCTTGATAAACATTACCGTAGCTCGATGCAAACATCTCTTTGGTGACGGTATCACGCACTAACTCACTCACCTCACTCACACTTGGCCAAATGTTCTTTAGATAAATGTCGTTACCATTGGGGTCTTGTGCCAAGGGTTCATTGTATACATCAATGTCGGTGCGTCCCGCGATAGCGTAGGCCACAACAAGCGGAGGTGATGCTAAAAAGTTCATTTTTACATCTTGGTGGATACGGCCTTCAAAGTTTCGATTGCCCGATAAAATAGAGCTTACAACAAGTTTGTGCTTTTGAATTGCTTCACTTATTTCATCAGCGAGCGGGCCTGAATTACCAATGCACGTGGTACAGCCATAACCCACAAGGTTAAACCCAAGCGCGTCTAAATCATCCATTAAATTCGCTTTTTTCAAGTAATCAGTGACCACTTGAGAACCTGGCGCGAGTGATGTTTTAACCCACGGTTTTACTTTCAACCCTAGCTGTTTGGCTTTTTTAGCAACTAAACCCGCCGCCAGAATAACGCTCGGATTTGACGTGTTTGTACAGCTTGTTATTGCTGCAATGACACACGCACCGTCTTTTAACTCAAACTCTTCGCCTTTAAAGTTAACTTTGGCTGCGCCCATATATTGCGCTTCGTTAACAGGATCATCCGGATTTGTTGTCGGACCTTCATCTTCGATACGTGCTTCTTGAGTATCACTTTTATCACGCTGTTGCATGCGCTCATTTTGGAAAGCTCTTAAGTGTTCCCCAATCACCTCGCCTGCTTTATCAAGGGCAATACGGTCTTGCGGACGTTTGGGACCAGCAAGGCTAGGCACTACATCATCTAAAGACAGCTCTAATGTGTCGGTGTAATGTGCTTCGTCGCCTGGGTTTCGCCACAGTCCTTGGTGTTTGGCGTAGTCTTCGATTAGCTTCAGTTGTTTTTCATCGCGATTTGTTAAACGCAGGTAATTAATCGTTTCATCATCAATCGGGAAAATACCGCATGTTGCACCATACTCAGGTGCCATGTTTGCGATGGTAGCGCGGTCTGCAAGTGGTAAGTCAGCAAGGCCATCCCCATAAAACTCAACAAATTTACCCACGACACCATGTTTTCGCAGTATTTCGGTTACTGTGAGCACTAAATCTGTGGCGGTTGTGCCTTCGGGCAAGCGACCATTGAGCTTAAAACCAACCACTTGTGGAATTAGCAAGCTGATGGGCTGACCAAGCATGGCCGCTTCGGCTTCTATGCCACCGACACCCCAACCAAGTACGCCTAAGCCGTTAATCATTGTGGTATGCGAATCTGTGCCGACTAGGGTATCTGGATAAGCGAGGGATTGACCATTTTTTTGATCGTTAAACACCACACGGGCCAAATACTCTAAATTAACTTGGTGTACAATACCGGTTGCGGGTGGCACCACTTTAAGGTTATCAAAGGCTGTTTGTCCCCAACGTAAAAATTCGTAACGTTCTTTATTTCGTTCATATTCGAGCTTGGCGTTTAAGTCGAACGAGCCATCTTCGCCATAACCATCAACTTGTACAGAGTGGTCTATTACGAGTTCCGCAGGTGACAGTGGATTAATTTTAGCGGGGTCTCCGCCAAGTTTTTCCATGGCGTCGCGCATTGCGGCTAAATCAACAATCGCAGGGACACCTGTAAAGTCTTGCATCACCACGCGCGCAGGCGTAAAGGCAACTTCGGCGGAGGGTTTTGCTTGTGGATCCCAGTTTAGAAGTGCGTCTATATCTTGCTTTTTAATGTTTACGCCATCTTCGTTGCGTAATAGATTTTCTAACAATATTTTTAATGAGAAAGGCAGGCGTTTGGCTTTGTCACCAAGACCTTGTAAAGAGTGGATATGATATTGCTCACCATTGATCGTAAGCTGTTTTTGGGTATCAAAACTGTTATTCATTATTTGCCCCTGTGGTTTACGCAAGCAATGCTCGCTTTTTATGTTTCCTTTACGAGATATCTGCAAACTTAATACCAGCTATTAAAATTCACCGTGCTGATGAAAAAATATGCTATCTAATTATAGTTGATGCCGATGCAATTTATTTCAAGGGGAGAGAGCAATAAAAGAGCAGTAATTAGACAGCAGCTCATAACATAGACTGACGTTAAGTTAGCCAATGCTGCTGTTTTGCGTGATGGCTAACAAGCAACAATAATAAGCCAATTACAATCACGCAAAATGGCATTGCCAAAGCACTAAAACCAAAGAGGGCGAGGCTATCGATTACGATAAAGTTGTAATACTGCTGGACTAACACAGCGACAAACGAAATAAGAAACAACTCTCTCGCGAGGGCTTTTTTAGCAAGCAATAAAATGCTTGCTAAGCAGGCTGAAAACACCGCTATCGCAAAGGCAAGCGTTGACCACAGCGGGATATCACGGTATGCGGCTTGTTGATCGAGTGGTAATTGGTCAATCATCTCTGGGGTAATGAGTAGCTGCATAATAAGTGCAATTACCCCGAGTAGATTCCAAACTAATGCGGCCCATGCAAGTGGTTTGAGCCAAGCGGGAGAAGTCATAAATCACCTTTACATTGTTATTATCAAGCACAATTAAAGGGGATAAATATTAACTAAGCAAGGCTAACCAAAAGAAATAGGGCGACGACCTGTTTTTTCGTCTACTTTAGGCTTTTTAGTGCGCTTACGTTTTTTGGCTGTTGATGCGCTGCTCTCTTGCGGGGCGTTCTGTCGTTGTTGCTCAGGTTGTTTTTCTGGGCGAGGGTTCGGTATTGCATCCTCACTTAAGGTTAATTGAAATTGCTCACCATCAAACGAAAGTACGTCGCCACTGTATAATTTTTTCCGTTTTATTGTACAAATTTCATAGTTAACTCCAACATAACCTTCACCGATTAAGGTCTTTGCTTGGCCACCTGTCTCAACTAAATCGAGCACTTTAAGTAAGTTACATAACTCTATTGGCTCTTCTTCAAGCTCAATTTCGATGAAATCTTCGTTCATGTTGGTCTCTCATAATTTAATCGCAGCCATTATAAAGCCTAGCACTGGATTGAACCAAGGTTAAATTTTTAAGCGCTTCACATACTTAAAAAATGAGCACAAAAAATAATGACGTATTTTGCAGAGTCGTAAGAAAACTGCAGTATTTCATAAGTACACTGCGCGCGTCTCGATATGGTGCGCTACTTGCTAAATGCAACGTCGTTTTATTTATTATTCGTTCAGGAGAAGTAGTCATGGGCGTTAGGTCAGTACTGAAAAAAGAACTAATGGGGTTAGACGATACATCGTTACTTGCAGCAGATGATGTGCGTGCATTATTAACCCAAACAATGAAAGCGCAGCCTGATAAATCAGAACAAGGCTTTGCATTAATTTCGCGTTTTAATGATAACCACAGCCAGCTTGCCTATGGAGAGGAGAGTAAAGAAGAGTTACTTGAGTATCAGGTTCACCGCTTATTTAAAGATATTCTTTACACTCGACGCAGTGTTGATAAATGGCTAAGTCACCATTTAAATTAGTTGATTAATCAGTTTTCCTCCAATAGACTACACTTGTAATCTATTGGAGGGAATAGTATGAACAGGATGTATATTTGGTGTGTGCTGCTATTGTTAGTTGGTTGCCAACAGCCAACTGTTTATGTTTATACAGAAAACTTAGACGCACAGCAGCAAGCTCAGCTCGATTTAGCCTTAAGTGCTCAGCGTTTACCTTATAAATACACGCAACTGAGTGTGCCGCGAGAGTTTGGCGACGCGACTTTGATGTTATCCGAAGATAAAATTTTGACTGAACAGACTGAGATCTTAGCTGGCATCATGCAGCGACTGGGTTATCAGCCTGAGATTAAATACACCACCGCCGCAAATCACTTTTACAATCATGGCAATATTGGCTTTTACTTAAAAGCACCGAGTGAGGAGGATGAAATTTCTCTGCCTAATCGTGTTTTCACAACACACTGCGATGAGGATAAGTTTAATGGACTGATGGTGACATTTACCGAGAAGCACGCCGAGTTTGTGCTTCCTGGCGGGACCCCAGTATCACTTAAGTGGGATTATCTGTACGGTTATCTGGTTATTTATTATAAAAACTATTCACAGACCTACAGCCATTCAACACCCTATGTAAGTACACCTTTTGGTGAAAAGCCAACAGATACCTATCGATATACTATTAGGGTTAATCAGCCTAGTTGGTTAAATTGCTCGTTGCAAATAGTCTATATGGACTAAAAAATCTTTACCTCAACTAAACTTGAGGTTTTAGCATGGCTGTCATCATTACTTATAAGGACATGCCATGCAAAACTACATTAAACATTATCTAAATTCTTTGGCTATTGATTACATTAATGAAGACAGAAATCTTGCATTGATTGAGCGTTTACAAGCGGCGCATTTAGCTCGCTATAGTTTCAGCAGTGTCAATGCATTACAGGCTAAATCACTGAGCCTTGATGACGATAAAGTGTTTTCACGTTTAATTAATTTACAAGAAGGAGGTTATTGCTTTGAACATAACAAGATCTTCTTTCTTGCGTTGGTCGCACTCGGTTTTGATGTTGAAATACTCATAGCGCGGGTGATGCTTAACGGCCGTGAAGAAAACCCTCGCTCGCACCGATTAACAAAATTGACACTCGAGGGTAAACACTATTTGCTCGATGTTGGCTTTGGGGTAAGTACACCGGTAATCGCATTGCCAATTGATCAGTCGTCACGAGTCAGTGAAGGTGTGAACTTATATGAAATTAGCCGACGTGACAGGCTAATTGATGTGAGGCAAGTTTTACCAAATGCTCAGCATTTATACCGCGTTGAACTGGCTCAATTCTATGAGAGTGATTGCGAAATCGCTCATTTCTATAGTCATCACCATCCAGACGCTGCATTTGTTAACAACCTTGTTGTATCTCGTATTGAAAAGGGTGAACGCTGGCTTATTCGAAATAATCTACTGCATTATTGGCACGAAACATCAGCAGTTCATACGCAACAGGTTATTCAATCACGTGAGCAATTACATACATTACTTACAGACACATTTCTTTTAAATGTAAGCAAAGCAACGTCTACATGGTTAATGGAGCGCTATGTACTAGCCGCGTGATTCGAGGAAGTTACTCAGTTTAATAATACGCTCACTCATGCCTTCGATGATGCGGTCTTTAATTTTTTCGCGTATCACGTTAGGCAAACGGGTGAGGGCTTCCGGTGTGATTGCCAGTAAAATAGTATCCACTTTAGCGCGGGCGCTAGTACTGCGCTCGCGATTATTGATAAATGCGCCTTCACCAATAAACTCACCCGGTTCAATGGTGCCGAGCTCAAGCAAATGGCTTTGCTTAAAGATGATTAATGAACCACTCAAAACAATATAGAGTCGCTTGTCATTATCAAACTGTTTAAATACAGCTCGACCTTGTTGTACTAAATACAAATGGCTGAAAGATTCTAATAACACCTGTCGTTCACTCAGGGTAAACTCCCGAAAGAACGCCAATCGGTTAATAATTTCCATCTGCTTAATAAGCGGAATATGTTCGATTAACTTCATTACTTACATCGTTTATAACGCAAAATTAGCTAATATTGCGCTCTTTTAACTTGCGGGTCAATGTATTGCGCCCCCAACCAATTTTAACCGCAGCCTCTTGTTTGTGGCCTGCACAATTTGCCAGTGCGGTTTTAATTAAACGAGTTTCCAGTTGAGCTTGAATCGCGGGCCAAATATTTTCTTTCCCTTGTTTAAGCTCGAGGTTTAACCATTGTTGGAAAGCTTCAAGCCAATCACCTTCTTGCTCTACAGGTTCTGCCGCGATAATTTCCGGTGGTAAATCTTGCTCACTGATAAGCTCTCCAGGTGCCATTACGGTTAACCAACGACAGGTATTCTCGAGCTGACGCACGTTACCCGGCCAGTTAAATAATCGCAATTGCTCGGTCGCTTTTGGGCTTAAAATTTTGCTTTCGACTTGCAGCTCTTTGGCGCTTTTATGGAGAAAGTGTTGTGCTAAACGTTCAATATCCTCTGTACGTTCACGAAGAGCTGGTAAGCGAAGACGCACCACATTTAAGCGGTGGAATAGGTCGTCACGAAACTTACCTTGTTTTACCAAGTCTTCTAAGTTCTGGTGGGTGGCGGCAATAATACGAACATCTACTTTAATACTTTGATGCCCGCCAACGCGGTAAAACTCACCATCGGCTAAAACACGTAATAAACGGGTTTGTACATCCAGTGGCATGTCACCAATTTCATCTAAAAATAGCGTGCCGCCATTCGCTTGTTCAAAGCGGCCTTTACGAATACTGTCGGCCCCTGTAAACGCGCCTTTTTCATGGCCGAATAATTCTGACTCAACCAGTTCTTTAGGGATGGCAGCCATATTAAGAGCAATAAACTGGTTTTCTTTTCGTGGGCTATGGTTATGCAACGCACTGGCGACAAGCTCTTTACCAGTGCCTGATTCGCCATTGATTAAAACACTCATGCTTGATGCAGATAATTTACCTATTGCACGAAACACTTCCTGCATAGCAGGGGCTTCACCAATGATATGGGCATTGGTTTGCGGCGCTTGTTTGCGTCTGGTTTTCTTTGTGGAGTTTGCACGGCAAGCACTTTCAACTAAAGAAACGGCTTCTTCTAAATCAAACGGTTTTGCGAGGTATTCAAACGCCCCTTTTTGAAACGCATTAACCGCCGAATCTAAATCCGAGTGGGCAGTCATGATAATGACAGGTAACCCAGGGTTTTGCTCAGCGATTGTTTCTAGTAACGCCATACCATCCATACCTGGCATACGCACATCAGACACCAGCACGGTAGGCTGGCTAAACTTTAAAGCATTCAGCACTTCTTGCGCATTGGCATAGCTTTGAGTTTCAAATCCTGCTCGTGCCAGCGCTTTTTCTAATACAAAGCGTATTGAGGCATCATCATCAACTAACCACACTGTTTTCATGACTACTCCAAAAAAAACCATTAATCCGTAAAAGGCAAATAGATATTAAATTCTGTATGGCCTGGCCAACTGTCACACTCTATGTGTCCATCATGTTGGTCAACCAACGTTTGCGCGATTGATAAGCCAAGACCCGACCCATTTTCTTTATTGGTAATCATCGGGTAAAACAAGGTTTCTTTTAAACTCTTGTCTATGCCTGGACCGTTATCCGAAATTTGGATCAGCAAGGTTTTTTTCGGTGCTTTACCAGGGCGTCTATGTTGATGGTTGATACGGGTTTTTATTCTAATTTCTCCCCCATCAACGAGCGCCTGTTGTGCATTACGAATAATGTTTAATACCACTTGTTGAATTTTACTCTGATCGATATATACGCTGGGTATGCTCGGGTCATAGTCTTTCACTAACGTGATATTTGCATTGTTATCAAGCATGCTTAATTTAACGACAGACTCAAGCGCTTGGTGAATATTGCCATACGACTTATGTGGCAGTTGATTCGGGCCAAGTAAACGGTCGACTAATTCACGTAAGCGGTCTGCTTGTTCAATAATGAGTTCTGCACATTGATCTCGTTCTTGCTGATCAACCTCATACTGCAATAATTGCGCCGCTCCGCGTATACCCCCCAAAGGATTTTTTATTTCGTGGGCTAAACCACGAATTAAATTACGTGCAGCTTGATACTGATGCATTTGATTTGAGGCCTGATCGTGGCGAATTTCATCGTCCATCTGGCGGCATTCAAACAAGATATAATTGTCATCTTTATTGGTAATTCGGCGTGTACTAATTGTGAGTTTGGCATGGCGAGAATCGATGAACACCACGTCAGCTCTATGCTGGTGGCAATCAACACCATCAAAGAGTGAATACTGAGCAATGCGTTTAAGATCGATAGAGTGGTAGTTAAACAGGTTATCAAACGGTTGGTTGAGAATGCGCTTTGGCCCTAAACCAAGTAGCTCACTGGCACTATCATTGGCATAAACAAGTTTAAAATCACGGTTAAGTAAAATAACCGCTGTACTTAAATTTTTCCAAATGCTGTCGAGCAATTCTGAGTTAAATTGTGTATCACTGAGCATGGTTGCACCATTTTAGTGCGTTACGATTAAGTGCAGCTTAGCATAATCCTTTTGCATTGCGAGGCGCGTTTGAAAAAATTAATTCCCACCAAAAACAGACGCTCTGTGCATGTAGAATGTGCTAACTGGACTGACCGAAACGAGTTTATTGTTCGCATTAAATAGTTTGGCTTGTAATGTGTGCTCGCCTCGATTTACGCCTCGTAGTGCAAAAGTAGAACTATTACTTGGTTCGCCATGGGGGGCACCATTTACAAAAAGTTGTACTTTAAAACCCGTTGCAAAGCGAGGAATGACACGGGTTGTAACATAAACAGAACCGGAGTTTTCTCTGACTGTTGCTTTGTCTTCAGGTGAGGAAATAGCGATTTTAAAGTTTACGGGTGTTGCACTGGCTGTGTTATCAAGAATACTGGTGTCGGTAGCAGGCATGGTCAAGTTAGGGGTATTAAGCTTTACTTCGGTAGCACCGGGGCGTGGCGTATCAGAAAATACCAGAACACCATTTTTATCTTTCCACGAATACACTTTTTTTGTTGTTCCATAACTAAAAAAGCTTACTGATAGTAACAAAAATACCAATAAAGTTGTTCTTTTCACCCTGCGACCCTGCATTTTTTTATGTAATTAAAACTGTAGAGGAGAACACGCCTAATTACCATTAAAAAAGCCCGCCAAAGCGGGCTTGAGAACACACATTAATTATTTACTGTCTACGACGTATTAAACGCTGTAGTACATTTCGAACTCAACTGGGTGAGTTGTCATGTTAAGTTTTTCAACTTCTTTGTTCTTAAGTGAGATGTATGCATCAATTAGGTCGTCAGTGAATACACCACCTGCTTTTAAGAACTCACGGTCAGCATCTAAAGCAGCAAGTGCTTCGCTTAGTGAAGAGGCAACTTGTGGGATCTCAGCTGCTTCTTCAGCAGGTAGATCGTATAAGTCTTTATCCATTGCATCGCCAGGGTGGATCTTGTTTTGAATACCGTCAAGGCCAGCCATAAGCATTGCAGAGAATGCTAAGTATGGGTTTGCTGTTGGATCAGGGAAGCGTACTTCGATACGACGTCCTTTTGCAGATGGTACTACAGGGATACGGATTGAAGCAGAGCGGTTACGTGCAGAGTATGCAAGCATTACTGGCGCTTCGAAGCCTGGTACAAGACGTTTGTACGAGTTAGTTGACGCGTTAGCGAATGCGTTGATTGCTTTAGCGTGCTTGATGATACCACCGATGTAGTAAAGCGCTTCTTCAGAAAGACCTGCGTATTTGTCACCAGCGAAGATGTTCACGCCATCTTTACCTAAAGATTGGTGACAGTGCATACCAGAACCGTTATCACCTACAAGCGGCTTAGGCATGAATGTCGCTGTTTTACCATAAAGGTGAGCCATGTTATGGATAACATATTTCATCTCTTGGATTTCGTCAGCTTTTAATACCATTGTATTGAAGCGTGTTGCGATTTCGTTTTGACCCGCAGTTGCTACTTCGTGGTGGTGTGCTTCAACAACTTGGCCTAGCTCTTCAAGAACTAAACACGTTGCTGAACGCCAGTCGTGAGATGAGTCGATTGGTGAACATGGGAAGTAACCACCTTTAACACCTGGACGATGACCTTTGTTGCCACCTTCGTAATCTTTATCTGAGTTCCAAGCCGCTTCGATGTCGTCGATTTTATACATAGAACCAGACATGTCTGATTTGTATTTAACGTCATCAAATAGGAAGAACTCTGGCTCTGGGCCAAATAATACTGTGTCTGCGATACCAGTTGAACGCATGTACTCTTCTGCACGTTTAGCAACAGAGCGAGGGTCACGCTCGTAACCTTGAAGTGTTGAAGGCTCAACAACGTCACAACGTACGATTAAAGTTGCTTCTTCAGAAAATGGGTCCATTTTTGCAGACTCAGGAACAGGCATTAATACCATGTCTGATTCGTTGATACCTTTCCAACCAGCAATTGAAGAACCGTCAAACATTTTGCCGTCTTCAAAGAAGTCTTCATCAACCTGATGATGAGGAATAGAAACATGCTGTTCTTTACCTTTGGTATCAGTAAAGCGTAAATCAATGAACTTAACGTCATTTTCTTTGATAAAATCTAAAACCGATTGTGACATGTGTCCTCCAATTGTTGGGTTTTATTTTTGCTGCATTATTGCTTTTGTTCTATGTAAGCTGGTTTCATGCCAAATTTTTAACGCCTTGTTTAAGCTTATAAAAATAAAATAAAGCGCATTTTGTTAATTATTTTTGCACTGTTTTGGTGCGTAAAATGTTCATTGTGGTGCGTTATGCTTACCGGTTGTATTTGCACAACGATTAGCCACCCTAGATAGCATAAACGAAATGTACTTTAGTGCCAAAATATTGCTAAAAAGGTAATTTTTTACCAGTTTTGATGTTCGATTAAAGATAAAATTAATAAAATTGTCATTTATAAAACAGATACTTATAAAAAGCCTGAAGAAAGTTTATAAAATTGTATTGGATAAACTTTCATCCATGCCATTATTAAGGGATAATATGCGCCCTTTTAAATCCTATGCTTAGACATCTGTTGAAAATGCAGGTGAGTGCGTAGATCTTGCAGGATCAATGAGATTCAATTTCTCTGAGAAAAAATATGAGCATCGAAAAGTTAAGAAATATAGCGATTATCGCCCACGTTGACCACGGTAAAACAACTTTGGTTGATAAACTGCTTGAGCAATCAGGCACATTAGAAACACGCGGCGGTAATGAAGAGCGCGTGATGGACTCAAACGACATTGAGAAAGAACGTGGTATTACCATTTTGGCTAAAAACACAGCCATCTCTTGGAATGATTACCACATCAATATCGTAGACACCCCAGGACACGCCGACTTCGGTGGTGAAGTTGAACGCGTACTTTCGATGGCTGACTCAGTATTGTTACTTGTTGATGCTCAAGAAGGTCCAATGCCACAAACGCGCTTCGTAACGCAAAAAGCGTTCGCGCAAGGTTTGAAGCCAATCGTTGTTATCAATAAAATTGATAAGCCGGGTGCACGCCCTGATTGGGTTATGGATCAAATCTTTGATTTATTCGATAACCTTGGTGCAACTGACGAACAGTTAGACTTTAAAGTTATCTACGCATCAGCTATCAACGGCTGGGCAACATTAGATTTAGACGAACCATCTGACAACATGGAACCTATGTTCAAGATGATCGTTGACGAAGTATCACCACCGGATGCAGATCCTGAAGGTGACTTCCAAATGCAGATTTCTCAACTTGATTACAACTCATACGTAGGTGTAATCGGTATCGGCCGAATCAAGCGTGGTTCTGTAGCGCCTAACCAACAAGTAACTATTATCAGTGCTGATGGCACAAAACGTAATGGTAAAATTGGTGCGGTTCAAAGCTACTTAGGTCTTGAGCGAATTGATACAGACCGTGGTTATGCGGGTAATATCGTAACTGTGACAGGTATCGGCGAATTAAAAATCTCTGATACAGTGTGTGCGCCTTCTAACGTTGAAGCGTTACCTCCGCTATCAGTTGATGAGCCGACAGTAACAATGACGTTCTCTGTAAACACGTCGCCATTTGCGGGTAAAGAAGGTAAGTTCGTAACATCACGTAATATCCTTGAGCGTTTACAAGCTGAGCTTGTTCACAACGTTGCATTACGCGTTGAAGAAACTGACAACCCAGATAGCTTCCGTGTATCAGGCCGTGGTGAACTTCACTTAGGTATCTTAATCGAAAACATGCGTCGTGAAGGCTACGAGCTTGCTGTTTCTCGTCCAGAAGTAATCTTACGCACTGTAGATGGTGTATTAGAAGAACCGTACGAAACAGTAACGATTGACTGTCAAGAAGAGCACCAAGGTTCTATCATGGAACAAATTGGTCTGCGTAAAGGTGAACTAACTGACATGGCGCCAGATGGTAAAGGCCGTATGCGTATGGACTTTATGATGCCGAGCCGTGGTTTAATTGGTTTCCAAACTGATTTCATGACGCTTACATCAGGTTCAGGTCTTATGTACCACACGTTTGATCATTACGGTCCTCATAAAGGCGGTAACATCGGTCTACGTAAAAATGGTGTAATGATCGCTAACGCAACAGGTAAAGCGTTAACTAACGCATTATTCAACCTTCAAGAGCGCGGTAAGCTATTCATCGGTCACGGTGTAGAAGTTTACGAAGGTATGGTTATCGGTATTCATAGCCGTGATAACGACCTAACTGTAAACGCACTTAAAGGTAAGCAGCTAACGAACGTTCGTGCATCAGGTACTGATGAAGCGCAAACATTAACACCACCATTGAACTACACACTTGAGCAAGCGCTTGAGTTTATCGATGATGACGAGTTAGTAGAAGTAACACCTGAAAATATTCGTATTCGTAAGCGTCACTTAACTGAAAGTGATCGTAAACGTGCGAGCCGTGCTTCTAAAGGCTAATTTACGCTTTTAGCTCACGCAAAATAACACGCCGTCGTATTGCAAAATACGGCGGCTTTTTTGTTTAAGGAGACTTGTTTTTTGCTGTCAGCCGTAACACTCACAAATGTTCGTTCTTGTTGTTACTAAGGGGTGGCGTATTTTATTTCTATTGATAAATTAATTACTTGTCTACTAACCTCTAACTTCTAACCTCTAACCTCTAACCTCTAACCTCTAACCTCTAACCTCTAACCTCAAGTTGCCACTTTTTTGCTAAAGCCTCTATCTGTACTATCTTTTTAAATCTACCTTGAAGGAGATCAGGATGTATTTAGTCAGGCTTATTTATACGAGTGAAGTTTGTGAAGGATTTGGGACGAGTGATATTGAGGATATCATTGAAAAAGCACAGAAAAATAATCATGCGTCGAATGTAACAGGGTTGCTGTGTTTTAATAGTTCGCACTTTTTACAGTGCCTAGAGGGATCTCGACAGGCGGTAAATGCAACCTATCATAAGATCTTAAATGATAATCGGCATCGAAATATTATTATGCTGAATTACTGCGAAATTTACGAAAGGGAGTTCGAAAACTGGTCAATGGGTTATATTCCGTATTCAAAAATAACCACACCGCTTAATTTAAAATACTCAGGCACCAGCGAATTCGATCCGTTAGCAATGTCAGGAGGCAGTGCACATAAACTCATGATGGCACTGAGGGATACATTAGTAAATCAATAATCCAAATGGAGTGTCACTGCCATGATACTCCAGGAATACTTACACCTTTGAGTGCGCCAAAATGTGAGTTTAGTTTTCTATTTTTAGCAGTTGAGAGAGCTGATTTGCGTGTTTTGGGGTGATCAGATCTGCGAGTGTATAGTTATCTAAATGAAGGAAAAAAGCCTCCATTGCTTGTGCAAATATTTGTTTAAGTTGACAGGCGGGGGTGATAACACATTGATTGTCATTACCAAAGCATTCCACCAACGTAGACCCTTGCTCTTGTAAGCGCACTAACTCACCAATGTTAATCTCGGCGGGATCTTTGCTTAAACGGATACCGCCATTCTTTCCTCTCGTCGCAATTAAATAGCCTCTATTACTTAGCTCTTGCACTACTTTCATGAGGTGATTTTTTGAGATTTCGTATTTTTCAGCGATCTCTTTAATGGTCACAAGCTCACCATTATGTAAGGCAGTAAAAATCAAAACACGCAGTGAATAATCTGTAAAACGAGTGACATTCATAGTGAGACTCTAAAATTTTAAATATGCATCTATTTTACATCTTTAATAAACGTGTGTAAACTTCTTAAAGATTCATTTCAAATGCATGTTTAAATAGGGGTGTTATATGAATTACTTAAATTGGCCTATCAGTAAAATTGCGACAGAAATTCCCGGTGCAACAGCACTCTTTTTTGCGCACCGAATAAACTTTTGTTGTCAGGGGCATCTGGTGTTGTCAGACGTTATCGAAAAACGAAATATTGATCGCGAAGAAATCATTTCAGACATAGAGGTTTTGCTAAGCAGGCAAACCGCTATTGATTACCACAACCTGAGTAATAAGGAATTGGTTGAGCATATTCTGACTCGCTATCACCGTGTTCACCGAGTACAGCTTGAAGAGTTGATACGTTTAAGTGAGCGTGTTGAAGAGGTGCATTTTGATAAGCCTAATTGTCCTAATGGTTTAGCGAATCATTTGAAGAATATGTATGTAGAGTTAGAAGATCATATGCAAAAAGAAGAGCTTATCCTCTTTCCAATGCTGCAAGCCGATACAATCCCTGCCATGGTCAGTGGACCAATTAGCGTAATGATGGCGGATCATGAAGCCCATATCGCAGAAATAGAGAAAATCTACCAATTAACAAACGATGTCACTTTGCATGCGGGAGCATGTAATACATGGACGGCTTTGTATTTAGGGTTGCAGGCATTTATTAGCGATTTGAATATGCATATTCATATTGAGAACGCTATTTTGTTCGCACGGGTTGAGGGACGATAGAAATGAGAGAATACAAAAAGTTATGGTGGACCTTGTTTGCTGTTCTTGCTGTTACATTTGCTATTTTGGGTTACTTTGGTAAAGAGGTATACCGAGTTGCCCCTCCTATAGCTGCAAAATATGTCACCACATCGGGGGAGCTGTACACAGGTAAAGAGGCGATTTTAGATGGTCAAACTGCATGGCAATCAGTAGGAGGAATGCAATTAGGCTCAATTTGGGGGCATGGTGCTTATCAAGCGCCTGACTGGACTGCTGATTGGCTTCACCGTGAGATTATTAATTGGTTAGATATTGCTGCACAAGCGCAATATGGTGTGATTTTTGATGAGTTAACTGAGCAGCAAAAGCAACCATTGCTGTGGGAAGTAAAGAGAGAGTACCGTACTAATACGTATGATAAACAATCTGATACGGTTACTTTATCGACGCGTCGGATAGCGGCAATTAAGCAAACAGCGCAGTATTACAACGATTTGTTTGGAGGGGCTGAGGCATTACAGCAAACACGTAAAAACTATGCAATGAAAGAGGTGACACTTCCTGATCCTGAGCGTCGTCAGCGTCTAACTGAGTTCTTTTTTTGGACGGCATGGTCCGCATCGACAGAGCGCCCTGATGGGGATGCAACCTACACTAATAACTGGCCGCATGAGCCACTGATTGATAATAAACCGACCGCTGAAAACATTGTCTGGTCAATTGTTAGTGTTGTGATACTGATTGCAGGTGTCGGTGGATTGATTTGGGCATGGTCATTTTTACATAAAGACGAGGCTCCCCCTGAGGCTCCAAAAGACGATCCAATAGCGAGCTTTAATTTAACGCCTTCTCAAAAAGCATTAGGTAAGTATTTATTTTTAATTGTTGCTCTCTTTACGTTCCAGGTCTTATTGGGTGGATTTACTGCGCACTATACTGTTGAAGGGCAGGGATTTTATGGCATCAATACCTCAGAATGGTTCCCCTATAGCCTAGTAAGAACATGGCATATTCAATCGGCATTATTTTGGATTGCGACAGGATTTTTAGCTGCAGGTTTATTTTTAGCGCCGATTATTAACGGCGGTAAAGATCCTAAGTTTCAAAAAATAGGTGTTGATATTCTTTTCTGGGCGCTAATTATCGTCGTGGTTGGGTCATTTATCGGCAACTTTTTAGCCATCGCGCAAATTATGCCTCCCGAGTTAAGCTTTTGGTTGGGACATCAAGGGTACGAGTTTGTTGATTTAGGCCGACTTTGGCAGATTGGTAAATTTACAGGCGTCGCATTTTGGCTGCTGCTAATGTTACGTGCAATTGTTCCGGTATTTAAACAAGAAGGAGATAAAAACCTACTGGCATTATTTACGGCTTCAGTGGTGGCAATCGGGCTGTTTTACGCTGCTGGGTTTTTCTATGGCGAACGAACGCATATTTCGGTAATGGAATACTGGCGTTGGTGGATTGTGCACCTATGGGTAGAAGGTTTCTTTGAGGTTTTTGCAACCGCTGCGCTGGCTTTTATTTTCTATAATATGGGTTTAGTCTCTAAACGTTCGGCAACAATTGCGTCATTGGCGTCTGCATCGCTGTTTTTATTAGGCGGTGTGCCAGGCACATTCCATCACTTATATTTCTCTGGTACAACGACCCCTGTAATGGCAGTGGGAGCAACCTTTAGTGCGCTGGAAGTGGTGCCGTTAATTGTGCTTGGTCATGAAGCGTGGGAGCATTATAAATTAAAAAACCGTACTCCATGGATGCTAAAAATAAAGTGGCCATTAATGTTTTTTGTCGCTGTCGCATTTTGGAATATGTTAGGGGCCGGCGTATTAGGGTTCTCAATTAATCCGCCTATTTCACTTTATTATGTACAAGGTCTTAATACGACGGCTACCCATGCTCATGCCGCATTATTTGGTGTGTATGGCTTTTTAGCTCTTGGCTTTACCTTGTTAGTACTGCGTTATATTCGTCCTCATCTTCAATTTGATGACACTTTAATGAAAACTGCTTTTTGGTGGATGAATATCGGTTTAGCGTTAATGCTATTTACCAGTTTATTACCTATTGGAATCATTCAGTTCTTTGCAAGTGCTTCTAAAGGGTTGTGGTATGCACGCTCTGAAGCGCTACTACAAAGTGACACCTTGGTGATACTAAGATGGGTAAGAACGGTTGGTGATGTGGTGTTTATTGTTGGCGCATTTGCCGTTAGTTGGCAAGTCGTTAAAGGGGTCTTTGCAAAGCAAAGCAAACCTGCACCCAAAGCGCTTGAAGCGCAAGAGACACACTCACTGTAATAAATAAAATGAGGGTGAGGTAATAACTCACCCCCATTTTGGAATGTTATAAACGAACCTGCTCACCTTCATTTAAAATATACAGGGGGACAGGTTCATTCATGTTATGAGACATGTGTAGTAAACGCAGTAATGCTGAGTGACTTGAATGGTCGCCCATTTGCCAACTTGCATTACCATAACCCCATGGGATCATTACTTTACAACTTAATTCACGTGCTGCATTCAAGGCATCTTCGGGTGTGGTATGCACATAGCGATACCATTTACCATTTTCTTCGTGATAGTAAGATGCGATTGGCATTAAGCACACATCTATTTCACCATACTTTTGCTTAATATCGCTAAAATGCTGTGAGTAGCCGGTATCCCCTGCAAAAAATAGTGTGTTCCCATTTTGCTCAAGTAACCAACCATTCCATAAATCTTTGTTGTTATCTTCGTAGATAAATGGCACTAACACACGACTGCTAAAATGGTGCGCTGGCACAGCATGTATTGTTAAATCATTAATTGGGGTGCTGGCATACCACGCTATCTCACTAATATTAAAACCACCTGTTGGAAAGTTATCAGCGACGCCTAGGGGCACTAAATAGCGGGGCTGATTGCCAATTTCTTCGATGTCGGCTTTATTGAAGTGGTCGTAGTGGATGTGTGAATACATGACAGCATCAATCTGATTTAGCTCATTTTTTGTGGGCCAAAATCCGGGGTTGCGATACATGCCGCCAGCCAGCTTAAAGGCTAAATCGACCGGTGAATCAAACTGCTCTTTGACGGGGTCAAATAGCAGGTGCTCGCCGTTAGGTGTCTCAATCATAAAGCTGGCATGCCCAAGCCAACGTACAGTAAAACCGGTGTTAATCGACACTGGATTCTGCTGACCTTGATATAAACAGTGTAAAGGAGTGTCATTACATTGAAGTAACTCGGTCTCGGGATAGCAATCATCAGTACAGGTTGTTGGGTAGTGTTTATCACCGGGATACAGGTTGTGATAGCGACCAGCTCGCTCACCTTCATTGTGCAAAGGTATAACAGACTCTTGCCCTGCTATAACATTAACTGTGTTTGGACTACTGCAGGCACTGAGTAACGCCGCAGCAATTATAACTTTAAGGTGGTTCTGCATAAGGTGACTAACTTTTAAACTTTGCGCACAGTGTAGCAAATTAACATATCGGGTAAATCATCGAAAGGTAACAAGACGTAACAATAAAAAAGCCTACGATATTGTAGGCTTAGTGATTTAATTTATTTAAAAAATGTCGGTGCCGAGAGCATCTAACTGCTCACTGTGTTTACTCAAATTTTTAGCCCGCTTTATTCATTTGTTCAATGAATTTATTTGAATCTTCAATCGACTTGTTCATATCGTCCATTAAGATTTTGATATCGCGTTTTAAATTAGTGAATTCACCTTTTATTGCTGTCACAGCTTGAGCATTCAAGTTATGTTTTAGATATAAAACATTGTCATGCAATGACGACAGGACGGGTTCCATTTTACTTTCGGCGCTGCGCATTGAACGAAGCAATTGGTCAAACTGGCGCTTCGTTGAATTAAGCTTTTTGCTGCTTTCACGCTTGAGAGAAGCGCTTTTGTACTGTTCTAGTTCGTCGGCCCACTCTTCAAAAAGTGCTTCGGCTACATCTTCAACTTTGTTGATATTACTGGTGACATCGTTCGCTGCCGCAAGGCTCGATTCATAATCATTATTAAGTTGAGTATAAGCTTCTTCGAGTTCACCGCCATCAAAGTTAATTAAGGTCGTTAACCTGTCTAGTGCAGATTGAAACTCTTCTTGCGACTCTTGCTGTGATTCTTTCGTTTCTTCAACACGGTCTACTAAAATATCGCGTTTATGCACTCCGACTGATTCCATGGCTGAGTAATAAGCTGACTGACAGCCTGATAATGCCATAGTAACTGCAAAGAGTGGTGCGCTTAAAAGTGTCAGTTTTTTCATTGAGTTCCCTTTTTAGATGCCTGTCGTTTCAAATTATGTGGTGGATTGCTATGATTATCAAAACATTTTAGCAGAAAGTTGGTTCTATGGATGAGAAACTCAGTCGTTATAAGTTGCAAATAAGTATTTTCTTAAAGCAGCAACCGGGTTGGTGGATGCAGTATTTGACCCGCTGTATTGATGATCAGATCACGGTTAATGCGGGTTACCTTGCTTATGTCACCTTATTATCCATTGTACCGTTAGTGGCTGTGGGGGTCGCGATATTCTCTGCATTTCCTGGCTTTGAAAGCACTCTCATTACCATTGAAAACTTTTTGTTCACTAATCTTGTGCCCACTTCCTCTGATGTCATTAAAGAGCATATCAGTGCGTTTGCGGGGAATGCGAATAAAATGACCGCCGTGGGGGTTGGCTTTTTGGCTGCGGTGTCGCTTTTATTGATCCGCAATGTTGATGCCACCCTGAATCGCATTTGGCGAATTAAGAAAAAACGCCCGATGATGATCTCATTTGCAGTGTATTGGATGGTATTAAGTTTGGGGCCGGTCTTGTTAGGAGCAAGTATTGGTGTGACGTCTTATATTGTTTCTTTGGTGTCGTTTGCCGATCAGGGGATACCTGGCTTCAGTGGATTTTTGTTAAAGCTTTTACCTTACATTATTTCCATGGTGGGCTTTATTATGCTCTATACTTTAGTTCCTAACACACGAGTTCCATTTAGAGCGGCAATTCCAGGGGCGCTGTTTGCAGCTATGTTATTTGAGCTGACAAAAAAAGGCTTTGCGCTGTATATCAGCCATTTCCCATCTTATGAAGTGATTTATGGGGCCCTTGCGACAATTCCTATTTTATTTGTATGGGTTTATTTGTCGTGGATTGTCGTATTACTCGGTGCAGAATTTACGGTCTGTATCAGCCCTGAGAAAATAGAAGACACTCCTGATATAGACATTTAAATACACTGCACCTAAGGAGAGCGAGGTGCAGTTATATCCACAGTACAATGCAAGTCGTGACTATCACTTAAGCGTGGGTGATGGGCATCAAATACATGTTCAAGAATACGGTGATCCTCAAGGCATGGTGGTTGTGTTATGTCATGGGGGGCCGGGGGCGGGTCTTCGGCCTGAAAATTGCCGATTTTTCGATCCCGCTCGTTATCGGGTGATCATGTTTAGCCAACGCGGCTGTGGTCACTCAACGCCGCACGCAACTAAGGCAAATACCACCTTGGACTTAGTCGCCGATCTGGAGTTTTTGCGTTCCCAATTAGGTATTAACAAATGGCTTGTGTGTGGCGAATCGTGGGGGGCGACGCTTGCCTTAGTGTACGCGATTCATCACCGTGAACACGTGGCAGGACTCATCTTGCGTGCCAGCTTTTTAGCCTGTGACAGTGACTTTGAGTGGCTTTACACGACGCGTGGAGCTGGTGCTCACTTTTATCCCGAATGTTTTAAAGCGTTTGCTCATCAGTATTCTAACTGGCATGAATTACTTGATTTTTACCATGCGCAGTTAACCTGTGATGATCAAATCAAGGCCAGTAAGTATGCTAAGCGTTGGTGTCAATGGGAGCAGGTACTTTGTCATGGTGAACCATTAATAAACTGGAGTTTACATGAACCTCATGTTGGCCTAAACCAAGCTACGCTCATGGTGCATTATTTTCGACATCATTGCTTTATCGAAGAAAAATTTATAGCAGAAAACTGCAAAGAACTTGCTCATTTACCTATTTGGTTTATTCATGGCCGTGCTGATTTAGTGTGCAGGTACAGTGCGGTACAACAGTTAGCAGAGCAGCTTAATGCGCAATTACTTATTTTAGATGGGGTTGGGCACAGCAATGATAATCAGGTATATTTGGCGGCCATGCGACGTGCCGCAGATTTAATGTATATCAAGTTATCGAGGGATCAATGCAAGGCTTAATTCAAAGAGTAACCCAGGCTAAAGTTGAGGTAGATGGGGAAGTTGTTGGTGAAATATCAAAAGGTATTCTGTTGTTATTAGGGGTTGAAAAACATGACACGGAGCAATCGGCAGAAAAGCTTTTGCACAAGGTGAGTAATTACCGTATTTTTACTGATCAGCAAGGAAAAATGAATTTAAGCTTGCAAGACATCCAAGGTGAGCTATTAGTTGTGTCGCAGTTTACGTTGGCTGCTGATACCAAAAAGGGGATGCGGCCAAGCTTTTCAAGTGCAGCTACCCCAGCGCAAGCCAATGCGTTGTACGAATATTTTGTAGAAAAAGCCAAAGCGGTCGATTTACGAGTTGCCACAGGGCAGTTTGCTGCTGATATGCAGGTAAGCTTATGTAATGATGGGCCCGTTACTTTTAACTTATCTGTGTGATTACTTTCTGATCATAACGATATGATTAACGTAGTTGGGTATTTTTTCAATACTTGGGCGTTTACCAAATTCGGTGATCAGTAAATGCTCAAGTTGTTTTAATTGTGATGGATGATTCGATAAAAAATTAATAAACAAGTGGCCATTTTTAGCCATTGCAGCCCGAAGTTTTGCGTAAAATGCGTGTTTGTATAAAAACAGTGGCGCTTCTACCTCACTAAATAAATCTAAGATAATCCAATTGTATTCATTGCCTTGTTCTAACACCTGTTGGGCATCAAAACAGCGCAGGTTATTGGCATGGTTTCCGCCAAAATAGCGTTTATAGCAATGAATAATATCAGGGTTTTTGTCTACCGAAGTGAGTTGGCTTTGAGGGTAAGTGTGTTGTAGATAATTACGAATTGCACCACCCCCTAAGCCAAGTTCCAGCACTTTTTTAGGTGCTTCGAGTTCTTGCCAACGTTTTGCAAGGTATTGTAAATGTGGGAAAAATAATCGAGCTGGCCGGCGTTTTTCAATAACAGATTGCAAGGTTTCATTAATTAATAACCAACGTAGCTGATTTAGTTGCCTTACTTGAATACAGTCATTACCTTGTTTATGCCAGTAGATAAGCTGCCCGAGTCGGTGGCATTCCTCAATAAAACTGTGTTTCACTGCGCCACTGGGTTCTAAAAAATGTTCCATATTTCGGGCCTTTAGCGGTTGAATTACAAAAATAATACAATTATTTCAGCATAGACCAGCACACTTAAAGTGCCAATTGTGCAGTAGTTTTTACAGCCTTAAATAATAATTTAGGTTGGGTCACCAAAGTATTATTCCAACTTGAGTGAAGATCGCGTATCGTAATTTGCATTCGTCAGGCCACGTTAAAATAACAACAGACAGTGGCTTAACTATCACAGGAGTATTTATGTTTAAAGTGACCACCCCACAAAGTAGCGAAGATTGGCAAGCGTATTATTCATTGCGTTGGCAAGTTTTAAGAGCACCTTGGGGCGAGCCGCGTGGATCTGAGCAAGATGACTTAGAGCAAGACGCAGAGCACCGCTTTATCAAAAATAATGATGGCGAGGTATTGGGGGTAGCGCGTCTGCACTTCAATAATCATCAACAAGCACAAGTGCGTTATATGGCTGTGGCTGAGGGTAATCGTAATCAGCATATTGGTAGTCGTTTGTTGCATGAACTCGAAAAAATAGCATGGACACAAGATGCCGATGAATTAGTCTTGTTTGCGCGTGAACGGGCGCTCGACTTCTATAAACGCCACGGTTATGAAGTTAAAGAAAAAGCACATTTGGCTTACAATGATGTACAGCATTGGAAAATGGTGAAACAAAAGCCGTCTGAGCCAGGCTGGTTCCGTCACCCTAATTGGACACAAGTGCTACAAAATACGTGGCGTGAATCAATTCCAATCAGTGATGCAATGGGTATTAAAGTTGAAAGTTATACTGACTGGCAGTTTACGACCCGTGCTGATTTAGATGCCAATTTAAACTTACATAACACGATGTTTGCCGGTTCCATATACAGTTTAGCGACATTAACAGGGTGGGGAGCAACCTATCTTGCATTAAAAGAAGCCGGTCTTGAGGGAAATATTGTGTTAGCTGATGCGAACATTAAATACCTAAAACCTCTCAATAACGATCCCCGAGGCCGTGTTGAGTTGCAAGGCTGCAAAGGGAAGTTAGCTGATTTAGAATCAAATGGTAAAGCAAGTTACCATGTCCCAGTGAATGTGTACGATGGCGATGTGTTAGTTGCTGAGTTTGAAGGGCACTTTATCGTAAAAAAATAGCATAGTTTTAGCCTTTAACAGCGGGCGCTAAGTTGCTCGCTGTTAAAGGCTCATAATGCGTTGCTTACAGTAAGTCTGTTAAAAGAATACCCACACCAAAACGCTCTATATCGGCATTGTAGTCAATTAGGCTCTCACCATAACCGTTGAAATATTGTGCGTAACCACGTAACCGTCCCCACAGCGGGAAAGACCAATCAAGTTGGATTGCACCGCGATTATCAGAATTTAAGTTATTACGCGACATAAAGCTAAATTCATGTTCGTTGTAGCGATACGCCCCAGAGAATTCAAAGTAGCCCATGTATTTGTAGATATCGGGGTTATCATCGCCGCGAGCTTTTAACTCGTTATCTTTTTTGTCTTCAGGAATGCGGTACCAAGGTTTAAAGCTAAATACAAAGCCGTTTTTTTCCCATAAAAAGTCAGCGTATATGCGATTCCATGAACGTGAGTTTGGCTGGCTGCGGCCATTAGACTGATGCGATGCACCAATGGCTATCGCCATTTCATCACCCCAAAGTACATGCTCAGGATCAAGGTAGTTTATCCAGAATATTTCAGGCTCGTAGTTGGTCTCGCGAAAGGGTGATGAAATATCTTTGTTATAAAACTGCCAAAATGATTGCATGGTAAAAGCAAAAAATACGCCTTGGTCTTTATCAGAAAAGCCCTCAAAAATAGGCACTTTTATTGATAATTGATATTTAACTTCTAGGTTATCAAGTGGCTCGCCATCGGCGTCATCAGCCAACTCTTTTAAACCATCAAACGGGCGAACATTCGGATCAGACACATAAGAAAGTGGTAAAATGTAATTACGTTTATGGGGGGTGATTACATTGCGGTTCTTTTTACTCACTTCTTCACGCGCTTTACGCTTATCCAGAGCGGTCAGCTTTTTGCTTTCGTCTAGATCGGAGCATTTCTTGCGCAGCTGTTCGAGAGTTTGCTGACCATCTCCGCCAATCGCTTCATTTAATATACATTGCTTAACTAATTCGAGCGCATCATCTTGCTCATTCGTATTTTGCTCTTCGGTTTGGGCTAAAACAGGTACAGAAAATAAACTCGCGGCAACTAGCCAAATACGCCATCCCATTGCGATTCCTTTAAATAGATGTAGAAGTGTGATCAGTATAGTGATTTTTACATAACTCGCCGTGAACTTGTACTGAATTGTGGACAAATGTTATCTCTACCGCTTAATCGGCGAGTTTAAACACGGTTTAGGTAAGGTGGAATTGACAGAGGCGAGGACTTGTTAAACGCTATTGTAAATAGAGAGCCCCAAGCTAGGCTTGGGGCTCTAATATAACGGCCTTTGGATAGAATCCTGTTGGCCGTTGACTCTCACGCAATGAGAAGGAATGAGCTCTGGGTTTAATCACAGCTCAAAGACATTGGTAAAGAACTTATAAAGCTCAGTACCTTGGTTTACGCTCGCTGATGCGAAATGCAATATTGCAATCGCGTCTTTATCAAAACTGAGTGTTTGCAGTGGTTGTTCACATAAGTAGCGCTCCATACGTAAAATATGGGCTATCGGCTCACCTGCTTTGATATGACCGCCTAACGGTGCTAAGTACTCGACCATACCGCCCATCGGGGCGTAGTAAGCAATGTAGTCATCGAGCATACAACCGTAACGAGTCATCGCTTTAGGCTGATACGCTGCATCAACAAATACACCTTTATGAGTCAAGTAGCTTAAAATACTGTGTGCATCTTCAAGGGCGGCACTCAAATCAATTTTTTCTTGGCTGCCAAGCTCAACAGTAAAAGCCTCGACCTGTACTGAAAGTTCGCGTCCGTATTTAGTAAGCTCTTCAGATAAAGACCACCACGGGCAAAAGCTTGCTTCATCCATCGCACCCCCAAAGTCATTAGGTATGAGCAATACATGTTCAATATTGAAGTATTGTGCGCTGTTTTTGGCATACTCTGGACAATATAGGTGCTGGCTTGAGATTGGGCCTGTGTGAAGGTCTAATACGATGTCGGCTTGATGTGCCAACTTTTGTAAGTTTAGCGCGATACGTTTACCCGTTGTTAAGCTGTAATCTGGGCCGTTTAGTTGTGCATTGATATCTGCGACTAACGCGTCTTTAAGAGCACTTCTGATCGTGTCTTCATTGCTTGATGCATGCTGCTCTGCAATCTGGGCAGGTAACGCGTTGTTAAAGCGATACATACGGTTCCAGTTGGTCCCTGTGATGGGATCAAAACGACCTAATGTAAATTCCCCCGACTTTTGGTTACAGCCAATCGGGTTTGCATAAGGGACAAGTGTGATATCACCGCGCAGTTTAAGCGTTTTTAATTGTTCAAGTAGCTGGTAAATAACGGCATTACCTTGTACTTCTGCACCATGCATGTTGGCCTGAATGTAAACGCTTGGGCCACTTCCATCGCCTTTTAAGCGATAGACTGGGATGGTCAATGGTAAGCCATTCGCAATTTCGCCGACGACAATGTTTTCTTGGCTAATTAAATCTTTACTCATGGTGATTACCTTAAATAATAGCTGGCATCTTCAGCGCTGCGGATACATTCAATGTTGCCTTGCTCAATGACGTATTCGGCAGCAAGTTCATGGCATAAAAAGTACGGCATACTCTCTGTGAAACCATAAGCACCACATTGACTGAATATGAGCCAGTCATGTTCATCTACGTCATTCGCTAATGTATGTTCACCTAAACAATCAAGCGCGGTACAAAGTGGGCCATAGAGTGTCATTGTTGTCAGTGAAGCCTGTGATTCACGCAATACTGTAACTGGGAAGTCTTGGTTTGTTACCGCAGGACGAAGCAGGTGATTAATCCCGCCTGATAAAATCACTTGCTGTTGGCCATAGTTTTCTTTTCGCTCAACCACAGGTGTTGCGTAATGACCACATTCACCTACGGCATAACGACCTAACTCCATCCAAAGTTCTGCTACACCGGCTTGAGCTTTAATGCTGGCAAGGGTCTCGATAAGTGCTGACCAGTCTAATCGGCTGGCATCTTGAGTATAAGGGATGCCTAAGCCGCCCCCTAAATCGAGTATGTTAAGTTCAATGCGTAATGCACGTGCTAGTTGCTGTAATGGCTGGATCATAGCGCGCCAAAGCGCTGCCAGTTTGTCAGTGCTGAGCATGTTGCCCCACTGAAAAATATGCAAACCATCAACCTTAAGTGCTGGGTAGTCATTGACATTAAGCGCGTGCCACTCTTCACAACCAAGGCCAAAAGGAGTGAGGCTATCGCCACCAAGCGGGTTCTTTTCGCTGTCTGGCCAGCGAAGTTGTACACGCAATAATACTTGCAGTTGGCAGTTAGCTTTTGTGGCTTGCTCGTTTAGCCAACGGACTTGGTTAATGCTCTCGGCGACGAAAATACGCACACCTCGCGCAATAAAATGACTAATTTGTGCAGGGCTCTTTGCTGGCCCTGTGTTGAGCACGCGCTCGCTATTGATGCCTTGAGCAAGTACTTGCTCAAGTTCACCTTTACTCGCCACATCAAAATTAAACCCCGCACTGTCTAAACACTGAATAATGCGAGACAGGGGATTAGCCTTAACGGCATACCACAGTTTCACATCGGTTTGGGCTGTGAGTTGTTTTAAATGTGTCGTTAATTTATCAAGGTCATAGATAAAAAATGGTGTATCAAGGTGCGCTGAAACTTGTTCAACTGCTTGCTTGATGGGCGTGCTCAAAAAGCTCATTAACGTAAAACCTCTTCTAATAACAATGACGCGTCACTTTGTTCGTCACGGTATTTTACGATGAGCGCACATGACATGCTGAGGCCTTGCTCGCGAGCCCATGCATTGGAAGCAGGGCGAGAACCTGGGATCACAATAGCGTACTCAGGGATTGGTTCGCCTTTTTCTAATTGACGCTCGTTCACGCAATCATAGACTGGAATGGTCGCAGACAAGCGGACTCCCGGTGCAAGCACTGCGCCTTTTTTAACGACAACGCCCTCTACAATCACACAACCTGCGCCGATAAATGCATCATCTTCAATAACCACAGGACTGGCACCAATTGGTTCAAGTACGCCACCTAACTGAACCGCTGCGCTCAGGTGAACATTTTTACCCACTTGTGCACATGACCCTACTAAAGCGTGGCTATCGACCATAGTCCCTTCATCAATAAATGCTCCGATGTTTACATACGCGGGTGGCATAATGATCGTGCCTTTAGCAACGTGCGCACCTCGGCGAACACTGCTACCGCCAGGGACCATACGTACACCTGCATCTGCGGCAAAGCCTTGAGGGGCTAAATTGTGCTTATCAACAAATCCACCAGGAAACTCCGTGTTTGTGCCATTTTTAAAGGCCTCTAAAATGCCTTGTTTTACTTCAATATTGGCATGCCAGTTGCCATTCTCGTCTTGTGTTGCGGCACGTACTGTGCCCGATTCTAAGTTATTTAATAATGCTAACCAGCTCATGATAAAACCTGTTTTTAGTTCCAAGATAAAATTGTGTTGTTTGCGTGGGTGATGCTGTCTGTATGCTCAAGCTCTAAATGAGTCAGCGGTGGACGTAATTGCGGGGTGTTTATTCTACCTTGCAGGTGCATCAGTACTTTTACGGGAATTGGGTTTGCGACAGCAAATAAGCTTTGAATTGCGCTAGACCAATCGGTGAATAAATTGGGATGTTGACCGCTTAAACTTCGTTTAACAAACTCATGAGTTTGACTTGGCCATGCATTCGCCGCCACTGACACTAAGCCTTTAGCACCCGCTTGCGCAAAATATGGCATCAGTGCATCGTCACCACTAAAAATGGCGAGCTTAGGTGAGGCCGTTCTAAAGCCTTCAAATTTGCCGATGTCACCACTGGCTTCTTTAAGTGCCCACAGGTTTTTATGATCGGCGAGGTTTTTAATGACGGTAGGTGAAATCTCAACAGCACTGCGTCCAGGTACGTTGTATAGCATACATGGGTGTTTACTCGCATTTAGTAAGCTTTCAAACCAATGAGTTTGGCCAATAACGCCAGGCTTTGCATACAGTGGCGAACCTAACAAGTAGCCATGAATAGGCAGTTGATTGCAGTACTCGACCCACGCAACTTGCTGCTTAAGGTTCATACCACCAACGGCAACCATAAGCGGTACGCTAGGGGTTAGCTGGCATACGTGCTCAACAATGGCTTGTTGTTCTTTGAGTGAAAGAGCAAGCCCTTCACCGGTACTGCCCAGCAATAAAATACCATTGTTGGCAGCTTGTTGTTCAGCCACAAGCTGTTCAAGGGCGATGTAGTCTACCTCGCCAGATTCAGAAAATGGCGTGATTAGCGCTGTCCATAATGGATAGTCGTTTAAATCAAAATTGTTGATCATCTCTCACGAACTTATAAGGTATTCGAAGAGTCAGTGCGGAAACAATTGAATGGAGCCGCATGTCGTCATTCGAACAAGGTATAATTCGAAGAGCGAATGGGCTTAAAATAATAAAGACGCGACGGCCTTATTATACTAAGACCAGAAGCTCTCCACCAAACTTATCAATAGCATTGCTATTGTTGGTGACAGTCGCTGGGATTCAGCCCAGTCGCCCGAAATAAGCACCTCACAAACGGTGTTACTTCTCGGCGTTAATTTCCCCTCACGTATGATCAACAGAGTCTGTGCTCTTCCCATACGCTACCTGAATAACGCACCTCTTCCAGCCCTTTATGCTCGCTTTAACGTTAAAGCCAACATAATGAAATAGGGTATTGGCGCTGATTAAAGCATTTTAGCCTTCTAGGTGTCAAGGCGGTGGATTTGTTTTTATTGACCAATTAAGCAATCGGGTTACGTATAACTTCGTTTTTACGTACACTTAGAACGAAGCAGACGAATTGGAAGAATGATGGAAAAGTTTACCGACATTTATCAACGAGCCGTTAAAAGAAAAGGCAGTGAAGAAATGCTGCATGCACTGTTATCAAACCCGCTCGATGATGCTGATATTGCTAACATAGCGGATGATTTATGGTTGGAGGAGTTCACTCGTAAGGTATTTCAAAGTGGATTCTATTGGTCTGTAATCAATAATAAATGGGCGGGGTTTCGTGAAGTATTTTGGGACTTTAGCGTCGAAAAACTATTGATGATGCCACCTGATATGCTCGAACAAAAAGCGATGGATGAGCGAATTATTCGCAATTTCAAAAAAGTGCAAACAATCCCTGAAAATGCTTACATGATCCATGAAGTCGCTGAAAAAAATGCAAGCTTTAGCCAATTTATTGCACAGTGGCCCAGCGACAACATTATTGGTTTATGGGCTTACTTGAAGAAGCATGGCGCACGCTTGGGCGGGAACACCGGCCCTTATGCGTTGCGCGCGATGGGAAAAGATACCTTTTTGCTCTCGCGAGATGTGGAAAGTTATCTACGTGCTCATCAGCTCATTGATGGGGGATTGCAGACCAAAAAATCACAGCAAGCGGCGCAGAACTTTTTCAATGAACTACAGCAGCAAAGTGGTTATAGCCTGCAAGCACTGAGTCAATTAGTTGCTTATGGAGTGGGTGATAACCGAGTAGGCATTGCAACACCCTAAGGAATAATATGAAACTGCACACCCGATATACAGACATTAGTGATCTGTTAGCAATTGAAGACACCCCAACAGCGGTTTCTGACCCGAACTTATTGTTATTTAATGCTAATTTAGCTCGCGAGTTTGACATTAGCACTGACCCTGAGTTTTTAGCAAAACGTTTAAGTGGCTCAGAGGTAGATAACGCTGTAAAGCCTGTGGCGCTTGGCTATTCGGGTCATCAATTCGGTCATTTTTCGCCGCGTTTGGGGGATGGTCGTGCGCACTTGCTTGGTGCCATTGAAGATAAACATGGCGCATTATGGGATTTGCAATTAAAAGGTGCAGGTGCAACGGTTTTTTCGCGTGGGGGAGATGGTCGTTGTGCACTAGGTCCTGCCATACGTGAATATATCATGAGTGAAGCCTTGGCGGCCTTAGGTATTGCAACTACCCGTTGCCTTGCTGTTGTAACGACTGGAGAAACTGTTTACCGACAACCCCCACGACCCGGTGCCGTTGTAACGCGTGTGGCGAATAGCCATATCCGTGTTGGTTCATTTCAATATTTAGCAACTCAAGGTGATATTGAAGGACTTGAGAAGTTAGTTGAATACGCAATTAGTTGTCATTTTCCTGATATCAAAAGTGAAGGTGAGCAGCGTATTACAGACTTTTTAGCGGCGGTAATCGATAAGCAGATTGAGCTTGTTGTGAGCTGGATGCGAATTGGGTTTATTCATGGTGTAATGAACACAGATAACACATTAATTAGTGGTGAAACCATTGATTATGGCCCGTGTGCAATGATGAATCAGTTTGATTTAGAAACAGTTTTTAGCTCTATTGACCACCAAGGACGTTATGCTTTTGGTAATCAACCAACTATTGCAAATTGGAATTGCGCGCGTCTTGCAGAAAGCTTATTACCGCTTTTTAAAGATGAGGAACGTGCGCTCAGCGAATTATCAGCGGTTATAAATGGCTTCGCTGCTAAGTTTAACACGGCATTTGATACCATGTGGCGACTAAAGTTAGGTTTAGATGGCGAGCAAGCAGGCGATCAAGCATTAGTTTCAGAGTTACTCACTTTGATGAAACAACATAAACTTGATTACACGAACACATTTAATGCGCTGACAGAGTCATTACGCACAGATTTTTCGCTCCCGGGTAGTTTAAAAGAATGGCTTTGTAAATGGCAGTTAAGAACTTCGGGTGAAAGTTACGGGGTGATGCGCGCTGTTAATCCTGCAGTCATTCCACGTAATCATAATATTGAAATGATCTTGACTGAATATGAGCAAACGGGCACGAGTTCATCGATAGGTGAGTTGTTGAAAGTCTTAGAAAACCCGTATAGCTATGAAGAGCGATTAGCAGCTTGGTACCAGCCCCCTCATGATGGGGATAGTCATTACCAGACTTTTTGTGGTACTTAAGGGCGATGTTGAACAATATATTGCAGCTGTAAATGCTCATTTTTTAAAATCTAAGTGTTCGCCGATTGAGCAAGGTAGCTGCCAGTGATATGATTTATATCAATAAAATAGCACTAAAGTTTTGCTTTTTAACGAATATTTACAAATAAAGTTGCTTTCAACTTGTTGATTTAAAAATAACCAATATAATAGTGTAATTGGGAATGGACTTTAATCGGTTTTGAGGTCAGTAAATTAGGCGGAAAAAGCAGCTTTTGTCTGATTTTAACAAAGCGATCTAAAGGCATTGTTATGCAAAGTTATTTAGATAACCTATTATTATGGGTAATTGACTGAAATTACTCGGCAAGATATTTGTTCTGTACCGAGTGTGTTAAGTTTTGATTAACTATTAGTCGACTACTCTGTTTAAACTGATTGAGCTGGGATGACTTAGCTACAATTTTAATTGTGAAAATGGGAAGGAAACAATGAAATTAAAATCACTTACTATTGCTTTAGCATTAGCTGCAACTAGTGCATCAAGCTTCGCAGCCGAAAAACAAGGTTTTTATATCGGTGCATTTGGCGACTACTATGATGCGTCTTGGGAAAATGTTCGCGATTTCGCGCCAGGTGGCCTAGATGTTGATGACTCTACAGGTTGGGGTTTAGAGCTAGGTTATCGCTTCAGCGATTACTGGAGCGCTCGTCTTGAGTATGCTGATATGGATTTTGATTACAGCGTAGCTCTGAACGACGGCACGACTATGAGCGGTTCAGAAAGCGGTAAGCGTTACGGTATCGATGGTTTATATCACTTCGGTGGTGGCCCATTCTACGGTATCTTCGGTTTGAAAAACCTTGATGCAGTTGACGAAGACCTAATGTTCGCTAACCTAGGTGCTGGTTACCAACATTACTTCACTGACAATTTCGCATTTAACGCTGAAACGTCTCTATACCAAGGTCTTGACCGTGGTTATACAGATGTAGGCGCTAAATTAGGCTTAAGCTATATTTTTGGTGCTCAAGAATCTTCAGCTGAGCCAGTTGAGCCAGCTCCAACAGTTGTTCCTGTTGCTGTTGAGCCTGTAGACAGCGATGGTGATAACATCCCTGATGCTGACGACCAATGTGCTAACACACCGATGACTGATGCAGTTGACGGCACGGGTTGTACATTATATGAAGACCGTGAAGTAACGAAGAGCTTACTAATCACGTTCCCTAACAACACATCTAAAGTGTCTCAACAGTACTTAGATGACATCGCTAAAGCTGCTGCTTTCTTAAAAGAGCACCCAGGCACTAAAGTACTACTTGAAGGTCACACTTCATCTGTAGGTAAAGCTGACTACAACAAGTGGTTATCTAAGAAACGTGCTGATGCCGTTGCTAAGAAACTTATTGAAGATGGTATCGATGCAGAGCGTCTAACGACTGTTGGTTTAGGTGAAGAGCGCCTTAAAAACCCAGCTAATACAGCTGAAGCACATGCTGAAAACCGTCGTGTAGAAGCACACGTAAGCGTTATTGAGCGTGTAAAAGTAGAGCGTTAATAATTAACCTTTGCGACTAATTTTAAAAACCCAGTCAAGTGCTGGGTTTTTTTTATGGTTAAAATAGTGTGCTCATAAGGATAAGTCGTTAAGCCAATCTGCAAAAATACCTACCCCAGTTCACAATAACGCTTAACTATTGTGAGGTGCTAAATTTGTCGCTAGCTGCGTTAAAAATGTCTGATTTACGACTGCATTGATTGAGCTGGTAGAGCGATGCAAAAGCAATTGCTAAAAGCAGCTAAAAGACAAAATTTTGTCTTGTTATTATCGAGATTTTCTTGCCTTTAAATAATGCGCTTAATAAAGCGAATAGGGTTAAACGCACTGTTAATGACCGCTAAAGCAGATAGGAATGATTCTTAGTTAATAAATATTCATTTGAATAGCTTTTTTTTCTACCACTATTCATGTTATTTATAGTGAATATAAAGTGCCTAACCGCAGCATGGATTTTCATCTATACTTAAAAGCTTTATAATTAACCGTCAGAATACTATAAGTACTGGGTAATGATTGTATTTAGTTTAATACTACCGAGTACTCTCACGTCACCAAGAGGGCAATATTGTGCTACAAGAATATCGTAAACACGTAGAAGAACGTGCCGCGTTAGGTATCGTACCAGCGCCACTAGATGCTCAGCAAACGGCTGATCTTATTGAACTAATTAAAAACCCACCTGCAGGTGAAGAAGAGTTTATCGTTGATCTTCTTGTTAATCGTGTACCACCAGGCGTAGACGATGCTGCATACATCAAAGCTGGCTTTTTAGCGGCAGTAGCAAAAGGTGAAACAAGCTCACCATTAGTATCAAAAGAAAAAGCGGCAGAGCTATTAGGTACTATGTTAGGTGGTTACAACATCGCACCTATGATTGAACTTTTAGACGACGAAGCGTTAGCGCCAATTATCGTTAAAGGTTTATCAAACACATTATTAATGTTCGATGCTTTCTACGACGTAGAAGAAAAAGCGAAGGCTGGTAACGAATTCGCGAAACAAGTTATCGAGTCTTGGGCAAATGCAGAATGGTTTGTAAATAAACCAGCCGTTGCTGAAAAAATTTCTGTTACTGTTTTCAAAGTAACGGGTGAGACAAACACTGATGATCTTTCACCTGCACCTGATGCATGGTCTCGTCCAGATATCCCACTGCACGCTTTAGCTATGCTTAAAAACGAGCGTGACGGTATCAACCCAGACAAGCCTGGTGAAGTTGGTCCAATTTCACAACTAGAAGAGCTTAAAACGAAAGGGTTACCGCTCGCGTATGTTGGTGATGTAGTTGGTACGGGTTCATCGCGTAAATCTGCAACTAACTCAGTGCTTTGGTTCATGGGTGATGATATCCCTCACGTACCTAACAAGCGTGTTGGTGGTGTATGTCTAGGCGGTAAAATCGCGCCTATTTTCTTCAACACGATGGAAGATTCTGGTGCATTACCAATCGAATTACCTGTTGATGAACTAAACATGGGTGACCAAATCGATATCTTCCCTTACGAAGGTGTGGTTAAGCGTCACGGCACTGATGAAGTTATCTCAACGTTCTCTTTAAAATCAGACGTAATTCTTGACGAAGTGCGTGCTGGTGGCCGTATTCCACTTATTATCGGTCGTGGTCTAACAGACAAAGCGCGTGCATCTCTAGGCCTGGAAGCAGAAGATATCTTCCGCAAACCTGCTCTTGTTACTGACTCTGGCAAAGGCTTTACGCTTGCACAGAAAATGGTTGGTAAAGCATGTAACATGCCTGGCGTACGTCCTGGTCAATACTGTGAGCCGAAAATGACTACCGTTGGTTCGCAAGATACAACAGGTCCTATGACACGTGACGAACTTAAAGATTTAGCATGTTTAGGTTTCTCTGCAGACTTAACAATGCAGTCTTTCTGTCATACATCAGCATATCCTAAGCCAATCGATGTAAACACTCATCATACGCTTCCTGATTTCATCATGAACCGTGGCGGTGTATCACTTCGTCCAGGCGACGGTGTAATCCACTCATGGTTAAACCGTATGTTATTACCAGACACCGTAGGTACGGGTGGTGACTCGCATACGCGTTTCCCTCTAGGTATTTCATTCCCAGCAGGCTCGGGTGCGGTAGCATTCGCAGCTGCAACAGGTGTAATGCCACTTGATATGCCTGAGTCAATCTTAGTACGTTTCAAAGGTGAAATGCAGCCAGGTATCACGTTACGTGACCTAGTACATGCTATCCCTTACTACGGTATTAAAGAAGGTCTTCTAACTGTTGAGAAGAAAGGTAAAATCAACGAATTCTCTGGTCGTGTACTAGAAATCGAAGGTGTTGAGCACTTAACAGTTGAGCAAGCATTTGAGCTTTCTGATGCGTCAGCTGAGCGTTCAGCGGCAGGTTGTACCGTTAAACTTTCTAAAGAATCTATCGCTGAATACCTTGAGTCAAACATTGTCATGCTTAAGTGGATGATCTCTGAAGGTTACGGTGATGTTCGTACTATCGAACGTCGTATTAATGCAATGCAAGAGTGGTTAGCGAACCCAGAGCTTATGGAAGCGGATGCCGATGCAGAGTACAAACACGTACTTGAAATCGACCTAGCTGAAATCAAAGAACCTATTCTTTGTGCGCCAAATGACCCAGATGACGCACGTTTACTATCTGACGTTACAGGCGAGAAAATCGACGAAGTATTCATCGGTTCTTGTATGACTAACATTGGTCACTTCCGTGCTGCGGGTAAACTTCTTGATGGCTTCAGCGGTCGTATTCCAACTCAGTTATGGGTTGCTCCTCCAACGAAGATGGATAAAGATCAGCTTACTGACGAAGGTTACTACGGTATCTTTGGTCGTGTAGGTGCGCGTATTGAAACTCCAGGGTGTTCATTATGTATGGGTAACCAAGCACGCGTTGCTGATAAGGCGACAGTTGTGTCTACGTCTACTCGTAACTTCCCTAACCGTCTTGGTACTGGCGCAAACGTATTCTTAGCATCAGCAGAGCTTGCAGCGGTTGCTGCAATTCTAGGTAAGCTGCCTACACCGGCTGAATATCAAGAGTACGCAGATAAGATCAACGCAACAGCAGCTGATACTTATCGCTACCTGAACTTCCACCGTATGCCTCAATACACTAAAAAGGCAGATCAAGTAATTGTTCAGCAAGCTGTGTAATAAGTAACTAATTGAGTTTTACTGTAAAAGGCCCGCATTATATATGCGGGCTTTTTTATTAACTTTTTGTTCAGTTTTATTTGAAATACTAATACGTTTGTCTACACTGATTAATGTAAAGAGTTAATTAGTGTAACTTAATGTTTAAAAGTGTAACCAAGGAAGGGCTGCATCTATTTCTTGGCGACGCAGACTCTGTATTTCAAGGAACTGAATAATGAAAGCACTCCTTTTTCTACTCCCATTTAGTAGTTCTGTATTGGCAGTTAACCCCTCTTTTAGTGAAGTTAGAGTAGGTTTCGAAACAATTAGCTACAGCGAAACTTTAAATGATGTTGCAGGCTTTGGGAAACTTAATCAATCTATTGATGTAACAAACCCTGCCGTACGGCAAATTTCATACACAGGTATCGATGATAACTGGGGCTTTTATATTGAAAGTGCTGCAACAATATCCACAGAAATTGAAACTGAGACGTGGTACATGGATGACTTTGGTGCTATTCAAGAAAATGCATTTAAAACGAAAGCGAATGAAATTGGTTTTAAGGGGGCGTATAATTTTTCTCAAACAGTGCAATTTACACTAGGGACAAAGTTTTTTACTTCTAGTTTCACGCGTTCGAATTTTGCATTTGTACAACCCGGTGCAACAGCATTCGACGAAGCATTAATCGCATTATCAGATGATCCAAATAATCCCGCGCGATTTACATTACCCGGTATGAATTCAGGTAATAATACAGGAGAGCAGCAGGATTATGCTTCGCAGTTACGTCCGGTTATTTCGGTTTCTGAAGATCAAATGGGGATCTTGCTGACCATAGGAGCGCGTTACGATAGTCGCTTGCAAAAGAGTTTTAATAAATATAGTTGGTATATTGAAACTGAACTAAGTACACCTATGTATTCTGAGATTCAGAATACGCAATTTGAAACCTCGACACTCACCGATAGCTTTAATGGTTGGGGTGTTATGGGGCGAGTAGGAATGCGATATCAAGTACTGTCTCATATCGCATTGATTGGTGGAATCGATGCTCAGTATAAGTCACGTGATATTGTGACCAAGAATCTAGAAAACGGTCAACGCCTTCGTGTACCTGAAGTTGAATACAGTAATGTATCGTTTGCATTAGGCTTACAATGGAGCTATTAATATTCGGTGATTCACTCTTTTAATGAGACTGTACATTCCGATAAGCAGATTACGCGAGTGAATTTGTAAGTGTCTCAGATACGACGACCATAACTTATTGAGTAAACTAAAAGCCACGGTTCGCTGTGGCTTTTTATCAACTTCACATTGTCTTGTTATTTAGCGGTTTGAAATAGGTACCCTAAGCTTAAACGGTGTATTTCAGCACTTTTTATTTTTTTAGATTAAACTTCTAAAATAAGAATAAAAACGATCTTAAAATTAAACAATAGACCGGTTGTGTTTACATAAAAACGCAAAATTTCCTCATCAATTGCATTAAAATCCTCGTCAATATTCTCAACGTATTAAGGCGAGATCTTTATGACTACATTAAACAACCAGAATCTTTTACAACTTCGTTTTGTAAGCCAATCACATATTGACGCAGTAAAGCCTTCTTTTGCTAATTTACCCGCTAACCCATACGCAGATGGCGCATTTCGTAAACGTCGCTATTCGGTAATTAAAGTGGTTGATGGCGAATTAAAATTACAACCAACAAAAGCATTTGTTCAAGATGATTCAATCAATACGTTTCAAGGTAATGTAGAGCGTACCTATGAGAATCTTGAAGACAGCTTATTAGCCAGTGATGGCATGAAGCAAATTGTTCATCAATTCCGTGAAATGACCGGCATCAGTGCTGACCGTGATATTGAAATTCATCAATTTAGAATGCTTGCGATCGACAGTGACACACCTGCTGCACCTGAAGGGGTTCATCAAGATGGTTTCGACCATGTATGTGTCTGTGGTGTATCACATGAAAATCTCGAAGGCGGTGAGCTACTTGTTTACGAGAATCAACAAGCTGATCCTTGCTTTAAAATGGAAATTAAAGACGGCATGTTCGCACTCATTAATGACCGTGAAGTGTGGCACAACGCAACACCAATGAATAAATTAGATGCAAGCAAAGAGGGTTACCTTGATTGCTTCGTGCTAACTGCGTAAGGAAAATACGATGAACTTAACGCAATTACGTCGTCAATTTCCGGCATTAATGCAAAATGTGGCTGGTACATCGCCAGTTTTCTTAGATGGTCCCGGTGGCTCACAAGTACCGCAGTCTGTTTTAAGTGCCATGAGTGCGTATTTAGGTTATTTCAACTCAAACCTAGGCGGTGCTTTTTTCTCAAGTGATAAAACTGTTGAGCTAATGGCCGATGCTCGCCAAGCAGCGGCAGACTTACTGAATGCGCCTTCTAAAGAGCAAATCGTGTTTGGTGCTAACATGACAAGCCTCACGTTTAGCTTTAGCCGTGCGATTTCTCGAGATTGGACTGCTGATGATGAAATTATTGTCACTAACGCAGATCACTACTCAAATGTATCCTCTTGGCAGCAAGCAGCTGAAGATAAAGGCACATTAGTTAAAACGGCTTTAATTAACGAAGCCGATTGTAGCTTAGATATGGCTCATTTTGAGAGTTTATTATCAAGTAAGACAAAACTCGTTGCCGTGACATATGCATCAAACACCACTGGTTCAATTAACGATATTAAACGTGTTGTCGAGCTTGCCCATGCTGTTGGTGCCCTTGTATACGTGGATGCAGTTCACTTTGCACCGCATGAGCTGATTGATGTTCAAGCACTTGATTGTGACTTTTTAGCATGCTCTGCCTACAAGTTTTTTGGTCCTCATTTGGGTCTTGTATACGGTAAGCGTGAGCATTTAGAAGGTTTCACCCCGTATAAAGTAGAACCCGCGAAAGACGTCATCCCAGGCCGTTGGGAGACGGGGACACAAAGCTTTGAAGCTTTAGCTGGCTTAATTGCTGCCGTTGATTACATTGCTGCTATTAGCGAGTTGGATGATAGTCATTCGCGCCGAGAAAAATTAGCGGCTGCTTTTGCTATTACTAAACAACATGAAATGACGCTCAGTAAGCATTTCTTAACTCGCTTAGCCGATTACTCACGTATTAAATTGTTTGGTATTAATGACGTTGCGCGCTTATCAATGCGTACTCCAACCTTTGCATTAATCTTTGAAGGCATTGAACCGCGTGTTGTATCTGAATTTTTAGGTAAACATCACATTTGTGTATGGGATGGCAACTTTTATGCACAAGGTTTATGCAAGCAATTAGGTGTATTAGACACGGGGGGTGTAGTGCGTATTGGTTGTATGCATTACAACACAATTGAAGAGCTTGATCAGGTGTTCGATTTGTTTGATCAGTTATTAAAAATAAATTAATACCTTTAAACATGATGCTACAACGTGGTTGTAGCATCATTTTCTTGTGACTTTCTTTTACAGCGCTTTAAAACGAATCGCGACACCACCACTTGTGGCAAGTTTTAAAGTGAGTTTATCGCTTGCAGACACAATGCGTTTCTCTACTTTTAAGTCGTAGGGATTGTTAACCCATTCAGCTTTATCGCCATCACGGTAAATTTGCGCCTCAAAGCGTTTACCTTTCTCTAAAAAGTCGAGTTTAACTTGCAGTGTACGTGCATTTTCATCAGTGACTGCACCTAGGTACCAGTCATTGCCTGAATAGTGATCGCGTTTACGCTCTTTGCGTGCAAAGACAACGTAATCACCTACTTCACCTTGCAGCGCAATACTGTGTTGCCAATCTGTAGGCACATCTTGAATAAATTGGAACGCATCCGGTTTTGCTAAGTAATTGCGTGGTAAGTCAGCAGCCATTTGAATAGGGCTGTACAGTACTACGTATAACGCCAGTTGCTTTGCAAGTGTTGTTTGTGGACGATTACTATCAGCACCCAACCCATTGAACCCCATATCAAAAATACCTGGGGTGAAATCCATAGGTCCCGCTAACATACGTGTGAAGGCAAGCATTGGAATATGCTCTGGTGGATTGGGCGGTGTGCCCCAAGCATTAAACTCTTGGCCTCGCGCGCCTTCACGTGCAATCCAGTTTGGATAAGTGCGGCGTAAGCCAGTATCTTTAATGGGTTCGTGAGTGTTGATGCTGATTTTGTGCTTTGCTGCAAGTTTCACGTTATAAAGGTATTCATTCACCATGAATTGACCATCGTGCCACTCTTTACGCACTATGCCATTTTCATCAACACGTTTAATATTGCCACCATCTGCAACATAGCCCGTTTTTACTTGGCTTACGTTTGATTTTTCATACAGGGCAAAGGCATCTTCCATTTGGTTACGATAATTAGTGACATTCCCCGAGGTTTCGTGATGACCAATTAGCTGTACACCTTTCTCTTTGGAGTAGCGAGTAAGCTCTGCAATATCAAAGTCGTCATAGGGTTTGGTAAAACTGAATACATCACCGTTATAGAACCAGTCGCCATCCCAACCAATGTTCCATCCCTCGACAAGTACACCATCAAAACCATATTGTGCGGCAAAGTCCATATAGTATTTGGTGTTTGCGGTCGTTGCGCCGTGAATTTTTCCACTTCCCCACGTATTTTCATTAATATGCATACCCCACCAAATACCCACATATTTACCGGGCTTAACCCAAGATACATCACCGAGTTTATTTGGTTCATTAAGGTTGAGAATGATGTCAGAGTTAATTAAATCAACTGCTTCACCCCCAATTTGAATAGTACGCCACGGCGTGTTGAATGCGCCATGTTTCTTAACGGCAACCCCATCGGACCACGGTGTTAAGTCAGCTTGGAAAGTACCATCACGGCGTTGGTTTAATACCATACCCGCGTAATCGACCAGCGCAGCTTCGTGGATGCTGATATGAACACCTTCTTTGTTTTTAATAGTAAACGGAGTGTGTACTAAAGGGGCTTTGTGAACAGGCGTGGTGTTATAAACATATTCGTACCGATTCCAACCGCGAGCAGGTATCCACCATGCAGTTGCATTGGCTGAATCGGTGATTGCAAATTCAGTGAGCTCTTTGGTGATCTCTACATCTTCAAAACCTGATTGATTCGGTAGTTCGTAGCGAAAACCGACCCCATCATTAAAGGCACGAAAACGCACGGTAAAGGTGCCACTTTGGGGTTGTGGCTTTTTAAAGGTGACAGCAACTTCGTTGTGGTTATCAACTACCGTTTGGCGTTCACCCCAAGGTTGTTCCCAGCTGCTTTTTACAGAATTAGTCGTTTGGCTGCTAATTTTATAGCCTTCACTCATTGCAGGTTGTTGTTTAAAAACAAGTCCTAAAGCAGAGTGTGCAATAACTTGCTTTCCCGCAAAGCTGATTTCATAGCTAGGGGTGTGTTGTTCATCAGAAATCGTGACTTTAATTTGCCCATCAGGCGAACTGACCGTGGTAGTGTGTGCTAAACACGTCCCTGAGAAGGCAGCGAGTAGTAAGGCTGTATATTTCATTATTATTCCTTGGCGATGCAGAATATGGATTGTTGTCGGATATGTTCCTATAAGCTTTAAGCATAAATTGACTTGCCTGCTAATACGAGTGATCTGCATACGTATTCAATTTTCAGGTTGTAATAGCCGCCTTAATTAAATCGCCTCATTTTGTATTTTTAATTTCGCACACTTTTACTATTTTTCTACTAAGATCTTAAGGAATGAGCTGGTTTCGAATTTGATTTAGGAAAACGTATGAAGTTACAGAGTATTCGTGTCAAAAGTTCACTGCCCATTGTGTTGCTTGGGGTCGCTATTATTATATTAATAGCTGGCTACAGTTATTTAATTAACTTACAAAAAGAAGCCATAGATACGCAATCGGAGCGATTTTTAAATGCGGTGTCAGTTATCGTGAATGCAGATCGAGATTTGTATCAAGCGAAAGTGGCAGAGCTGCATTTAGTGACAATGGATAAAGGTGATCAGTCTTTTCTAGCGGAACATCAAGAAAATGCTGACCAAGTGCAAGAGCGCTTTGAACAATATTTATCTTACATGTCACCTTATCCAGAAGTGTTAGCACAGTTTCGTAATTTTAATAGTGCTTTTGATGCATGGTATTCGGCATCGACAGCCTATATTAATAGCGCAACCAGTGCGTCTCAAAATCAAATGGCAGAACAGTCCTTTTCGGCGCTTCGTAACATTTTAGATAAAGCGGGTGAGGTGGCAGAACAAACCTCGCAGTCCGAAACTGAAAAGCTAATGGATAAAATCACAGGTTTTAAAGCATTACTAATGATAATGATTGCCGTGGTATTAGTAGTTGCGGGTTGGTTTAGTTATGTCATTCCACGACAGTTAACGACCCAAATGAATTATGTTACTGAACGAATAAACGAAATTGCGTCTGGTGATGGTGATTTAACTGGGCGTATTAATGTTAAAACCCAAGATGAGTTTGCAGATTTAGCAACCGCGTTTAATCGCTTCTTGGATAATTTACAGCAATTGATAAAAGACATACTTGAACAAGCCAAAGAATTACAAAGTCTCGGGCATGATCTAGATTCGTTTTCAAATCAGAACCATCAGGTTAATCAAAAGCTTAGTCAGGCATCCGAGTCAATTGTGAGTGCAGTACACGAAATGAGTGTTGCAAGTCGTGAAGTCGCAAATGTGGCGCAACAGTCTTCTCATGAAGCAGATAATTCTCAGCAATTGGCTAAGAAGGGGTTATCAGCGGTTGATAACTCCAGTAAGAAAATCGTTGCTTTGTCTGAGAATATGGATCACGCAACGCAGCGCTCTACCGAGTTACAACAAAGCTCAGATAATATAGCGAAGGTACTGGAAGTGATCCGTGCAATCGCAGAGCAAACTAACTTACTGGCACTGAATGCGGCAATCGAAGCTGCGCGTGCTGGTGAGCAAGGTCGGGGCTTTGCAGTGGTTGCCGATGAAGTAAGAACATTGGCAACGCGTACTCAAGAAAGCACGAACGATATTCAAACCATGGTTGAACAATTTGCTTCAAGCGTTGAGCAATCTTTGCAGGCTATAAACAGTGGTAAGCGTTTTGCCGATGAAGCTGTTGAATCATTCACACAAACGAATGACGTGCTTAATGCGATGCAAGCCTCATCGGTAAAAGTGAATGATATGGCAATGCAAACAGCACAAGCCACTGAAGAGCAAACGGCTGTTGCGGATGAAATTAGCCAGAATTTATCTGATTTAAATGATCAAACCCAACAAGGAGGCGGCTTGGCAAGTTCAACACAAGAAGTGGCAAACCGAATGAATCAGCTCACCAATGAGCTAAATCATTTAGTGAACCGTTTTAAGGTGTAATGCCCCTCTGCGTAAACTATTCTAAAGGAATTAAAAAAGGGCTCAGCGAGCCCTTTTTAATCAATAAACAACCTTACCTTACTTTTTCTCAAAAGCGCGCTTCATGTAGTTAGGTGTTGCTAGTGCGCCGTAGTGAATACCAGCGTTGTAGTATTCAGTTCCTTCAGATAGTGTATTCGCGTCGTCTTCACGAAAGCCATCAAATGCCTGTGATTTACGTGCAAGAGTAACTGACCATAAACCGCTTGGGTAAATTGGTTGTGGAAATGGCAGCGTTTGTAGGTCATTAAAGCCCACGTCTTTCATCGCGTCACGCATCTCAACTAATAAAGGCATGTGCATAAGCGGTGATTCACTTTGTTGAATGAGTATGCCGCCAGGACGAAGTGCTGTTAGACAACTTGTATAAAAAGCATGGTTGAATAACCCTTCACCTGGGCCCACCGGATCGGTGCCATCAACAATAACCACGTCAATTGATTCTGGTGCAGCTTCACGCATGTATTTAATGCCATCATCAAACATCACTGTGGCACGCGGGTCTTGGTTTGACTCACATAATTCAGGGAAGTATTTAAGCGACATTTGCGTTACAACTTCATCAATATCGATTTGCGTGACGCTTTCAACACCAGGGTGCTTTAATACTTCACGCAATGTGCCACAGTCACCGCCACCGATAATCACTACATTTTTAGGATTAGGGTGCGCAAGAAGAGCAGGATGGCTGATCATTTCGTGATAAAAGAAGTTCTCACGGCTACTTACCATTGTACAACCGTCAATAATCATAAGATTACCGAAGTCAGTTGTTTCATACATCTCTACTTTTTGAAACGGCGATTGCTGTTCATCAAGCTTTTTGTTTATACGCAGTGAAAAGGCGCTACCATCACGGTCACTAATTTCAGTGAACCAGTTGTTTTGATCTAAATTAGCCATCTTGCTTATACACTTTTAGTTAATGGTAAAAAAGGGGGCAATTCTGCCAGTGCTTGGCCAATTGCTCAATCAAATTTTAATCAGTATAGCGAATATTTTTTATCACTTTGGCATATAGGGCAATTTTTGTTAGCGTGGTAGGCGCGAGCGTATTAAAATGCGCGTTTATATTTAACGAATTTACAGAAGACATGGCCATGACTTGGGGTTTAGACAAAGCACGCGAAACGTATAATGTTGCTCATTGGAGTGACGGTTATTTTGATATTAACGCACAAGGTGAGCTGGTCGCTTACCCTGACGGTGATCAAACTAAATCTGCAATTTCTTTATCTGAACTCACCGAGCAATTTAAGAAGCAAGGTCTTACCTTACCTGTTTTAGTTCGCTTTACTGATATCTTGCAAAATCGGGTTGATACGCTGACAAGCGCTTTTACTAAAGCTCGTCAAGCTCGCGACTATCAAGGCACTTATACGTGTGTTTACCCAATTAAAGTGAACCAGCAACGTTCGGTCGTAACAAAGCTACTTGCTCACCCAAGTGGTTTAGTGGGTCTTGAAGCGGGTTCTAAACCTGAATTAATGGCAATTTTAGGTGTTGCCAAAGAACCGATTACCATTGTTTGTAATGGCTACAAAGACAGTGAATTTTTACGTTTAGCGTGCATCGGTCAAGGTTTAGGTCACAAAGTGCATATTGTGGTAGAAAAACTGTCAGAACTTAGCACCTTATTAGCTGAAATTGATGACTTGGGCATTGAACCATCGATTGGTATTCGTATTCGTTTAAACTCTGTGGGCAAAGGCAAGTGGCAGAACACAGGGGGTGAAAAAGGTAAGTTTGGTTTAACTGCTGGGCAGGTGCTGTCTGCGGTTGAATTACTTCAGTCGCGAAACAAATTACATTTAATGCAGTTGGTGCATTTTCATATCGGTTCTCAAATTGCCAATATTCGTGACATTCATCGCGCACTTCGTGAATGTGCACGTCATTTTGCCGAACTAACCCAGTTAGGTGTACCACTTAATACCGTTGATGTAGGTGGGGGTCTAGGCGTTGACTACGAAGGGTCTGGTTCACGTAGTGCGTGTTCTATGAACTACAGTGTTGATGAGTATGCGCGTAATGTTGTGAATGCATTTGCAGAAGTGTGCCAACAACATGACTTAAAGCAGCCTGCAATAATCACCGAATCAGGGCGTGCGCTAACGGCGCATCACGCGGTATTGATTACCGATGTGATTGATGTCGAGCGTGCGCCAAATCATGTAAATCCAACTCCGCCAGAGTCAAACAATGTTTTAGTGCTAGATGAAATGTGGCAATGCTTACAGCGCTTAACACCTCGCATGGCGCTGGAGATTTATCATGATGCAATGCATTTATTTAGCGAAGCACATGATCAATATGTCCATGGTCTTCTGACGATGCTGGAATGGGCGAAGCTTGAGCAACTTTATTTTACTATTTTACATCGCGTTCGCGCTTCACTGAGCGACAATGCGCGTGCACACCGTGAAGTGCTCGACGATTTAAATGAGAAGCTTGCCGATAAGTTGTTTGTTAACTTTTCACTGTTTCAGTCGTTGCCAGATGTGTGGGGGATCCAGCAATTATTCCCTGTAATGCCTGTTGAAAATTTACATAAACCACTCACTCAACGCGCGATCATTCAAGATATTACCTGCGATTCAGACGGTCAAATTCGCAATTATGTTGAGGGAACCGGTATTGAAAGTAGCTTACCTATCCCTGAGTATAAATCAGGTCAGCAGTACCACATTGCCATGTTTTTAGTCGGGGCTTATCAAGAAATCTTAGGCGACTTACATAATTTATTTGGTGATACCGATTCAGTGCACGTAGAGCTGACAGAGGCTGGCTACCAATTAACCAATGCGATTAAAGGCGACAGTGTTAAGGACGTATTAAAGTTCGTTGATTATGATAGCGATATTCTGGCTGCCAACTTCGCAAAACGTGTGGATGAGCTGGAAATTGATGCGCAATCTAAGGCACAATATTTGTCTGAATTAAATGCGGGCCTTGCTGGCTATACGTATTTTGAAGATTAAAGGTTAAAGGAATAAGTAGTAATGTCCGTTATTCGTTGTGTATTGAGTATTTTATTTTACACCCTAAATACGCTGTTTTGGTTCGTGCCTATTTTTTTGTGTGGTTTGGTTAAACTCATTCCAATTAAACCATTACAAAAGTTGATGAGTTGGATTGCTAAGCAATGTGCCACAGTGTGGGTTACGTGCAATGGTATAAACCAAAATGTATTTGCTTCTTATCAACTGAATGTAACGGGCCTTGAGCAACTTCGTTCAAAAGACTGGTACTTAGTGATTGCTAATCATCAAAGCTGGGTTGATATTTTAGTCATGCAGCGTATTTTTAATCGCCGTATCCCGTTTTTAAACTTTTTCTTGAAAAAGGAATTGATATACGTTCCTTTTCTAGGGCTTGCATGGTGGGCGTTAGACTTTCCGTTTATGACGCGTACTAGCAAGTCACAGCTTAAGAAAAATCCAAAGTTGCGCGGAAAAGATTTAGAAACAACGCGTAAAGCCTGTGAAAAATTTAAAGAAATGCCAGTAAGCATCGTAAATTTTGTGGAAGGCACGCGCTTCACCGCTGAAAAACATGCGCGTCAAAAGAGCCCTTTTCAGTACTTATTAAAACCGAAAGCGGGTGGTGTGGCGTTTGTTATGCAAGCTATGGGTGAGCAGATCTCAAAAGTTGTAAATGTCACCATTCACTACCCGGGTGGTATTCCAAGTTTTGTGGATTTTGCCAGTGGCCGAGTGAAGCAAATCGATGTTCGCGTTGAAGTGATGGATGTCAGTCCTAATTTAATAGGTGATTACACTGGTGATGCAGACTTTAGAGTGAATTTTCAAGCGGAGTTAAATCGTATTTGGGAAGAGAAAAACCAGCAGCTTGCCCAGTTTGAATCGCAAGCTGAGTAGATGCTGCTGGCACAGCTGAGAGCACACATATGTTAAAGAAATTTTTACCTAATTGGTTAACCGGATTGTTGGTCAGTATTGTGCTGTTTGCCAATGTCATTCTTTGGGGAACCCTTGTGTTGCTGTTTGGTGTGTTGAAACTTATTTTACCATTCAACATCATTAGTCACATTTTGCATGGTGCTTATCGGGGATGGTGCAAAGGGAATCGTTTTGCTCTGTGGCTAGGTTGCCCGAATATTGAAATTAATATTAAAGGCAATGTTAATCGCGATAGCTGGTACTTACTTATTTCTAACCATATGAGTTGGTTAGATATTGTGGTGCTTAGTGCGATTGATGTATTACCGGCGCCAAAGTTTTTTCTAAAAGATGAGCTAAAGTACGTGCCTTTTATTGGCACGGGTGCGTGGGCGATGGGAATGCCTTTTATGAAGCGTGTCAGTAAGTCGCAGCTGGCTAAAAACCCAAAGCTTAAAGGCCTTGATGTTGAACGGACCAAGCGAAGCTGTCGTGATTTTCGTAATCACCCAACCACCATTATTAATTTTGTTGAGGGGACACGTTTTACCCCGCAAAAGCATACAAAACAGAACAGTCCATTTGGTTATTTACTCAAGCCGAAAGCGGGAGGGATTGCGTTTGCGCTGGAAGTGCTGGGTGAACAGTTTGATGCGTTACTTAATACTTCTATTATTTACCAAAGTGAGGGCAGTCATATTTGTCGCAACTTAATGCGTGGCCGATTAACGCTCATTAAAGTAGATATACATGTGCAGGCTATCAGTGCTGAGATGATTGGTGATTATCAACATGACCGTGAATTTAGAACCGCTTTTCAGCAACGAATCAATGAAATTTGGCTTCAAAAAGACGCGCAATTATTTAATTATTATCAGGCCAAACAAGGTAGTCTGGTAGCAAATATCAGTAAGGAAGTTGAAGCACCATGAAGCAAACTCACCTGCAACAATTGGTTATGCCTTGGTTTGAAGCAATGCCAGATGCGGAGCTTTTCAGTGCGCTGACAGCCACCGCAATTGGTGTGATTGCTTTATTGCTGGTGTATGTCTTTACTCGGCGCTTAATGCTTCCTGGAATACAAAGTGTTGTAACGCGCCTTTCGCCAGAACGCATTGGTGCATTAGCACCCATGCTAACTAAACTTAATAGACGTTTTGCAGGAACCTTATGTTGCGTGTTGTATTTAGCAACATTCGACAATGTTTACCCTGTCACAGAGGTGGCAGCGTTAGTTTTAAAAACCATTGGTCAAATTGTTCTGATTATTTATGGCGGTTTTATCATCAGCAGCATTGTCAGTATTGCTGGGGGCATTTATAACCAGCTGGAGTTTGCCCGAGAAGTCCCCATACAAGGTTTGATTCAAGTTGTCAAACTGATCACCTTCATGATCTGCGCTATTTTGATCGTCAGTATATTACTTGAAAAGTCGCCCACCTATATTTTATCTGGTTTTGGTGCCATTGCAGCGGTGACCTTGTTAGTGTTTAAGGACACTATTTTGGGGTTTGTTGCCAGTATTCAAATTGCTGCTAATCGCTTAGTTACTTATGGTGATTGGATTCAAGTTGATAGCTATGGCGCTGATGGTGAGGTTATCGACCTTGGTTTGAACACGGTAAAAGTGCGTAACTGGGATAACACGATTACCACCATTCCTACCTACATGTTGGTGGCCGGTTCATTTAAAAATTGGCGGGGTATGCAGGAGTCGGGTGGTCGTCGAATTAAACGCTCTTTAAATATAGATATGAACAGCATTCGTTTAGTTGATGAGGCTTTCCATACGCAAATAAATAGCGCGATACCTCTGCACGACTACATTCGTGTGACAACGTTACCTGATCCTGTTACGAATTTAGGTTTATTTCGTCGTTATGCTGAAGGATACTTGAAACAGCATGAAAGAATTAACCGTGATTTGACCCTCATGGTGCGAGAACTTCAGCCATTTAATCATGGCTTACCAATTGAGTTTTATTGCTTTAGCGAAGACAAACGTTGGATATCGTACGAACATCTACAAGCAGAGATCATGGATCACCTGCTTGCAGTATTGCCTATTTTTGGATTGCGCCCATATCAGAGTGTGACGGGGCAATTTTCGGCTAATGAGCAGCATGTCGTAGATAAACCAAGTATTAAAGTGGTTAACGCGGCGCCTAAAAGTAAAGACTAGAGCGACTGCACTGCCAAAGCGATACCAATAAAGCCAAGTAATAACCACCAAATAGGGGGCTTAGCGACCCTTAACCATGTGAAGGCTGTAACCACTAATACAATCTGCCATATGTTGTTGATTGTGCTGAGCCAAATCGGCGAGTAGAGTGCTGCCGCTAAAAACCCGACTACCGCAGCATTGAGAGCGGCAATACTGCCAGCAAAGCGTGGTTTATCAGCCAATTGTAGCCAGCTTTTTAAAAATGCAAGCATCAATAAAAAGCCCGGTAAAAAAATCAATAGCGTCGCAATAAGTGCTCCCAATAGGGGAGAATGAGGTGTCAGTTCAGCCCCTAAGTAGGTCGCTATTGTAAACAGAGGGCCAGGAATTGCTTGAGCACTGGCATAGGCTGACAAAAACTGCTCGGTTTCAAGGCTTGGTATGCTCGCTTGCAAAATAGGTAGCACAACGTGCCCCCCACCAAACACCATCGCCCCTGTTTGATAAAATGGAGCAAATAGTGAGGACCACTCGCCAAAGGGTAAAAAGCTCGCGATAAGCAATACTGCAAAAATGATAAAAGGTAACCACGATACTTTAACGGGTTTACTTACATTCTCATGCTGAGGGAGTTTATGTTGTGGATAAAGCCAGCCAATAATCGCAGCTATAATTAACACAAAAATTTGGCTGGAAAACTGTGAAAAAATAATCAACGATAACGTGCTTAATACCGCGATAAGTTTAAGTAAATGTGTTTTACAAAAGCTCACCGCCATACTGTAAGTTGCATCAGCGACAATAACGATGGCAAATAATTTAAGTCCCGCAATAACAGCAAAATAAATGTTACCAAATTGGTGGGCACTCAGTGCCAAAAAAAACATAATTAAAAAAGACGGTAGAGTAAACCCAATAAAGGCACACAAACCGCCCAATAGACCGCCTTTCTCAACCCCAATCGCAAAGCTTACTTGGCTTGAACCCGGACCTGGTAATGCTTGGCTTAAGCTTATTAGTTGTGCGTAGCGCTCGCTATTTAACCATTTTAAGTTATCGACAAAGTGACGTTTAAAATAGCCTAAGTGCGCTGCGGGGCCACCGAAACTCATGCAGCCTAATAAAAAAAATTGCTTAAATATAACTAGTAACATTGTTTTCGCCATCGAATCTAATCACCTAATTATGACAAATTTCTATGACATTTTTGTGGTTTTTATGACATACACATCGCTAGGATATATAGTAAGGTATGAACGTAGTAACGAGTAACCCTATGAGACTGAGTATCGTAAGCCTATTATTAGTACTTATATCAAGCTCCTTGTATGCAGAACCTGTGCAGAGGGTTATTGTTGCGGTTGATCATTCTCCTCCCTACGGCGTTGTGTCTGAAAAAGGGCATGTGAGTGGCGCGGTGGTCGATATTATGCGTGAGCTGCAACGTACCATACCGATGAAATTAGAATTTGTCGCTTGCCCATTTTCTCGCTGTTTAAAAATGCTCGAACAAAATGAAGTGGATGTGATGGGCGGGTTAATTCGTACCAGCGAGCGTGAGCAAAAAATGCAGTTTATGTCTCCTCCGTACATGATGTTGTCTTCTTCTTTTGGGTTCTATGCAAGAGCAGACCGTGACATCGTTATAAATCGTTACCAAGACTTGCTAGGAAAGCGCATCGCGGTCATGCGAGGAGCCGCTTATTTTTCGCGTTTTGATAATGACAGCTCACTCACTAAAGTGGAGGCTTTGAGTGAAGGTAATGCGTTTGAAATGCTGCTTAAAGATCGCGTCGAACTCGTTATTTCAGTTGAAGATACCGCGGATCATGCCTCGGGTTATTTACAACTCCCTTCACAGCAGATCGTCAAAATGCCTTATCGCTATAAAGACATTATTTACGGCCATATGGCTGTTAGTAAACAGTTTGCCGACACCTCGTTAGCAAAGGAAATTCAATCTCAGTTACACGCTCTTGTACGTAATGGACGTTTAACAGAATTAGTTAAAGCGTATAACCTACCAGCTGTTACACTTATTAAAGAGAACTATTAACCTAATGTTCATGATTTAGTGTTCATAATTGTTAATAGATCAAAATTACTAAATGCCATGGAGAGACACATGAGTTTCAGCAAGTCGATTTTAACAGTGGGTGTTTTAGCCGTTTTATTAACGGGGTGTGAAACAACTAACACAGGTAAAGGTGCTGCAATCGGTGCCGCAACAGGTGCGGTATTAGGTAAAGCAACAGGCGATCATGATGATAAGCGTATCTTTATTGGTGCGGCCATTGGTGCGTTAGCGGGTGCTGCTGTCGGTGACTACATGGATAAGCAAGAAGAAGCATTCCGTGACGAGCTAGCAGGCTCGGGTGTTGAAGTGGTACGTGAAGGCGATAATATTCGCTTAGTTATGCCATCAAACATCACTTTTGCGACAGATCAATCTTATATCTCATCAGGCTTTCACAGCACCCTTGATGCCATTGCACAAGTGATGAACAAATACGAAAAAACCTACTTAAGTGTTGAAGGTCACACTGATAGCACAGGTAAAGACAGCTATAACATGACACTGTCGCAGCAACGTGCGCAAAGTGTTAAAGATTATTTAGTTAATCATCAAATTATGTCGGCACGTATTAGCACACGTGGCTATGGCGAAACACGCCCTGTAGCGAGTAATGATACAGCCAATGGTCGTGCTTTAAACCGCCGTGTAGAGATTCAAATCGTACCAAACACACAAGGTTAGGCTTAATGTAGTCTAGATTTGTGGTCAGGTTTGATATGCCCTTTCAAACCTGACATCCCTCCTTGGATATTAATCCCGATTAAATTGCAATTCGCAAAGCTGCTTATACAGTGGGTTACTAGTCAATAGCTGCTGGTGTGTACCTGTCGCTATAATTTCACCCTTGTCCATTACCACGATGACGTCTGCATGTTTTACGGTGGCTAAGCGGTGGGCAATAATAAGTGTTGTTCTGTCTTTCATTAAGTGCTCGAGTGCCGCTTGCACATGAGACTCGCTTTGTGCATCAAGTGCGCTGGTTGCTTCATCGAGTAATAAAATAGCTGGATCCTTTAAAATAGCGCGAGCAAGCACAATCCGCTGCTTTTGCCCACCAGAAAGACGTACCCCTTGTTCACCTAAAAAGCTGTGATAGCCCTGCGGTAGCTGCGTGATAAATTCATCGGCGTGTGCATATTTGGCTGCCGTGTATACCTGCTCGTCACTCGCATGGGGATTGCCATAGCGAATGTTATGCATTACATCGCAGCTAAACAAAATGGGGTTTTGTGCCACCATACCCATTTGTTGGCGTAAACAGTGAAGGGATAATTCTTTAATATTAATGCCAGCTAATGAAATACTCCCTGCGCTCGGATCGTAAAATCGTTGCAATAATTCAAATAATGTTGTTTTGCCTGCACCAGAGGGACCAACAATGGCGACTGTTTGACCCTGTTTTACTTCTAAATTAAGTGTACTAAGTGCTGCTTTATCGGGTCTAGATGGATAGTTAAATGATACATTGTCAAAACGAATAGCAGGATGGTCAGCTTTATTTAATTCGAGCTGATCATCTTTATTGTGTGCGGGGTTTTGAATCATACTTTCAACAGCGAGCAGCTCTAACAGTCTCGCCGCCGCACCTGCTGCGCGTTGTAACTCACCGTACACTTCGGCAACTGTTGCAACCGACATAGCCACCATAATGGCATAGAATACAAAGGCACCTAGCTCGCCGCCCGTCATGGTACCCGCGAGCACATCACTGCCGCCTACCCAAAGCATCACGCTGATGGCACTAAAGGTTAGAAAGATCACTGCAGCAATTAAAAGTGAGCGTTGTTTAATACGACTTTTTGCGACTAAAAATGCTTTATTCGTTTCTTCAGCAAAAGCCGCTTTTTCGCGTGCTTCATGACTAAAACTTTGTACGACCTTAATATTTTGAATAATTTCGCCTGCATAAGTACTGATATCGGCAATGGCATCTTGGCTCGAACTTGCTAGTTTACGCACTTTACGACCAAAAATTAGCATAGGAACTAACACCATAGGTACACAGGCAACGACCACTAAGGTTAGTTTTAAATTAGTAATTAGCAGCATAGCAAGGCCACCCACTAACATTAAGCTGCTACGAAGCGCCATAGAAAATGATGAGCCAATAATCGATTGCAGCAATGTGGTGTCGGTGGTGAGTCGTGACATCAGCTCGCCGCTACGGTTTTCTTCAAAGTAGCTTGGGTGTAACGTTACAATTCGCTCGAAAATCGCGTTACGAATATCATTACTGACTCGTTCACCTATCCACGACATTAAATAAAAACGACAAAATGTGCCGATTGCTAATAGGCTGATAAGGCCAATAAGAACCATCACTGCTTGTTGAAGTTGTTCTTGAGAGCCTGCAATAAAGCCATGATCAATAACAAACTTCACTCCTTGGCCGAGTGACAAGTTAACGCCTGCGGTGAGTAATAATGCCCCAAGGGCTGCAAATACCACCCATTTGTAGGGCTTAATAAACGCTAAAACGGGTAACAGGCTACTGAACGCGGCCTTTTCTTTGTTAATTGTCATGCTAGATTCTTATTTGTGAATAGGGTATAGATATGGTTATCATCGCTTTAAAAATCAACAGTAAAATAAGGGATTAGTATGGAATCAACAGTGATAAGCGGTCAATTTAACGTGAAATTAAACCCAATTGGAGGGTATGCGACAGGTCAAGATGGCGTGAATCTTGGCCGTATGTCGATAGATAAAACGTTTACAGGCGCTCTGGAGGCAACTAGCCAAGGAGAGATGCTGAGCGCAATGACGGCAACCCAAGGCAGTGCAGGATATGTTGCTATTGAACAAGTGGTTGGTAGTCTGAATGGCAAACAAGGTAGCTTTGTATTACAACATTTTGGCACCATGGATAAAGGCACGGACAGGTTAATTTTAGAAGTCGTGCCAGATTCAGGCGCTGGTGAACTGGTGGGGCTTACGGGTAAAATGGCAATCCGCATTGAGGCGGGAATTCATTACTATGATTTTGAGTATGAGTTAACAAGCTAATATGCAAAAAATTATTGAATTTAAAAAGAAACGTTTTCTGGGTGGACTTGATATCACTGCGTTAAATCAGAAAGTGTACGAGTTAGGCCAATCTGGCTGGCAGGTTAAAACAATCACCACAGCCACCGGTTTTTATGGTCAAATAACGGCCGTTTTATTGTTAGTAGAGAATAATGAATTATGACACTCACTGAGTGGTTGAGTTTAGTGTTAATTTGTATCATGGGTGCTATGTCGCCAGGGCCAAGTTTAGCGGTTGTGTTAAAGCATAGCCTTCACGGTGGTATGAAAAACGGCATGCTGGCGGCCGTGAGTCATGGTGTGGGAGTGGGGTTTTATGCGAGCGCCTCTTTGCTTGGATTAGGCGCACTGATGACCAAGTTACCTACACTTTATAATGTACTCGTGTATGGTGGTGCCGCCTACCTTGCTTATTTAGGTATACGTATATTACTGGCAAAACCCAGTTCGCAAGCCGTGAAAGTTGAACAAGCCATACCTAGTCAACGCGCTGCGTTACAAGATGGTTTTGCTATTGCGTTTTTGAACCCCAAACTTGCGGTGTTCTTTTTAGCGCTCTTCTCACAGTTTATTGACCCAGAAAATCTCACGTTACAGGTTGGCTTGATCATGTGCTTAACCGTATTTGTACTGGATACTGGCTGGTATTTGTTGGTTGCCTTACTTACAGAAATATCAAAAAAGCGCTTTGGTTTTACTAAAGCGAATCCACTTTTTGAAAAACTACTCGGCATGATCTTTATCGCACTTGCAGTGCGTGTCGTGATAACACTTTAAAGGAGCCTGTGATGTCAGAGACAAGTATATTGAGCGCCCGCTTTAATCCTAAAGTAAAACAGTATTGGTTATTACTGGGTATGTTTACCTGTGTGATTAGTATGATAGGTATTCCTTTTATCCCTATTGTTGCTCTTATTATTTGGCTGGTGGCAGGGCGTATTCTAGCTGCTATGTCGGCACAGCTATTAACGCGAAAACTGGTCGTTAAACGGGGTGTGTTCTTCAAAGAAGAAAAATCAATACCGCTTGAAAAAATCACTGATGTGGCATTAAGCCAAGGGCCTTTAATGCGCCAGTTTGGTTTGTACCGACTCAGCTTCGAAACGGCTGGGCAATCTGGTCAGGGGGCTTTGGTGTCTTTACTCGGCGTGATTGATGCTGCTGAATTTCGTGAAGCCATCCTAAAGCAAAAGGATGAAATAAGCCAAACAAGCGCTAAGGCTGAGCCACAATCTGAGGATAGCCAGTTAGCGCTTTTGCGTTCACTGACCTATAGCGTAAAAAACATTGAGCAAATGTTAGTTACGCTATTAGATGAAAAGCGTTAAACAGATTGCAACGTTGTGCTGCCAGCTTTTAGCGTAAAGGCTTTTTTGCGATCATTGAGCATGGTGTAACTGGCCGTTTTAATACTGCTTACAAATTGCCATTCTGCATGCGCTTGCTGTTCGGTGAAAGTGACTGTTAAATAACCGCGTTCAACTAGGTTATTATAGGCCAAGTCATTAACCAGTAATGCGATCACTTGTTCCATCTGTGCAACTGTTTCGGCTGATTGGCTGTTGAGTGCCAAATAGTTTTCAAGGCCAGGTGATGATACAGAAGACGTTGCAAACTCAACGCCGGCAGTGAGTGACGCTGCAAACGGATTACTCGCATCGGTAACGAGTTGGCCTGCCCATGCATTGTGAGTGTCGCCAGCGAGGACCACGAGGTTTTTCTCTGCAGTGATTGCCGTGCCAAGTATCACTTCTCTCTCGTAAGCATAACCATCCCATGCATCTAGGTTATAAGGTGCTGTTGTTTCTACCCGTGCTCGTTCTTGTGCTGTCACACTTGGATCCCCCGCTAAAATGCGTCCTTTAATTTGCGCAAGTTCGCTGAATAATACATTGGCTTTTGCAAGTAACTCACTGGGATCATTGCCTCCGGCTTGTGCTATTTGAATTGACATTAACAGTTGCAGTATTTCAAAAGGTAAGTGCATTTTAGTCATTAATACTTGCTGACCCAGTACTTGCCATTGTGTTGTTGCCGTACTTAACCCGTCGGTAAGCCAAGTGAGTTGCTCGTTTCCTAATAGGGCTCTCGATGGTGAACTGATTGCAGCGGCAAAATCGCTTTGTCCTTGTGCACTTGTTAAATCAAAGTCGGCATAGTTTAGTTGTTCATCACGGGCTAAAACACGCGTATCGAGCATGTGCAATGACACTAAATTACCAAATTCAAAACGGCGATAAATTCGTTCTTTATCGGCGACATTGCGTATTGGCATCCATTCAAAATAGGCTTGTAAGGCGTGCAGCTTACGTTCGGTAAAATCGCCTTCTCCTTCGTTATGGTTTTCAGCACCATTTTTCCACGTGTCGTTGGTAATTTCGTGGTCGTCCCACACCGTTATAAATGCGCAATTACCGTGTGCGGCTTGTAAGTCTTTATCTGTACGGTAATGGGCATAGCGTTTGCGGTAATCAGTAAGCGAAATAATTTCTTCACTGTTATCATTGGGCAGTAAGCGTCCAAGTAAGGCTGCATCCTCTGTGGCATAGCCGTTATTACCGTATTCGTAAATGTAATCACCCAAATGCAGTACCGCATCTAAATCGGTTTGCTTAGCTATTTCACCATACACATGGAAAAAGCCTGCGGGGTAGTTGGCACATGACACAACTGCAAATTTTACTTGCTCAATGGTGCCCGTAGGGAGTGTTTTACCTTTCCCAATAGGTGATGTTTTGCCATTACTTATAAAGCGGAAATAATAGGTGGTGTTTGCAGTTAATCCTTGTAGATCAACTTTTAAGGTGAAATCAGTTGCCGCTGTTACGTCGGTCTCGCCATCGTGGCTAATCGTGTCAAAATTAGCATCGGTAGATGCTTGCCACTTGACTTTAATACTGGAGGTTGCGGTATCAAGAGGCGTAACGCGGGTCCAAATTATAAGGCTATCGGCCAGTGGGTCACCACTTGCAACGCCATGGTCAAAACTGACATGGGTGCTGACATCTTCATCGTCGTCTAAAGTGCAGCCCGTTAAGCCTAAAGATAAAACGGCGACCCCAAATCCGGCCGCCGATGCTTTTAAAAAATGTCTTCGTGTAAATGTCATTGCTCTGTACCTGTTAATAGAAAAGTAAGAGCTTATCCGACCAGTGTTACTGTTCTGTGAAGCTAAAAAACGTGGCAGATTTGTTCAGCATTACACGTAATTACTGTGACATTTTCGTAACCTACGCGGGTTAGTGCTTCAGCACTGAGTGTGGCCCGGGCGCTACTTGCACAGTGCAAATAGATTGGCCGAGCAGGGTCTTTTTCAATTTCCATTAGTTTCATTTCAAGCACACCGCGCGGGATATTAATCGCACCTGTTGCGGCTTTTGTGGCATGCTCGGCGGGCTCACGTACATCAATCAATAAACCATGATTTTCGCTTAATTCTTGTTTTGCTTGCTCTGCACTAATGCGGCGCTGATTAGGGGCAACAATTTTCATTAGGTCAGGAATTGGGGTTAGCATACTAATCCTCCATGCCAAGTTTGCGTAATAGGGTGATCATAGGACACCACTTAGTGAATGCCGATTGAATTAAGTTTAGAGCAATAAATACCGTAAACCAAATCCACATAGGATTGTGAAACTGTTGGAGCAACAATGAAATACAGATCATTACACCAGCAATAAGGCGGAGCGCGTCATTTAGTTTCATAATTAAATCTCAATAACAAAGGGTGATGTAATTAATATATTAGAAAAATCTACATTAGTAAATTCTAATATTAGACTTTTCTAATATATCTATCTATACTTTACGGGTATTTAAGAATATAGAGTGGTGTGATTATGAACATCGATTTTGCGGCAATGGCCGACAATGTTGAACAAGCAGAGCAAATATTAAAGATCTTAGCGAATAAAAATCGCTTGATGATTCTATGCTCATTGCAAGAGGGAGAACTGAGTGTCAGTGAGCTTAATGAAGCGGTTCCTCTGGCACAGTCTGCTTTGTCTCAGCATTTAGCTGCACTCAGAAAAGCTGAAATTGTGGCGACTCGTCGTGAAAGCCAAACAATTTACTATCGCGTCGTTGATAAAAGTGTGATGGCTATTTTAGAAACACTTCATGGTTTATTTTGTAAAGGTAGTTAAGGGATGAATGCTATCGATAATGCCGTAAAAAATAGCTTAAGTGGGCGAATTCCAGTCATTATTTTTATAATGGCGATACTGCTTGGTCTCATGGCGCTAAAGCAAACACCACGCGAAGAGGAACCACAAATAGTGGTGCCCATGCTCGATATTTATGTTGCTGCCCCGAATGTTGAAGCCCCAGAAGTCACTCGGTTAGTGACAGAACCATTAGAAAAGCTATTAGCGCAATTAACCGGTGTTGAACACATCTACTCGACGACACACAGTAATAATGCCGTGGTTACATTGCGCTTTGAAGTGGGCCATGATCGCGAAAAAGCGATACTCGATACGTATGCCAAGCTTTACAGTTACCAGCACACTATGGCGTCAGTGATTACATCGTGGCAAATTCGCCCCGTTGAGGTGAATGATGTGCCAATTGTGATGCTTGGGTTGTTCAGCAAAGACCCAAAACTCTATGATGACTACCAGTTAACGCGTTTTGCGAATGAAATTGCCACAAGCTTACAGCGCATTGAAAATACCAGCGAAGTCAAAGTGATAGTAGGTCGAACTCGGCAGCTCACTATCGACCTTGATGCCAGCGCATTAGCGGCACACCAAACCACTTTAAACGACGTATATTATGCCCTCAAGGTGTCTAACCAGCTGGTTAATGTTGGCAGTGTTGTAGATGGTAAACAGCACATTGCTTTGCAAGTGGGGGATGTATTACGTACTCAGTCGGCAATTGAACACCTCGTTGTTAACGTAGTAAATGGTAAAAGTGTATATTTGAATGATGTGGCGACTGTCGCCGATGGCCCCAGCGAAGCCCAAAGTTATCAATGGCTTGCTCAATCAGATACTGAGCAGCAACTGCCATTAGTGACGATTAGTGTTGCCAAGCAAGCAGGCACAAATGCGGTGGCTGTTGCGAATCAAGTGCATGATGTGATGAACCAGCTATCGGTGACATTATTGCCTGATGAAGTTGGCTACACGGTACTGCGTGACTATGGCCGAACTGCCAATGAAAAAGTGAATAACCTCACTTCTAGTTTGGTGTTTGCAGTATTTACAGTGGTTATTTTTGTTGGCGTGTTTTTAGGCTGGCGACCCGCTATTGTGGTCGGTCTTGCGGTGCCTATTTGCTACGGTATTACTTTAACGCTCGACTTCGCATTTGGGTATACCATTAACCGAGTAACCCTGTTTGCACTGATTTTATCTCTGGGCTTACTTGTTGATGATCCTATTACAGGAATCGACAATATCAGTCGTTTTATAACTAAAAAAGGTGATAAAAAACAAAATATTGTTGATGCCATGAGTGAAATTAGAGTGGCTCTATTTATGTCGACTCTAACCATTATGGTGGCATTCTTTCCGCTTGCGTTTATTACTGGCATGATGGGCCCTTACATGGCACCTATGGCATTCAATGTGCCTGTTAGTGTAATGGTTTCAACTATGGTGGCGTTTTTTGTGACGCCATGGCTGGCCATGAAATTACTCAAAGCCCCCGTTGATGACAACATGCAATTAGAGGCCAACCCTCATAGTTTATATGAGCGTATTTTGTCGCCATTACTTGAATCTAAAGGCCGTGCAAAACTAGTACTATGGACCACCTTAGGGTTGTTTATCGCCAGTGCCATGCTGCCAGTAATGCGCGCTGTCCCATTAAAGTTGCTACCGTTTGATAATAAAAACGAACTCCAAGTCTTAGTCGATATGCCAGAAGGCACTAGCCTTGAGCAAACAGCGGCTTTTACTCGAAAAGTACAATCGGTCACTTGGCAATTAAATGAAGTGAGCGAAGCCGCAGCGTATGTCGGTCAGCCATCAAGTATGGACTTTAATGGTATGGTCCGTGGGTATTACCGAAGAGAAGCCGCAAACCTTGCTGAGCTTAGAGTATTACTAGTTGATAAAACCGAGCGCGACCATCAATCTCATGGTGTGGTTATGCGCTTACGTGCTGCATTAGCCCCTCTGGCAACCGAGGGTATTGTGCTAAAAGTGGTTGAAGTACCGCCAGGGCCTCCTGTCCTAAGCACCTTGGTGGCCGAAGTATACAGTGATCCATTTGTTGATACACACACGCACCATCAGGCTGCAGCTGCTGTTGCAAATAGACTTAAACAAGAACCGCATGTAGTCGAAGTTGATACCAGTATGGCTGCTAATGCGCCATTACAACGCTTCATAACAGATAAAACCAAAGCGTCGTTATCGGCTGTTTCAACCCAAGATATCGCACACGCTTTAGCGATTGCCTCGCACGGTGAAAATGTCGGTGTGCTCTATGTTAGTGGAGAAACTAACCCTGTCGCTATTAAATTGCAGCTACCATATCAAGATCGTAACCAATTTGCTCAGTTACTCGCACTGCAAGTTCGTGGCGACAGAGAGCTTGCAAAAACCAGCGATGAGTTTGGGCTGCAAAGTGCGCCACGTCCGCTGGTGGCATTATCTGAGTTAGGGGCATTTAAATATCACGATGTTGCAAAACCGATTATGCGTAAAGATCAGCGAAATGTGGTTTACGTCATGGCTGAACTCAATGGCCGGACACCCGCTGAGGTAATTGCCGATGTTAATGCAGATTTAGCTGTTAGCAGTAATGCGTTCAAGCAAAGTGATTGGCAAAGCAGGCATTTTTTTAGTAATGGTGGCACCGCGTCATGGCAATTACCTGCGGGGACAGAGGTCACTTTCAGTGGTGAAGGTGAATGGCGCATAACCATTGATGTATTCCGTGACATGGGGATTGCGTTTGCGTTTGCATTAACGGCCATTTTTATCATTCTGCGTATTCAAACACACTCTGCCAGTTTGTCACTGATTATTATGTCGGCTATTCCCTTGACAGTCATTGGTATCATGCCGGGTTTTTGGTTATTGAATCAATTTGGTGAGCGCAGTATTGCTGGCGCCCCTGAGCCTGTGCTGTTCACTGCAACGGCCATGATAGGCATGATTGCGCTTGCGGGGATAGTTGTGCGTAACTCACTTATTTTAGTTGAGTTTATTAATCAAGCGCGCGGGCAAGGTATGGCTATTAAAGAAGCACTTATTGCAGCGGGTACTGTGCGTATGCGACCTGTTTTACTGACCGCAGGCACCACTTTATTAGGTAACTTGGTAATCACTTTAGACCCTGTGTTCAGTGGCCTAGCGATTGCGATTATTTTTGGTATTGTGGCATCAACACTGTTCTCATTGTTTGTTGTGCCATTGGTTTATTATTTAGTGTTTGCAAAGGATGCAGCCAAAGAGGAACACGCTCATGCAGGGTAAATCGAAACTTATTGGTTCAATTATCGCGTTAATGGTCATTATTGTTGCGGTACTTTACATGGCTGGCAGCTTTTCTGATAAACAAGCCCCAGGCATAAAAAATCCCGCGGCGAGTGAGTACACAGGTCAGTTACTTACTGTGACATTGGCTGATATTGCACGTGATGAAATTGTGCCAGGGACCGTTATTGCTAAGCAAAATACCCAAATATCATCGCGCGTTATGGCGCAAGTTGAACGTTTAAATGCGCGTGCTGGTGACACTGTGCGCCAAGGTGATGTATTAATTACCTTGCAACAAGACGATTTTAAAGCACAGCTTGCTCAAAGTGACGCACAAATTAATGCTATTAATGCCTCGCTTACCCAAGCTGAAAAGCAGCTCAAGCGAGTTAATGACCTTTTCAAACAAGGTTTAGTGTCAGTCAGTGATTATGATGATGCGAAAGCAAGGTTTGATAATTTAAGCGCAAATCTAGCCATTGCTAAGCAGCAGCAAACTCAAGCGCAAGTGGCATTGAGTTTTACAAAAATTAAAGCGCCTATTTCAGGCGTGGTCGTAGAGCGATTTGCTGAACCGGGTGATACCGCCACTCCGGGCAAACCGTTACTTGCGCTTTATAACCCACAACAATTGCAATTGGCGTTTAATGTCAGAGAACAGCAAGCTATTAAGTTGGCTGTTGGGCAAACATTAACAGTAACGCTTCCAGCATTATCGACATCTATGAGCGCAACGGTAACCGAAATTGTTCCCGTAGCTGATAGCGCAGCCCGCAGTATGGAAATCCGCTTAGAAACGCAGGCTCAAATAGGGTTAATGCCGGGATTGTATGCGCAATTACGTTTACCATTGGTCACTGCCAAAGGCGTATTGATTGACCCAAGCTGGGTGCATCAATATGGTCAATTAAGTATGGTGTATGTGAAAGAAGGCGGTCATATTGTGCGTCGCTACGTACGCTTAGGCGAAATGGTGGGTAATAAGCAGCACATCGTTGCAGGCTTAACCCCTGGTGATGTGCTGGCTGTCGATTTTGAGCTTAAATAAAGGTTGCTATCTCGTCCAGTGGCTTTTTCACTAAGGCATGCTCAGGCAGGGTTGCATCAGCACTCGGGTAGCCTGCGATAAGGAGCATATAAGGGCGTTCGTTATCTTTATCTCGACCACAAACCTCGGTTAAAAAGCTCATTGGTTTTGGCGTATGCGTTAGTGTGGCAAGTCCTGCTCTGTGCAGGGCTTGAATCAAAAAGCCTGTGGCAAGGCCGACAGATTCATGCACATAATAGTTGGTGTTTTTATCATCGGATGTAATACCGCCTTTCTTTTGACTGAATACAGCAATAAGCCAAGGGGCATGCTCAAGGTAGGGTTTACTGGCATCGGTGCCAAGTGGCTTTAGAGCGTTCAGCCATTCTTCGCCAGCACGGCCTTCGTAAAAGGAGCGTTCCAGTTTTTCTGCCGCATCACGAATTTGTTTTTTAACGTCATGACTGTGTATCGCAACAAAGTGCCAAGGTTGATGGTTTGCGCCACTCGGTGCAGTACCTGCGGCTTTAATACAGGTTGCAATTATTTCTTTTGGGACTGGGCGGTCACTAAAACTGCGAATACTGTGTCGTCGCTGACTCACGGCTAAAAATTCTTCTGCACGCTTGAGCATTTCGTCGTGAGGGTATTCAATAAAATCATTGAGTGGCTTATTTTTGTGTTCTTGCATGGCTTTTCGCTTCTTATCTGTTAATGATGTCATCACATTATAGTTGTGTATGCAGGTTTCGGCGGTAGTCTTCTAACTCATTACTTAACCAGTCTTTTGATGTAAGTAACGTGCCATTGCTAAGTCTGACTTTATAGGGCTTACCGCTCCATGAACTTTTACTGGCGAGATTCTCTATAAACTTTTCGGCGGTTTTAGCGTAACGAGTTGCTTTACTGTATTTCATCGCCAAGTGCTCGGCGGCATCTTTACTTGAATGTTCGGTCCCGTTGCGAATAAAAATAGCATCGCTCTGCGCCACAAAGTCTATTAAATGATTAATCTCTTGCTCTGCAGTGTTGGCATAACTTAATTGACTAACAGATAGTAACATCAGGCTCAGTAGCCAATATCCTTTGATCATTACTTTCATCGTGCTTCTTGCTCTATCGTGAGGGTTGCAATTATGGGATTGTGATCTGAACTTTCAAGCTCAGGCACAACCGTTGTTTCTATTTTGACACCACGTACCCACACTTGGTCAAGTGCTAATCCAAATGCTTTGGTGCGTTTATCGTCTAAATAGATGGCTTCATGTAAACCAAGGTTTTTGAGTGTTTGTGTGACGAGTTGTTGTCTTTCATCACTCCAGGTGTTGAGGTCGCCAGCAAATATAATGGGGCCGGTGTGATGGCGCATAATGTCTGCGGCATCATCGAGTTGTTGTTTTAAGTCGCTAATGCCAAAGGTAAAGTTTATAGCGTGTAGGTTAACACTGAGTAATAACTGTTGATTTGGTAAGGCATATTCAACGATATTGGTCGCTTTTGGGCTGCGCAGCCACGGTTCTACATGCGTTAATGTACAGTGTACTGTAGCTGGCCAGCGGCTTAAGGTCATGACACCAGATTGCACGTTACCACTTTTATAGCCTTTGGCAAAACGCCAATAAGGCTTTAGATTGGTAAGGGTTGAGTCTTTAATGGCTTCTTGTAATAAGACAATATCTGCACTTTCATTGAGTGTGTTTAAGTCGTTGAGTAAGCCGTCAATTTGGGCTTTATAAATATTCCAACTGAGCAGTTCAAATTGATATGGCAATATATAGTGTCCCGCATAAGTTTGCAGACGGCTTTGTGCTAATTGTTGCTGGCAGCCAGCTAAATTAGCCGCCGTTTTTGTGATCCCTTGTTGTTCATCAGAAAGTGGCTCACTTGAAAGACTGTGCCAAGATAATAAACTCAAAAACAATAAGTGCAGATACGATGCCATAATGCCCCTAAATTGCTGACCTAACCCTTAGTTGAAGACAACTTAAGTTTAGTTCAAAGTAAGCATGCTAAAAAAGAGATGCTTTTCTGGTACTCAATCACATATAAACACTGCGATGTTTTACTCATAACGCAGCGCATCAATTGGGTTTAAACGCGCAGCCTTAATAGCGGGCGCTAAACCAAACACAATACCAATCAATGAAGTAAAGCCAAACGACAGCATAATCGCCCAACCCGGTATGTAGGCTTCTGGCATGCTCGGCACTAATATTGAAATCAGTGCGGCAGCGCCATAACCAATCGCTAAACCAATTAAGCCGCCAAACAGCGATAGCACGACAGCTTCAACTAGAAATTGCAGCATGATAAAACCAGGTGTTGCCCCTAAGGCTTTTAAGGTGCCGATAACGCGGGTACGTTCCGTTACCGAAACCAGCATGATATTCATCACACCAATTCCACCGACGACTAGGCTTATACCTACAATTCCAGCGGTAATGGCAGTTGCGCTACCTGTAAATTTATCAACATTAGCACGGACTTTTTCCGCGGTCTCAAATTCAAAGTCGTCTTCATCACCGTCTTTTAATTTATGAAGCTGTCTGAGAATTCGACGAATTTTAGCCAACACTTGTGCTTCGTTAGCGTCGTCTTTTAAGCGGAACATCATTTGTACATTCGTATCAACGCTACCTCCTTCGAGGGCACTCATGGTGCTGATCGGAATATTAATATAATCGTCTTGATCAAAGCCAAGTAAGCTCCCTTGCTTTTCAGCAACACCAATAATGCGAAACCACTCACCGCCCAGTTTAATGTACTCGCCAACGGGGTTGTCGGGTAAGTTAAGCTTTTCAATTATCGATGGACCAATAAAAGCAACGCGACGGCGCTTTTCGTCATCTTCTGCGCGAATAAATCGGCCTAATTCAGGGTAGGTACGGTAGGCTCTTTGATAATCTTGTTCGGTGCCCATCACTCGTGACGAGTGGCTTTTGTTGCCATACTCAGCAGCGCCAGAAAATCGCCATGTAAACATTAATGCAGTGAAGGTTTCAGCTTCTTTTATTCGCGCCTTTAAGGTTAAGAAGTCGCTATAAGTTAGCTTGGCTTGCTGTCCCACCATTTCTTTTTCAACACTGGTATAGGGCTTTATATTGGTTACATCTGGAGACATATCAGCGAGTTGGTCATTAATTTGTTTGGTAAAACCCTGCATAACGGCCACCACAGTGACAACCGCAGCGACCCCGATGATGATCCCTAAACAGGTGAGGGCACTGCGCATGGCATTGGCTTTAATTGCCATGAGTGCCGCTTTACTTCCTTCCATTATTGCAATAGCAGATCTAAACATGCAGCCTTGCTCCTTCACCTTTACGAGTGTCGCTCACCACTTTCCCATCGACGAGTCGAATAACGCGTTGACAATGGTCGGCAATATCTTGCTCGTGAGTCACTAAAATAATGGTGTGGCCTTCGTTATGTAATTCATCAAATAGGGCCATGATCTCGGTGGTCGTTTTGCTATCTAAGTTACCGGTTGGCTCATCACCAAGTAGAATGTGTGGCTTGGTTACGAGCGCGCGGGCAATGGCTACACGTTGTCGTTGACCGCCAGATAGCTGGCTAGATAAATGGTTTACTTTATCGCCAAGGCCAACACGCTGTAATGATTCAAGCGCTTTTTTTTTGCGTTCTTTCGCGGAGATAAAACGATAAACGAGCGGCTGCATAACATTTTCCAGTGCGGAAGCGCGGGGTAATAAGTTAAAACTTTGAAATATGAAACCCACGCTTTCATTGCGTTGATGAGCAAGCTCAGTTTCACTCATTTGTTTAACTAACTTATCTTTTAAATAGTAATCACCACTGGTTGGTGTATCTAAACAGCCAAGCAAATTCATTAAGGTTGATTTACCTGAACCCGATGGGCCAATGATGGCAACATACTCATTTTGTGCAATTTCGATATTGATGTCATCCAGGGCTTTGAAAACTTGCTCGCCCATTTTGTACTGTTTATTAATATTAGTCAGTTTGATTACCACAGACATCAGGATGCCCCTTTTACAAGGCTGTCTTTAATTGCCACGGTATCGCCATCTTTTAATGAACTAAGCGGTCTTGCAGGACCAATCACAATGCGCTCACCCACCGTTACACCCTGTGTTATCGCTTGCTCTATATCTGATGAAATTCCCACCTTAACAGGCGATTTAGTGACGGTGTTATCGGCGTTTAGCTTCCATACAAAGTAGGTATCATCTTCTTTTTGAATTGCTTCAATGGGGAGTTTTAAACCATTTTCGGTAATGCTTGTGGCAATTTCAGCTCGGCAACTCATACCAGCATAAAGTTGACGCTCAGTGGCATCAAGCAGCACTTTGACTTTAAACGATAGCCCTTGCGAACCTGGTTGGTTTTTTGCTGAAGTGCCAATGTTTATGACTTTTCCTGTAAAGGGTTGATTAGGGTAGGCTGCGGCATAAATGTCGGCATGTTGATTTAACTTTATGCCAGCAATATCAGTTTCATCAACCCGTAACTCCGCTAAAATTGCACTGGGGTCGGCGACTAGCATTAGGTCTGAACCAATAATGTTTGTCGTACCGGCTATCACGGTTTCACCTTCTTTAATGTTGACCGAAGCGAGTAGCCCACTCATGGGTGCGCGAAACACACTTTTATTTAAACGGTCTTCGGCAATCAGTAACGACGCTTGTGCTTGATGATAGGTTTCACGTTTCGCTTCAATATCAATTTCGGCTAAATCACGCGCGTTTTGTAGGTTTTCATACACTTCTTGGCCTGCAAGCCCGACTTCATAGAGCTCTTTTTGTCGACTTAATTGTCGCTCAATATTTTTCAGGCGTGTTTCGCTGTGTTTAATATCAATCTCGGTTGCACGCAACACCGCTTTGTTTCGCGCCACCTCAGATTCAAATGCAGTGGTATCAAGGCGCATTAAAATATCGCCTTCGGTGACACTTTCACCTTCTTCAACAAATACCTTCGCAACCCGCCCAGTGACTTCTGAGCGTAACTGTACTTGGGTGTTAAATACCAGATTACCAGAGGCCAAAATTGAATCAGCAATACTACCTTGTTCAACGCTTGCTACATGCATTTCAGGCACTTTTTTGCTGTTTGTTATTTGCTTAGATATGAGTAATGCTGCAAATGCCGTGATAGCAAGGCCAATAATGATGGCTTTTTTCATGTTACTTCCTTGTGGGAGTAAGAGCGGCAATGCCGCTCATTTGATAGCTAGATGATTGCAATAACTGTCCAAATACCGTAGATCGCGATACTGGGTAGGGCAGCAAACAGGAGTGCTTTATTAAAGTTGAAGTTAGTCCAACACTTTAAACCGACTGCCGCTATTACAATGCCCCAGATAGAGAAAATGTTTAGGCTTTCAAGCATGGTATAAAAAGGATGACCGACCTCAAGGCCGATGAGCAATTGATTGATTGAGGCATAATTAAAGAGGGTTGGTGAAAGCTGGTTGTTGCTGGCAGTTAAAACGAGGATCAATATCCCCAAGCTTGAAATAACCATTGGCATCATGGTCCACACGCCAAACCCATACCACGCACCGTAGCTATAGTTAGCCTCTGGATCTTGCTTTGATACAAATAGGTAGTAACCCGCCATCAATGCATTAATAACAGCTAAGCCAATAATACCACCAAAGAGCGCAAACCATACCTGCATATCAAGCGTTTGCTCCATGCTTTGACGGATCATTTTTTGCTCAGCAATTGTGGCATCAACACTGGCTGCAGCGACTTGTTGATCGATTAAAAACTGAGGATCTGCTTTGTTATAAAAAGCGAGCATACTTGCCGCGAGCATGCCTGCAAGTAATATGAAAGCAACAAAAGACCAGCCTTTTGCCTCCTTCACTCCATTAAACGCTTTGCTTGGGCTGATAAAAATATCAACTAGTGCTGTCACTGCATTCGACGATTTCATTATTATTCCTTGTTAAGTAACATTTATTTTTAGGTACTAAAATACTCTGATTTATTATTAATTAGAAGTCTGATTTGTAACTATATGTTAACAGTTGTGAATAGGGAAATTGTGTTATTCTTTAAAGAGTAAGATAGGTGTAATAATCAAGATTAAGTAGGTATATATAGTGAATAACAATGTGCGTTGTATTGATGAATTAGTACTGGGATTTTGGCGCTTGCTAGATTGGCAAATATCACCACAGCAATGCTTAAGCTTTTTAGAGCAAGCCATTGAAGTAGGGGTTACACACACTGACCATGCTGATATTTATGGTGAATACGGCTGCGAAGCTGAATTTGGTAAAGCGTTACAATTAAAGCCGAGTATTCGTGATGAAATAAAAATAATCACTAAATGTGGAATTAAACCCGCATTTCCCCGTTTAGGCTTGCAAGGCAAAGCGAATCATTATGACTCGAGTGCAGCCCATATCATCGCATCCGCTCAGCAATCGCTTAAACACTTTAATACCGACCGATTAGATGTGTTATTGATCCATCGCCCTGATTATTTAATGAATGCAGAAGAAGTAGCTGAAGCATTCAATACTTTAAAAGCAAATGGTGATGTTATTGACTTTGGTGTTTCAAACTTCACGCCGTCACAACTCAGCTTACTGCAGTCCCGTTTAGACTTTGATTTAGTCACGAATCAAATAGAGTTTTCGCCTTATGAGATGAAAGCGCTTGATGATGGCAGCTTAGACCAATGCCAATTGCTTGATATCAAACCTATGCTTTGGTCCCCACTAGCGGGCGGGCGTTTATTTTCAAATGACGATGAAAAAGCAGTGCGTTTGCGTGCGGTGTTGGAGCAAGTTGGCAACGAAATTGGAGCCAGCTCTATCGATCAAGTTGTGTATACTTGGTTACTCATGCACCCAAGTTTGCCATCAGTAGTATTGGGTACAGGCAACATTGCCCGGGTTAAATCAGCCGTTGCAGCGAAAGAATTCACAATGAATCGTGAGCAATGGTATCGTATTTGGCAAGGCTCTACAGGCCACAGTGTGCCATAATTTTAAAGTGCGCTTTAACGAGAAAAGGGCCTTTCGGCCCTTCGTGTTGCAGCAAGTAACACATTCTTTTTTAAAGCGTAAAGTCAACTGCGTAAGCGACATACACTTTTACATCAGAGCCATCAATGTCTGTGTCAGACACGCCAAATGTAAAGCCGTCTTTTGACACAGAAACACCGTAGTCAATGATATTATCATCACCAATGAAATCGCCTGAGTAATGACCCAGATGAAGAGCCATTTCTGCACCGGTACTGCCAACTGGGAAGCTATAGTCAGCATTTAAGTATAAAGAATCTCCAAAATCTGTACCGTCACCGCTGGCTGCTGATGTAGCAAGGATTGCAGCACCAAAAGTGAAACTACCCATGCTGATGCTACCGTAGATCTCTGAAAAGTCAGCGTCAGTATAAGATGCTGCATCAGGGTAAGCATAATAAATGTAGCCAACATCGTAGCTAAATGTTTCATTGATATCACCGCCAAAACCTGCATAAAGGTCTAGCTCGTAAGTCATGTCGTCAGCCCAGCTGGCATTCGATACCCAAGTACCTGCGTAAAAGCCAGATTCACTTGCGTAATCAATACCGCCCTGAATTGCAGCATCTCCCCCAGTTTGCTCTTGACCACGCCATAAATAGTTTGAAGTAGCCGCAGCGTTTGCTGTTACTTCTGCATAACTATATGTTGAGCTCAAAGTTAATAGCGCAATGGCGCTTGCTACGACCGTTTTTTTTAGTTTTAGCATGTTTCTCGTATCCTGTTGTTATGTTGATTTGCCCCATTTCAGATTGCAGTCTGGTTATTATTTGAGGACAGTTTTTATGTGTTGTCTGGATACGATGTAGCACTGGTTGTGCCAAGTTAATTCTGAAAGGGATATTTTATGTTTAACTGCTTTAAAAACAGCCTTTTAAGCGTGTTATTTTTTAAAGTTTAGATTTATTTGAATTGTTCATGCGCACACCTGTGGTGCAAAAAATAACCCGGTTGCACAATCGCGAAGCAACCAGGTTTTTCTTGTTTGATAGAGACTTAGCCAAAAATGGCACGCATTAGGCTGATTGTTTCTTCAACGCTACGGCCTTTTTCAACTTCGCTGATGATAGAGTCTCGTTTTGCTTTTATATGCTCGGGGATATCGTCACTTGCAAGCGCGCGGTCTACTAAAATCTCAGCAGACTCTTTGCCGCGACGCACGGTTTTTTTGCCTGCAGAACTGCCCGTGCTCTTCGGTTTGCTAAGCAGTTTAATGTAGTTAGAGTTATCAGCCGTGGTGTTATCGGCATAATAGAAGAAGCACGGTAGTAACGCTTTTATCTCAATAAGTGATTGTTCATGATCATTTGCTGCAGCAGCCATTTTAAACCAAGGCATGCTATGAATTGCAGTAACCACGTCTTGCCAATAACGTTCAAAATCACGGTTGTTTAATTTAGGAACTCCCAACGAAGCACAAAGCGCATCAAGCTTACTATTTGTAATAGGCGTAAATACATCTGGGCGGCGCATTGCTAATAAGCGTGTTGCAGGCGCAAGCGTTGGTTTCTCTTCGCTGCCTGTAAAGGCCATAAAGTAAGCAACCATAAAATGTTGATAGTGTTCTTGTGTCACATCGCCTTCTAGGGGAATGTGCGCTAGGGCTTCGTCAAAAGCCGCAGGCAGGTCGCTCAACATTTGATGGAACCCTTTGGCGCTTTTGGTTGAAGCAAACCATTCAACATCAAAGTTATAGCTACTTGGGTCAAGAGAAGCCGTGTGTTTGCCTGCAAAAGCCAAGCGGTCTTCTGGAATCATTTCTTTTAAAGTTTGTGATTTAATTGTGCCAATGTAGTTTGCTAAACGTAATTGCTCATCAAGCGCAATGAGCTCTTTATGTTGCTCAATAAAGCCAGTAACAACAGGCCAAGGTGCAACGCGCAGCGTTTTCAATTGCAAGAAGCTAATGGCAGAGATCAGTAAGTCGTGAAGTTTTTTTAATGTCGGTAACTGCTTATCTTCTAATAAATCATAGTTAATACGATCGCGGCTTGCACTGAGTAGCTCATAGCACCAACCTAAGAAGTCTTCTGGGTGGTTGTCTACTTTCACGGCCATTAGGTTGAGGCTAAGCTCTGAAGATTGCTTGAGAATATTTTGATAAATTTGACTTTCTTGCTCGCTAAGCGCCATTTTTGACGGTGAAATAAGCAGTTTCTTCATGCCTTGTAGACTCTCCAGTTTGATATATTTTTTAGTCACTTTATTTTAGCTTAAATAAGCTAACAGCAACAGGGGCGTGCATCATACCGAAGAATACAGGGGATGCAATCTTGATAAGTTAAATCTGCACAAGATTGCATTTAAAGGCGTTAATCTGCTTCGTCTAGTGAAAATAATTGCTCGACAGTTGTATTAAACTGCCGGGCTATCTTTAATGCAATGATCACTGAAGGCGTAAAGCGAGACGTTTCGACCGTACTAATTGTTTTACGTGAAACAGCGATAGCATCGGCTAGCTCTTGTTGCGAAAGCCCTGCGGCTTTGCGATATTTTGCAATATGATTTTGCACTATTGCTCCTAGTCTCTACTTTGCCAAAGAATTGAGATGCCATATATTAAACTCATTTCAGCCAGGTAAAAGGTAGCCATCATGCTATGAGAAACATCTAAAGCTAACTCATCAGACAATAAATACACCGCACCCATACTAAAGAGTAAACCAAGTACAACATGTTTATAGGCAATGGTGTCAATCGTATTTAAAAACTCATCTTTATAAGTAAGGCGATATTTCATTTTCCATGTAAATCCACCTCTTATCACAAACATACAGAATGATCCCAGAAAAGCAGCACTGCCTAAAAACAACAAGGGGGCCGATGTTTGATTAAGCGCAGGGTAAACACTGATAATGAGTAGAGTGATCCCCATAAACATTGAAAACCATGCATTTTGGCTCATAAATTTCTCTTCCGTTTGGATATCTTGCTTTGACATAAATCTTCCTTTTAATTTTAGTTGTAACCTCTAGGTATCAATGTAACCTTTGGGTATCATCTAGTCAACTATTTAATGTAACCTAAAGGTTTCAAAATATTTCAGCGACGATTCATATTTGTCTACCTAAGCTTGCTGAATAGCCTTTTTATTTGTTTAGCAATGATTTTCGGCTTAACACCCGCTATGATATGAACAATGTTTGCCCATTTTTAAGGATGATTATGAAAACCTTACTAAAGATTATTGGTGTCATATTCGTATTACTAATTGCCTTAGTAATCGCCGCACCGTTTCTTATTCCAACTGATGCAATCTTTAACAAAGTCTCGCAGCAAGTTGAACAAACGACGGGTCGAAGCCTCACCATTAACGGTGATAAAAAACTGTCGGTTTTCCCTTCGTTGAAGCTTGAACTGAATGATGTGCATTTTGCTAATATGCAAACGGGTTCACAAAAAGACATGGCAAGCATGCAACAGTTGGCCATTCATATTCCCTGGATGTCGCTTTTCGGTGGTGAGTTTAAACTTGATAAGTTCGTTATCAACGAGCCAACAATTTTGTTAGAAACTGATAAAAATGGCAAAGCTAACTGGCAGCTGTTTGATGGCGTAGCCGAACAACCAGAGACTGAGCAACAAAAGAGCTCAGGAGCTGTAAATTTGCCTGATAACTTTGATATTCAGTTAGGTGAAGTGGCAATTTATGGTGGAACCTTCACGTATCTAGATGGTAAAACAGGCGCAAAACAGCAGATCAGTGACTTAGAGCTAGCTATTTTACTCCCATCACTGCGTAAAACATTAGAGCTCAAAGGCGGGATTACCTATATGGGTGAGCGCTTTGAACTTGATGTAACCCTTGATACACCCGTGAAAGTGATTGAAGGAGCGACTTTTAATGTCAGTACAGAGGTTGATTCACGTTTGGTAGATATGACTTTTAAAGGTGCGATTGCTGAAATGGGTCAAGATGTACAAGGTCAATTGTCTATCAGTGGTGATTCGGTTAAAAATATTGCTAATTGGCAAGGTGTGGACTTAAATGCCAAAGACAATGCTTTTAATGCCTTTAATGTTAAAGGGGCCATGCATCTACAAGGTGACAAATTCAAACTAACAGAGCTTTTGGCAACATTAGATGAATTACAAATCAAAGGTAAAAGCGACATTAACCTTGGTAATCGCTTAGCGGTCAATGCGGATATTGATTTAGGCATGCTCGACTTAAATCCGTACCTTCCAGAAGGCGTTGCAAAAGAGGCACAACCTTTACCTGCAGAAGATGCACCCGCTCAGCCTATCGTATGGGATGATACTAAAATTGATTTAAGTGGTTTAAATGCCTTGGATGCGAGTGTAGTTGTTCGCTCAAGTGGTCTAAAAGCCAAGAAGATCACACTCGGTGAGAACCAATTCACTGTAAACCTTAAAAATGCTGTAGCGAAAGTAAGCCTAGACAAATTTGTTGCTTATGAGGGCAATGGTAAAGGTGTTATTACACTCAATGCAAAGCAAGCTCCTTATGCAATCTCAACTAACTTCGCTTTAGATAAAATCGATGCGCAGCCATTATTAACTGACGCAGCAGGTTTTGATAAGTTAATGGGTAAAGGTTCATTAAACTGGAATTTAACGACAACGGGTCAAAGCCAGAAAAGCTTTATTAATGCGTTGAATGGTAAATTAGCATTTGAATTTGCAGATGGGGCAGTTAAAGGCGCAAACATTGCTGAAATGGTCCGTAAAGCAAAAGAGCTAATCAAAGGTAACTTGGGGGCCGTATCAGAAGGTCTCGATACAGGCTTCGATAACTCTGAGCAAACAGATTTCTCAGCGTTAACAGGCAGCTTTAATTTCACTAATGGGGTGGGTGAAAACCGTGACTTGTCATTATTAAGCCCGCTTATTCGTATTTCGGGGGCTGGTAAGGTGGATTTACCGATGACCAACGTTGATTATCGTCTCGTGACAGGCATCGTTGATTCAATTGAAGGGCAAGGTACCACAGATGACAGCACAGGCTTTAAAATTCCACTGCGTATTAAAGGCCCATTCCATGATGTGGGTTATAGCCTCGATGTGAGTGATGCGGCCAAAGAAGAAGTGAAAGAAAAAGCGAAAGATAAAATAAAAGATAAGCTTAAAGGCTTATTTGGAAATTAATAAAAATTTAATTTAATCCTTAAAGCAGGGCGCATCGGCGCCCTGTTTGTTTTATAATCAATAACAAACCAGTAAACGGTTGTAAGCCCACCTTGATATAGCGACCCTTTATTATAAATTAATTAAAAAATAACCTACCACTTCATTGCTATTGCTGATACAATTGCCCGCCCTTAAGAGACAACTCGTGTGTTTTTTGAGTGGAATTTAACCGAAATGTCTTGATTTTAAACAAAATTAAGACGTGTTGTAATATCTACACCGGAGGTCATTAACATGATCCAAATGCAAACTCAGCTGGACGTTGCTGATAACAGCGGCGCTCGCAAAGTGCAGTGTATTAAAGTCCTTGGCGGTTCGCACCGTCGCTATGCAGCGGTTGGCGATATCATCAAAGTTTCTGTAAAAGAAGCGATTCCTCGCGGTAAAGTGAAGAAAGGTGATGTTAAAAACGCAGTAGTTGTGCGTACTAAAAAAGGCGTTCGTCGTCCGGACGGTTCTTTGATCCGTTTCGATAGCAATGCGGCTGTTATCTTAAATGATAACTTACAGCCAATTGGTACTCGTATCTTCGGCCCTGTGACTCGTGAACTTCGTACTGAAAAGTTCATGAAAATCGTTTCACTAGCACCAGAAGTACTATAAGGAGTCTATCATGGCAGCAAAAATCCGTCGTGATGACGAAGTAATCGTACTAGCCGGTAAAGACAAAGGTAAGCGCGGTAAAGTGCTTTCAGTTGTTACTGAGTCTGGTCGAGTATTTGTCGAAGGCATCAACTTAATCAAGAAGCACCAAAAGCCTGTTCCTCAGTTGAACCAAGCTGGCGGTATTGTTGAGAAAGAAGCGTCTATCGACGTATCAAACGTTGCGATCTACAACTCGGAAACGGGTAAAGCAGATCGTGTAGGTTTCAAGATTGAAGATGGTAAGAAATTACGTATCTTTAAATCTACTGGTAAAACTATCTAATAGTTGGAGTAGAATGATGGCGAAACTGCATGAAGTATATAAAGACAAAGTAGTGGCTGAACTTCAAGAGAAGTTTGGTTTCAGCTCTGTCATGCAAGTCCCTCAGATCGAAAAGATCACATTAAACATGGGTGTGGGCGAAGCTCTAGCTGACAAGAAGATCCTAGATAATGCTGTTGCAGATCTAGAAGCAATCTCTGGTCAGAAACCTCTAATCACTAAAGCACGCAAATCTGTTGCTGGCTTCAAAGTGCGTGAAGGTTACCCAATTGGTTGTAAAGTAACCCTACGTGGCGAGCGTATGTGGGACTTTTTTGAGCGTTTGGTTTCAATCGCTATCCCACGTATCCGTGACTTCCGTGGTGTAAGTGCTAAGTCTTTTGATGGACGTGGTAACTACAGCATGGGCGTACGTGAGCAAATCATCTTCCCAGAAATTGATTATGATAAAGTAGACCGTGTACGCGGTATGGATATCACTATCACTACTTCTGCGAAAACAGATGAGGAAGGCCGTGCGTTGTTAGAAGCGTTTAACTTCCCATTTAAGAAATAAGGGTAGGGTTATGGCAAAGAATTCTATGAAAGCGCGCGAAGCAAAGCGCACTAAATTAGTTGCTCAGTATGCTGAAAAGCGTGCTGCACTAAAAGCTATCATCAGTGATGTGAAAACATCTGACGATGATCGTTGGGACGCGGTATTAAAGCTACAAGCTTTACCACGTGATTCTAGCTCTTCACGTCAACGTAATCGTTGTAACGTTACGGGCCGCCCACATGGTTACCTTCGCAAATTCGGCATGAGCCGTATTAAAGTTCGCGAAGCAGCTATGCGCGGTGAAATTCCTGGCCTTAAAAAGGCTAGCTGGTAATAGTATCACGGGAGTAAGACTATGAGCTTGCAAGATCCTATTGCGGATTTGTTTACACGTATCCGTAACGGTCAGTCAGCGAAGAAAGTATCAGTAACGATGCCAACTTCAAAACTGAAAGTAGCAGTAGCTAAAGTATTAAAAGATGAAGGTTATATCGCAGATTACGCTGTAAGCGGTGAAGCGAAGCCTGAGCTAGCAATCGAATTAAAATATTTCGAAGGCAAAGCTGTTATTGAAAATATCCAGCGTGTTAGCCGCCCTGGTCTACGTATCTATAAGAAACGTGACGAATTACCTAAGGTAATGGGTGGTCTTGGTATCGCTATCGTATCAACTTCTAAAGGCCTAATGACAGACCGCGCAGCACGTAGTGCCGGCGTTGGTGGTGAGATCATTGGCTTTGTAGCTTAATCGGAGGGGAACTATGTCTCGCATAGCAAAGGCACCAATCAATGTTCCTGCCGGTGTAGAAGTTACATTAAAAGGCCAGGACATCACAGTTAAAGGCAAAAACGGTGAATTAACTCGCACTATCAACGATGCTGTTGAAGTACAAGTTAACGACAACGTTATTACAACTTTACCTCGTGAAGGCGTAGTCAATGCATGGGCTCAAGCAGGTACTGCTCGCGCTCTAATCAACAATATGATTGTTGGTACGCATGAAGGTTACGAGAAGAAGCTTCAGTTAGTAGGTGTTGGTTACCGTGCAGCGGCTAAGGGCAAAGTTTTAGACTTAACTCTTGGTTTCTCACACCCAGTGAATTTCGAAGTACCTGAAGGTATTACGATTGAAACACCAAGCCAAACAGAAGTTCTAGTTAAGGGCGTAGACAAGCAGTTAGTTGGTCAAACAGCTGCTAACATCCGTGCATACCGTAAACCTGAGCCTTATAAAGGTAAAGGTGTTCGTTACGCGGACGAGAATGTACGCCGTAAAGAGGCTAAGAAGAAGTAAGGTAAGACGATGGATAAAAAAACAGCTCGTCTACGTCGTGCTAAGCGCACTCGTAGAAATTACATTGAACAAGGCACAACGCGTCTTGTTATCCACCGCACGCCACGTCACATTTACGCTCAAGTAGTTACTGCTGAGGGTACTGTACTGGCTGCTGCTTCTACTGTTGAAAAAGCAATTAGCGAAACAGTTAAAGGCACAGGTAACGTAGCAGCTGCTCAAGCAGTTGGTAAAGCGGTTGCTGAACGTGCAGCTGACAAAGGCATCGAAAAGATTGCTTTTGATCGCAGTGGCTTTAAATATCACGGCCGTGTGAAGGCGCTTGCTGATGCAGCGCGTGAAGCCGGTTTGCAATTCTAGGAGTAGACAATGGCTAACGTAGAAGCAAAGCAACAACAGCCTGATTTGGCTGAAAAGCTAATCGCGGTAAACCGTGTGTCTAAAGTGGTTAAAGGTGGTCGTATCTTTAGCTTCACTGCACTAACTGTAGTTGGTGACGGCGCAGGTAAAGTAGGTTTCGGTTATGGTAAAGCACGTGAAGTTCCAGCTGCTATTCAAAAAGCAATGGAAAAAGCACGTCGTAACATGATCAGTGTAGACCTAAACGGTAACACGCTACAGCACCCAATCAAGGGTCGCCACGCGGGTTCTAAAGTATACATGCAGCCTGCTTCAGAAGGTACAGGTATCATCGCCGGTGGTGCGATGCGTGCAGTACTAGAAGTAACTGGTGTACAGAACGTATTGTCAAAAGCATACGGTTCAACTAACCCGATCAATATCGTTCGTGCAACGATTGCAGCTCTAGAGAACATGAACTCTCCAGAGTCAATCGCTGCTAAACGTGGTCTTAGCGTAGACGAAATCACGGGGTAAACCATGGCTAATAAAACTGTTAAAGTAACACAAGTAAAGAGCTCTATCGGTCGTTTACCGAAGCATAAAGCTACATTACGCGGTCTTGGTTTACGTCGTATCAATCACACTGTTGAGTTAGAAGACACAGCATGTGTGCGTGGTATGATTAACCAAGTTTCTTACATGGTAAAGGTTGAGGGTTAATTCGATGCGTTTGAATACACTTTCACCTGCTGCTGGTGCAAAAACTGAAAAGAAACGTCTAGGTCGTGGTATTGGTTCTGGTCTTGGTAAGACTGGTGGCCGTGGTCATAAAGGCCAAAAATCACGTTCTGGCGGTAAAGTACGCGTTGGTTTCGAAGGCGGTCAAATGCCTATGCAACGTCGTCTACCTAAATTTGGTTTCACTTCACGTAAATCATTAGTATCTACTGAAGTAAACCTTTTTGAAATCGCTAAAGTTGAAGGCGATGTAGTAGACGTAAACGCGTTACAAGCAGCTGGTCTAGTTAAAAAGAACATCCAGTTCGTTAAAGTAGTAAAATCTGGCGAAGTTTCACGCGCAGTTACCGTTAAAGGTCTTAAAGTGACCAAAGGTGCTCGCGAAGCTATCGAAGCTGCCGGAGGCAAGGTAGAAGACTAAGGAAGTACTAATGGCTAAACCAGGTCAAGATATGAAAAGTGCACAAAGTGGGCTTTCGGAATTGAAGCGTCGATTACTATTTGTATTGGGTGCTATCATTATTTACCGTCTAGGTTCATTCGTGCCGATCCCTGGGATTGACGCCGCTGTACTTGCCGATTTCTTCGAGCAACAAAAGGGCACCATTGTTGAAATGTTTAACATGTTCAGCGGTGGTGCGCTTGAGCGCGCTTCAGTGTTGGCACTGGGTATTATGCCGTATATCTCGGCTTCGATTATTACGCAACTATTAACGCATATGTATCCGCCGTTTATAGAGCTTAAGAAAGAAGGCGAGCAAGGGCGTAAGAAAATCAGCCAGTATACACGCTATGGCACGCTTGTGCTTGCTACTATCCAATCAATCGGTATTGCCACAAGCTTACCGGGTATGATGGACGGGTTAGTTGTTAACCCTGGTATTGGTTTCTACTTCACTGCTGTAGTGAGTTTAGTTACCGGTACTATGTTCCTTATGTGGTTGGGCGAGCAAATTACAGAACGCGGTATCGGTAACGGTATTTCAGTTCTGATTTTTGTTGGTATCGTAGCAAACCTGCCGTCTGCTATTGGTTCGACAGCCGAAATGGCGCGCCAAGGTGATCTGAATGTACTTGTACTGTTATTGATTGCTGTAATCGTATTCGCTGTTACTTACCTCGTTGTATTCTTCGAGCGTGGTCAACGTCGTATCGTCGTTAACTATGCTAAGCGTCAACAAGGTCGTCAGGTATTTGCTGCTCAAAGCACGCACTTACCGCTGAAAGTAAACATGGCGGGTGTTATTCCACCAATCTTTGCTAGCAGTATAATTCTGTTCCCTGGTACAATTGCAAGCTGGTTCGGCCAGGGTGAAGGTCCGGTCGCTGATGTGCTACAAGCAATCGCTACAACATTGACTCCAGGTCAACCGTTATATGCGATGGTTTTAGCTGCGGCTATTATCTTCTTCTGCTTTTTCTACACCGCGTTGGTATTTAACCCGCGTGAAACAGCAGATAACCTGAAAAAATCTGGCGCATTTATCCCAGGTATTCGTCCAGGTGAGCAGACATCTAAATACATTGATAAAGTGATGACACGCCTGACATTGGCAGGTGCTTTGTATATAACCTTTATCTGTCTGGTGCCCGAATTCATGACTATGGCATGGCAAACGCCATTCTATTTCGGCGGTACATCAATTTTGATTATCGTTGTTGTAATCATGGACTTTATGGCACAAGTACAGACGCATCTGATGTCACATCAGTATGATTCTGTGCTGAAAAAAGCAAACCTTAAAGGCTACGGCCGATAAGGTCAGTTTACGGAGTTGAGCAATGAAAGTACGTGCTTCCGTTAAGAAAATATGCCGTAACTGTAAAGTTATTAAACGTGCTGGTGTAGTACGCGTAATTTGCAGTGAGCCTAAGCATAAGCAAAGGCAAGGCTAATTAAACAGTCGTGCAGGCTGAGTTATTTACTCGGCCTGTGTTTTTAGTTGTGATTTGGTCTTCGTTTGAGTATCCTTACGGGCTTTTCAAACAGATGATAACCAAATTCAAATATAGGAGATGTGTTAGTGGCCCGTATCGCTGGCATTAACGTCCCTGATCATAAACATGCAGTTATCGGTTTAACTGCTATTTATGGCATAGGTAAGACTCGCTCTAAGGCTATCTTAGCAGCGACTGGTATCGCCGAGACCACAAAAATCGGTGAGCTTTCAGACGAAACACTTGACGTATTGCGTGAAGCAGTTGGCAAGTACACTGTAGAAGGTGACCTTCGTCGTGAAGTTACATTAAATATCAAGCGCCTTATGGACCTTGGTTGTTTCCGTGGCCTACGTCACCGTCGTTCGTTACCACTACGTGGTCAACGTACTAAGACTAACGCGCGTACTCGTAAGGGTCCTCGCAAGCCTATCAAGAAATAAGGTGGGGTAGATTATGGCTAAAGCACCAATTCGTCGTAAGAAGGTTAAAAAGCAAGTTGCTGATGGTATGGCTCATGTTCATGCTTCTTTCAACAACACTATTGTAACAATTACCGACCGTCAAGGTAATGCACTATCATGGGCTACTGCCGGTGGTTCAGGTTTCCGTGGTTCACGTAAATCTACTCCATTTGCTGCTCAGGTTGCTGCAGAGCGTGCAGGTACTGCTGCTCAAGAATACGGTTTAAAAAATCTAGAAGTGTTCATTAAAGGTCCAGGTCCAGGTCGTGAATCTGCTGTACGTGCTTTGAATGCTGCTGGTTACCGTATCACCAACATCACTGACGTGACGCCAATCCCTCATAATGGTTGTCGTCCACCGAAGAAACGTCGCGTTTAACAATAGGTTAGGAGAAATAACATGGCAAGATATTTGGGCCCTAAGCTCAAGCTGAGTCGTCGTGAAGGTACTGACCTGTTCCTTAAGAGCGGCGTAAGAGCTATCGACTCTAAGTGTAAACTTGAGACTGCACCTGGTCAGCACGGCGCTCGTAAAGGTCGCTTATCTGATTACGGTTTACAGTTACGTGAAAAGCAAAAAGTACGTCGTATCTACGGTGTATTAGAAAAGCAATTCCGTAACTACTACAAAGAAGCTGCTCGCCTTAAAGGTAATACAGGTGAAAACTTGTTACAGCTTTTAGAGCAACGTTTAGACAATGTTGTATATCGCATGGGTTTTGCTAGCACACGTGCAGAAGCACGTCAGTTAGTTAGCCACAAAGCGATCTTAGTTAATGGTCGTGTTGTGAATATTCCTTCATACGTAATTACACCAGAAGATACTGTTGTAATTCGTGAGAAGTCTAAAACACAAGCACGTATCATCGCTGCTCTAGAGTTGGCTGAGCAACGTGAAAAGCCGACTTGGGTTGAAGTTGACGGTAAGAAAATGGAAGGTAGCTTCAAGCGCCTACCTGAGCGTTCAGATCTGTCTGCGGACATTAACGAACAACTAATCGTCGAACTTTACTCTAAGTAAAGTTAAGAGTTAAGAGAGGATAAAATGCAGGGTTCTGTTACCGAATTCCTAAAACCAAGGTTAGTCGATATCGACGCTATCAACCCAACGCGTTCTAAAGTAGTTTTAGAACCATTAGAGCGTGGCTTCGGTCATACTCTGGGTAATGCCTTACGCCGTATACTGTTATCATCTATGCCTGGATGTGCAGTAACTGAAGTAGAAATCGACGGTGTATTGCATGAGTACAGCGCGAAAGAGGGCGTACAAGAAGACATCATTGAAATTCTGTTAAACCTTAAAGGTCTAGCAGTAACTTTAGAAGGCAAAGATGAAGTTTTTCTGACCCTGACTAAATCTGGTGTAGGCCCTGTGACTGCGGCTGATATTCAGCACGATGGTGATGTAACTATCGCCAACCCAGATCACGTTATCTGTCACCTAACGACAGATAGCAGCGAGATCAGCATGCGTATTCGTGTTGAGCGCGGTCGCGGTTATGTGCCGGCATCTAGTCGTTTATCCTCTGATGACGATGAGCGTCCAATTGGTCGATTGCTGCTTGATGCATCATTCAGCCCAGTTGAACGTATTGCGTACTCGGTTGAATCAGCCCGTGTTGAGCAACGTACAGACTTAGACAAGTTAATCATTGATATGGAAACGAACGGCACTTTAGATCCTGAAGAAGCGATCCGCCGTGCGTCTACTATCTTAGCTGAGCAATTAGATGCATTCGTAGATTTACGTGATGTAACTGAGCCAGAAGAGAAAGAAGAGAAGCCAGAATTCGATCCTATTCTACTTCGTCCAGTTGATGATCTTGAACTAACAGTACGTTCAGCAAACTGTTTGAAAGCCGAGCAAATTCAATATATCGGTGATTTAGTTCAGCGCACTGAAGTTGAGCTTCTTAAAACACCTAACTTAGGTAAGAAGTCTCTAACTGAAATTAAAGACGTGCTAGCTTCACGTGGTCTATCTCTAGGTATGCGCCTAGAAAATTGGCCGCCTGCAAGCCTAGCTGAATAATCTAAATCACTATATTAGTTTAGTTAGAAGGATAGGGTCATGCGCCATCGTAAGAGTGGTCGTCAATTAAACCGTAACAGCAGCCATCGCAAAGCGATGTTCAGCAACATGGCTGGTTCTTTGGTGAAACATGAAATCATCAAAACAACTTTGCCTAAAGCGAAAGAGTTGCGCCGTGTAATTGAACCTTTAATCACACTGGCTAAGACTGACAGTGTAGCAAACCGCCGTTTAGCGTTTGCTCGCACGCGTGATAATGAAGTAGTTGGCAAATTGTTCAGCGAAATCGGTCCTCGTAATACAGACCGTCCAGGTGGTTACACTCGTATTCTTAAGTGTGGCTTCCGTGCTGGTGACAATGCACCAATGGCTTATATTGAACTAGTTGGTCGCCCAGCGACAAACGAAGAAGTTCAAGAAGACGCACAGTCTGCAGAGTAAGTCGTAAAGACACCAAAAAGCCGAGCTTATGCTCGGCTTTTTACTTTCTTGGTATGCGATCTATTGCCATCTAATTTCTCAGTAAATTGTGGTCAGGTATCTTATAAACAGCAGCCCTCTTTTTTAGGCACGTTTCGTCCAGTCTATTCTTTTCACCAGCAGATTCTTTTCGACAGTTAGCTCTTTTAGACATTCGATAACGCTTACCATTTATTATTAATAGCCACATTTCTGCTTGGTACTTATATTAATCCGCAATAATACTTAATCATTTTGAGTTATTAAACCAGTCGCTAGCTGCGTTAAAAATGTCTGATTTACGACTGCATAGATGCAGGAGGTAGAGCAATTGCCGAGAACACCTCAATAACGACATTTTTGCCTTGTTATTAACGCGGTTTTATTGCCTCAAAATAGACCACTTAATTAAGCACAATGGTATAAAAATGAGATCAAGGTGAGTAATGAATCTTTACCATTAGAACAATCATCGGCTTTAAAGTTTAGTCTGTTTAATGGTCTTATTTATAGAGCGTTGAGCTCGCTAAGTCGTATTACAACGATCAGTAAATAGCAGAAGCTCATGGTAGTGAATAGATTAGTTTTGATGAACTTATAATTGTCGATACTTATAACGATATAGAACGTGTAACTACATCGAACATGTAACTAAATCGAACATACGCAAGAATGGCCTATTACCAGAATACTGTATCAGCGAGAGCTGATGATATACATTTTCATGATTTGAATTTTAGTTGAGCCTTTATTACAAACTTAATGATGCAGTTTTATTTGGTTTGGGGGGAAGACATGCAAGTATAGAATGATTTCGCTGAGTCAAAGAGTGTTAAACCAACTAGTGTGTTGGTACGTTCGGTCAAAAAACACATACCCTCAATTAAATAGTGCGAGGAGTTTGCAAGTAGTGTGGTTGAACTAAGGTACCTTTCGCCTGAACATAACATTCCATTAAGCAGAATATAAATCGACACAATATGAAGTGTATAGTGTTGGGAGCAGCTAGCATTCATGAGAACAATAAAACTGATGGAAGCTACTTCGGCACTTTCTATCATGAGCCCTTTTAGTGTCTTTAGCTCGTGAGCGCTACTAATATAAAGTGTTAATGTTCTAAACAGTGTTTAAGCTTGGGTTATTTTGCGTACTTTGTCGGTTATTTAGATCTGCAGCGACAGCTATAAAACCTCAATCTGTGTGTTTATCTTTTATCGGTTTCTACATATCTCTGTTCAAATTACACTTCTTAACGAGGTTTTAGTATTGTTTTTACCCGTTTCGTTCGTATTTTGCACGAACAGTCATTTTTTTAATAAAAACGTAAAAAAACAGTTGATCTGAATTCGGATCTCCCTATAATGCGACCCCACTGAGACGGCAGGCGCGACGCGCAGCGGAGCAACGCTTAGCGAGGCAAGAGCAACTCAGAGTGTTAAGTAAAACTTAGTTTCGAAAAATTAAATTTTCTCAAAATTAAGTGTTGACAAAAAAATAGGAAAGCGTAATATACGCAGCCCTAGCGAGTTAAAGTGAAACGCTTTAATCGCAACGTTCTTTAACAATATAAAGCAATCATCTGTGTGGGCACTCGTACAGATTGAGTTCTAACAGTCGAGCTACTTAGGTAGTAAGACAAACAAATTTAGAGTCTCAATTGAACTGAGTGACCAACGGAAATAAGTTTACTTATTTCAGCACAGTCAATTCAACATCTAAAGATGTTAAATAAATTCAGAATTCATTGAGCATGTCCGCTCCCTTAATGGGAAGGACAGAAAAAACTTTTAATTGAAGAGTTTGATCATGGCTCAGATTGAACGCTGGCGGCAGGCCTAACACATGCAAGTCGAGCGGTAACAGAGAGTAGCTTGCTACTCTGCTGACGAGCGGCGGACGGGTGAGTAATGCTTGGGAATGTACCTTATGGTGGGGGACAACAGTTGGAAACGACTGCTAATACCGCATAATGTCTTCGGACCAAAGCGGGGGACCTTCGGGCCTC